>DISA01000059.1 GCA_002421915.1 Gallionellaceae bacterium UBA6222
CCCGAACATGTGTCCGGACATTTTCCTGTTTTTGGTAGGCCGTGCGGGATTCGAACTTGCGACCAACGGATTAAAAGTCCGCTGCTCTACCGGCTGAGCTACCGACCCCAAAAAGAGCGCGCATTATACGGATTAAGGCAGGGGTGTCAAACCAACGGACACTCTTCAAGCCTCATAATACCGCGTGGGATCGGGGATTCCAGCCGATTGGAATCCTTCACGCCGCAGGCGGCAGGAGTCGCAACGGCCACAGGCGCGCCCCTGCTCGTCCGCTTGGTAACACGATACCGTCAGCGCATAACCAACCCCCAGTTGCGTACCCTGACGAATGATCTCGGCTTTGCTCATATCAATCAGCGGTGCATGCAGGGAGAGCCGTTTACCTTCGACGGCCGCCTTGGTTGCCAGATTCGCCATTTGTTCAAAGGCAGCGATGAAGGCGGGACGGCAATCCGGATAGCCGGAATAGTCCACCGCGTTGACGCCGATGAAAATATCCTGCGCCTGCAACACTTCCGCCCAGGCCAGCGCCAGGGACAACATGATGGTGTTGCGCGCCGGCACATAGGTGAGCGGGATGCCGCTGCTGGCATGCTCTGGCACCGCGATGCGGTTGTCGGTCAGCGCCGATCCGCCAAACGCGGTCAGGTCGATGTTGATGACCCGGTGCTCGTGCGCACCAAGTACGCCGGCGACGCGCTGTGCTGCCGCCAGTTCCGCATGATGGCGCTGGCCGTAGTCCACGCTCAAGGCATAGCATTGAAAACCCCGCGACCACGCCATAGCCAGCACCGTCGCCGAATCCAGCCCGCCCGACAACAACACGACCGCCCGTTTCATCGTCCCGCCTCGTTACCCCACAGTAATTTGTGCAACTGCAACTGGAAACGCACCGGCAGATGGTCGCGCAAAATCCATTCTGCCAATTCCCTGGCAGCGAGTTGTCCCTGCACGGGCGAAAAGAGCACACCGCAACGCGCGGCCAATTTGCGTTCGTGCAAGACCTGCTTCGCCCATTGATAATCCGCTTCGTCACAAAGCACGAACTTGATCTCATCCTGCGGCTTGATATGTTCCAGATTGGCCCAGTGATTCTTTTCAACCTCGCCGGAAGCCGGCGTCTTGATGTCGAGCACGATCATCACCCGCTCATCAATTTCGGCGATGTCAAGCATGCCGCCTGTTTCCAGGGAAACGGTATAGCCTGCATCGCACAAGGTGCGCAGCAGTTGCAGGGAATTTTTCTGCGCCAGCGGTTCGCCGCCGGTCACGGTCACATACTGCGGCGCATGCCGGGCGACAGCGGCCACGATCGCTGGCAAAGTCATGGTTTGCCCGCCGGTGAAGGCATGGGCGGTATCACAGTAAGTACACCGCAATGGGCAGCCGGTGAGCCGCACGAACACGGTCGGCAATCCCGCACGACTGGTTTCGCCCTGTAATGAAAAGAAAATCTCGCTGATACGCAGCGTGGCGGCAACGGTTTTCATGGACTACGTAGGGGTTATTTGAGCGTGGCCAGCCGTTTTTTGGCTTTGTCGGAGGCATCGCTGCCGGGGAAACGGGCAACCAACTGCTTGAGGGTTGTTTTTGCGTTGGTTTTTTGCTTCAGCAACAGCTGACTCTCGGCCAGATTCAACATGGAGTCAGGTGCGCGCGGATGGTCGCCATGCTTGTCGAGCAGGATACGATATGCGGGTACTGCATTGGCGTAGTCTTTGCTTAAAAAATAGGCGTTACCCATCCAGTAATAGACGTTGGCCTCGTGGACTGATTGCGGATATTGCTGCGCAAATTGGCTGAAGGCATTTGCCGCATCCGGATATTTTTCGGCACGATAAAGGCTGTAGGCAGTCTCGAACGCACGATTCTCATCCACTGGTGCAGCGCTGCCGCCCGCCCCCGGCATAGCACGCGCCATGCCCCCCGCCATACTGCTTTCCAGAGGACGCAAACGCGCATCCAGATCGGTATAGAAATCCTTTTGGCGTTTTTCTGCCTCTTGCAACGCGTGCCAAAACTCCTCGAACTGCCCGCGCTGCTTGCGCATTTCAGCGGCCTGCATTTCAAGCTGCATTTGCAAATCGAGGATGGAGCGCACGACCAGCTTGTTCTGAATCTCTGCTTCTGCCAACCGCTGTTCCAGTTGAATTACACGCAACTCCAGTTGCTGGACCTGCTTGCGCGCGTCGTCATCAGCAAACAGCCCCGCTGAAGCGGGGCTGTTCACCAGCAACAACCCGCCCAACAAACAGGAGGCCGTCTTCAGCATTGTTTACTGCGCATAGTAGTTGATATCGGCACGGCGATTCTGCCACCAGCAGGCTTCATTGTGGTCGGTACAACGCGGCTTCTCTTCGCCGAAGCTGACAGTTTCTATCTGCATCTCATTCGCGCCGCCCAGCACCAGTGCGCGCTTGGTATTCAGTGCGCGACGCTGTCCCAATGCCAGGTTGTACTCGCTGCTGCCGCGCTCATCCGCATTGCCTTCAACGCGAACTACCACTTGGGGATGAGTAGCCAGATAACTTGCATGCATCAGGATGGTTTCACGGTCACCCTCTTGCACGGCATCCACATCGAACGGGAAATGCACGCTGTTTTTGCTTTTCAATGCAGCCAGCTCTTCAGCGGCAGCACGAGCGGTTGCCGCAGCTTCCGTCGCGGCCGCGGCCGCGGCATCGGCATCGGCATCGGCTGCAGCTTGCGCGGATCGGGTATCAGCTTGCGTACTGGTGGCTGCCGGCTGTGGAGCCGACGCCGGAGCAGCAACTTCTTCTTTGGGTTTGTTGCTGGCGCAGGCAACCAGGAAATTGGCCAGAAAAATTGCCAGGATCAGTTTTTTCATTGCGTTTACTCCTTTTGATCGTTATTTCAGGAATGGACCCCACATCGGCTCGCGGATATCACCACGCTGGGCAACCATTTTTTGCTTTACTCTGCCATCGCTTGAAACCGTGGCCAATATACCACGACCCGCCGCCTCTGTGGCAAACAGGATCATTTTGCCGTTGGGCGCAAAACTGGGTTTCTTTTCCCATCCGCCCGTGGTCAGAATCTGCGTCTGGCCGGTTCCGAAATCCTGTACCGCGACATAAAACACTCCTTCTTTATACAGCGAATAAACGAAGTTCTTGCCATCGGGTGATATCCGCGGGGAAAACGCGCTGCCACTCTCAAAGGTAAGCCGCTGCACCGATTGGTCAGCCAGCGACAGCCGATATATCTGCGGACTGCCGCCCCTGTCCGAAGTGAACAACAGACTTTGCCCGTCCGGCATAAAAACCGGTTCGGTATCAATCGCATATCCTTGGGTGATGCGGCGTATCCCCTGCCCTTGGCTGCCCATCAAATAGAGGTTCGAACTGCCATCGCGCGTCAGCACCAGGACCAACTGTTTGCCGTCCGGCGACCACACTGGCGCACTGTTGCTTCCCGGAAAATCGGCAAGCAAGCGGCGTTGTCCGGAATCGATCGATTGCACATACACTATTGCCCGTTGCTGTTCAAAGCTGACATAAGCGATTTGCCGGCCATCAGGCGACCAGGACGGCGACATGATGGGTTCTTTTGAGGTCAGCAAGGATTGCTCGCCATAACCGTCGCTATCCGACATGACCAGCCGATAGACACCCTGATCCCGGTTCACATAGATGATTCGCGTGCTGAACACGCCGGGGCTACCGGTCATCCGTTCATACACCATATCCGCGATGCGGTGGGCGATCACCCGCACATGCGCCCGCTTTGCCGTCACCACCTGCGCCATTAACTCTGCATTCCGCACCACGTCGAACAGGCTGAATCTGACCGCAAGCTTGTCGCCGCTCACCTCTTGAATCGTGCCAAGCAGCAGGGTCTCCACGCCCGCCCATTCCGCCGCGCGCACCTCGGATGCGCTGTGCGGCAACTTGCCGGCGGGATCAATCAGCTTGAACAGGCCGGTGCGCGACAGATCATTGCCGACCACCTCCAGCATGCTCTGCGCCAGCAGCGGATCACCCGCAAAACGGACCAGTGACACCGGTGTTTGCCGCTCGCCAGCGCCGGTAATTTCGATGTTCAACTCGGCATGGGCCGGCCATACACCGCACACCATGCAAAAAACTATCCAACGCCGCATAAGTCATTTCTCCTCGGGTCTGATCGTCAGGCGCAACTCGCGAAACTGTTTCTTTAGCAGCGGATCGGTCGGTAATGGCAAGGGTTGCGCCTTGTAGATGGCACGCTCCGTCGCCTCGTCATAAGCCGGGTTACCGCTGCCCTTCAGAATTACAGCATCCAGCACCGAGCCGCCGGGCAGCAGAGTTACCTTGAAGATAACCTCCGCGTTGGGTGACACATCGGGCGGCATCACGATGTTATGGCGTATCTTGCCGCGGATCATATCCTGATAGCGGCCCACTTCAGCTGCCGTTGCAGCTCTCACTTCATCGCGCACCCGCGCCTGCTCTGCTGCTTGGCGTTGCTCGGCCTGTTCTTCCAGCAAGCGCTGCGCTTCCGCCTGCCGTCGGCGGCGCAACTCCCTGGCGCTCGGTTGGGGTGGGGTTTTCTTTGTGGCCTTCTTGTCCCGCAGTTCGATTTCCGCTTGCGGTGTCACGGGAGGGGGCGATGCAGGCAACTCCTCTTGTTTGGGCGGGGAAGTTGTTTCCTGTTTGGATGCGGTGGCGGGTACCGGTTCGTTCGTAACAACCACTTCATCCATCGGCAAACTCTGCCACAGTTCGACCGCAAAACTGTCAGGTGCCCGATTCTGCCAGCGCACACCGAACATCAACAGCAGCAAAAATACCACATGCACCGTCATCGCCAGCATGCCAGCCGCCACACGCTTTGGCTCTTGATAATGCAACGCTCTGCTCATTTTGTCCGGGTGAGCAGTCCGACTTTCTTGACGTTCTGCTGCTGCAACATATCCATCACATTGACCACTTCCTCGTAGCGTATTTTTTTGTCGGCCGAGATCACCACCGCCTGTTCCGGATTCTGTGCCAGCCTCTGCTTGAGCAAACCGAGCAACTCATCGCGCGAAACCGGCTGTTCGGCGCCGCCCCGCGCATGATCGCGCAGCACCAGCGTCGCATCCTTCTTTATCATCACCTCCAACGGAGCCACCGAGGGTGCTGCGGATTTGCCCACGCTGGGCAAATCGATCTGCCCCGGATTCATCATCGGTGCGGTCACCATGAAGATCACCAGCAACACCAGCATCACGTCGATGTAAGGCACGACATTGATCTGGCTCAGTGGGCGATGTGCGGTACGGCGCAAATGCATCAGTGCTGCCCCTCAGCCAAGTTTCCTGCGAAATTGATCGTCAAGAGATGTCGGTGCAATGCAGCCATGCCCGCCCCCACCGCAAACCCTCTCCTCAATCCTCTCCCGCAAGCGGGAGAGGAGGCGACTGCTCTTTCACCCTTTGGTGGAAAGTTGGATAGAGGGCTGGCGCACCGCGTCATGGCTGCCTCTGCAACACGTTGGAGAATTCTTCGATGAAACTCTCGAAGCGCGATGACAGTCGTGCCACGTCATGCACATATCGGTTGTACGCCACCACGGCAGGGATCGCGGCGAACAGCCCCATCGCCGTTGCCACCAGCGCTTCGGCGATGCCCGGCGCCACTTGCGCCAATGTCGCCTGTCCCACGCTGGACAGACCGCGGAACGCATTCATGATGCCCCACACCGTGCCCAGCAGGCCGACATATGGGCTGACTGAACCGACCGTCGCCAGAAACGACAGATGCGATTCCAAGTGATCCATCTCGCGCTGGTAGCGCGCGCGCATCGCCCGGCGCGTGCCTTCCATCAGCGCGGCGCTATCCACCCCATGTGTCTTTTTCAGTTTGACGAACTCGGCAAAACCGGCGGCGAAAATGTGTTCCAGCCCGCCCTGATCGTGGCGCATCTGGCTCGCCGCCTGTTGATACAGCGCGACCAAGTTTGGATTGCTCCAGAATGCGTCTTCAAATTCGCGTGTCTGGCGCAGGGCCGCGCGCACCGCGAACAGTTTGATAAAGATGTACCACCACGACATCAGTGACACCGCCAGCAACAAAGCCATCACCAACTGCACCGGCAGGCTGGCATTGCCCACCAGATGCAGCAGCGACCAATCGCGAATCATATCCATTGTCTCAATCCCATTGTTTGCGCAACACGTCCGGCACGCTCACCGGCTTGAAGGTCTGCACGTTTACACACACCAGATGCACCTCGCCTTCGGTCAACAACTCGTCGCCGCGCTGCAACTCCGCCTCTTCCGTTGAAAAACTGCCGCCGAATTTGTCGTTGCCATGCGAAGGCTCCCGCCCCGATTGCCCCGCAACGCCGTGTCGTCGCACAGTCTGCAACAGCGTAACGCGACTGCGCCCAACATCCTTGACACGCGCCGTGACCGTCAGCCAATCATCCAGCAGTGCGGGCTTCAAATACTCCAGCTTGATCGAACGCACCACGAATACCACGCCCAGCTCTTTCATCAGCCCCGCGTTGCTGTAGCCAAAGGTGCGCAACCACTCTGTCCGCGCCCGCTCCATAAAGTTCACATAGTTTGCGTGATAAACCACCCCGCCGGCATCGGTATCCTGAAAATACACGCGCACCGGCCACGCGAATACCTTGTGCTTACTCATCCCACAAGTCCTTGTTGTTGCCGTTGCCCGATGGCCGGATCAGGCCAAAATGCTGATAGGCATTTGCAGTCGCCATGCGCCCGCGCGGCGTGCGTTGCAGATAGCCTTGCTGGATCAGGTAAGGCTCCAGCACATCCTCGATGGTGTCGCGCTCCTCGCCGATAGCGGCGGCGAGGTTGTCCACGCCGACCGGACCACCCATGAATTTCTCGATCACGGTCTGCAATAGTTTTCGGTCCATCAAGTCCAGTCCGCGCGAGTCCACATCCAGCATGATGAGCGCGGCATCCGCCACTTCGCGCGTGGCATGTCCTTCCGCCTTCACATCGGCGTAGTCGCGCACACGGCGCAGCAGGCGGTTGGCAATGCGCGGCGTGCCGCGCGAACGTTTGGCAATCTCCAGTGCGCCATCTTGTGAAATCGGCAATTCCAGCAATCCGGATGAGCGCGTGACAATGCGTTGCAATTCTTCCGGGGTATAAAATTCCAGACGCGCCACAATGCCGAAACGGTCGCGCAACGGATTGGTCAGCATGCCCGCGCGCGTGGTTGCGCCGACCAGCGTGAACGGCGGCAGNNTGATGTCGATCTGGTAGTCCTCCAGCGCGGGGTAAAGAATCTCCTCCACCACAGGTGACAAGCGGTGAATCTCGTCGATGAACAGCACATCATTCGGTTCGAGATTGGTGAGCAAGGCCGCGAGATCGCCCGCGCGCTCAAGCACCGGGCCGGAGGTGTGGCGGATATTGACGCCCATCTCGCGCGCGATGATCTGCGCCAGCGTGGTCTTGCCCAGTCCGGGCGGGCCGAACAGCAGCACATGGTCGAGCGGCTCGTTCCGCTTCTTCGCGGCCTGGATGAATATCTCCAACTGCCCGCGTATCTTCTCCTGCCCGACATATTCATCGAGTTGCTTGGGGCGCAATGCGCGCTCCAGCGCCTCTTCCTGCGGAGAAGCGGGCGCAGCGGAAATGATGCGAGGGGCGGCGGAAAGGTCGTCGTGTTGGATCATGCCTTGGATAATAACTTAAGCGCTTGGCGGATGCCGTCCGACAGACTGACATCCTTGGGCAATTGCTTGGCCGCCCATTCCGCCTCTTTGTCCTTATAGCCCAAGCCCAGCAAGGCATTGACGATGTCATTGCCTGCCGACTCCAGCGCTACTGATGGTAAAGCGCCGCCAACACTCGCCACGAACTTGCCTTGCAGTTCCAGCAACAAGCGCTCGGCAGTCTTCTTGCCCACGCCAGGGATCTTGGTCAGACGCGTGGCATCCTTGTTCGCCACGGCTGCGGCGAGTTCGGCGATGCTCAAGCCGGACAGCACTGACAGCGCCAGCTTCGGACCGACTCCACTGATCTTGAGCAACTGGCGGAAGGCAACGCGCTCTTCCTGCGTCAAAAAGCCGAACAGCAGATGCGCATCCTCGCGCACGATGAATTGCGTGTGCAGCACCACCTTCTCGTTCAGTGCGGGCAGGTTGTAGAACGTGCTCATCGGTACATCCACCTCGTAGCCGACACCCTGCACATCCAGCAATATCTGCGGTGGGTTCTTCTCCAGCAGCGTGCCGTTCAGTCTTCCGATCATGTATTTCCTTTACTGAATATCAAGGCCAGCAATAGCAGCGCACCATGCGCCATCATCGCGGTGATGGTGAGCTTGATCGCATCGGCCAGTCGTTGTGGTTGCGCGGCGTGGCGCAGCAACTCGCGTGACGCCTTGAGGCTCAACGGCAAAGCGAACAGCGCCAATAAGGACAACATCGGCAACCAGCCGAGCAGCACACTCGCCACCAGCCAGATATAAGCCAGCGCCACGAGCAGCACATAACCCCAGCGTGCCTTGCTCACTTCCAGACGCGAGACCCAGTGCAACTTGCCTGCGGCAGTATCAGCGGCACGATCTGGAAATTGGTTGATGTACAACAGATTGGTCACCAGCAAAGTGTAGGACAATCCCGCGATGAACGGTGCGGCATCAAATCCTTTGCGCTGCACAAAATCAGCACCCACGGTGATCGCCAAAAAACCTGCCGCCACACACAACTCACCCCAACCACGACTATTGAGCCGAAACGGCGGCGCGGAATAGGCCCAGCCGATGAACAGTCCGGCAAGGCCGACATAGAACAGTTGCGGCGCCGAGCGTGCCATCAACCACAGCCCGGCAACTGCAACACATGCCATCAGCGCGAAACCGAAGTTGCGTGTCTGCGCAAGACTCAGCACGCCATTCTGGATAAAACGACTGCCGCCGGTGAAGGGGAAGATTCGTTGCGTATTTTGTGCATCACTGCCGTTCAGCGCATCGTAGTAGTCGTTCAACACATTCACGCCGGCATGCGCCAGCAGCGCGAACAACAAGGTGACGAGCGCCAGCGACACATCGAACGCCAGACCATCGCGCCATGCGATTGCAAGCCCGACGAGGCAGGCCATCAAGCTGGCAGAGAGAAAGGCCGGACGGGTCGCCGTGATATATCGCGCGAACGGGTTTTGCAAAGTAGCCAGCGATGGCTCCAGTGATTGCGTCATACCAGCCTTCCTCCTCGCACGCGAAATCCCTTGGTCGCCAGTGCGCCCAGCCCCATGCCGCCGTGCGCATGACAGATGGCGCAGGCCAGCGCATCCGCCGCATCCGGGCTCGGCGTACCGGACAACTTCAACAATCGTTGCACCATCGCCTGCACCTGTTCCTTGCCGGCATGGCCGTTACCGACCACCGCCTGCTTCACTTGCAGTGCGGTGTATTCCGCCACCGGCAGGTCGGCCTGCACCGCCGCACAGATCGCCGCGCCACGCGCCTGCCCGAGCAACAAAGTAGATTGCGGATTCACGTTAACAAAAACCTTTTCCACCGCCACCTGCCCGGGCTGGTGCTGTGCGATGACCTCACCCAATCCGCGCAGAATGACTTTCAAACGTTGCGGCAATTCGCCATCCGGCGTTTTGATGCAACCGCTGGCGACGTAATGCAATTTTTGGCCTTCCTTGTCGATCACCCCGAAGCCGGTGATGCGCAAGCCGGGGTCGATGCCTAGAATCCTTACACGGGAAGGGGGCTCGAGGGGAAGAGGAAAGGGGGAAGGGGGAAGGATTAAACCCTCGGCTCCGCTGTTACCCTTCTCCCTTCCCCTTTTACCCTTCCCTGATTCCATCACTCTTCAATGACCGCATTGGTATAGACCTCCTGCACATCACCGAGGTCTTCCAGCGCATCCAGCAGCTTCTGCATCTTTACCGCATCGTCGCCGGTAAACGTCACCTCGCTCTCCGCCTTCATGGTGACCTCGGCCACCTCCGGCTTAAAACCTGCCGCCTCCAGGCGTTGTTTTACGGCCACAAAGTCGTTGGGCGCAGTGATGACCTCGATACTGCCGTCGTCGTCGTTGATAATATCTTCCGCGCCCGCGTCCAGCGCCACTTCCATCAGCGCGTTCTCGTCGGTGCCGGGGGCAAAGATCATCTGACCGCAATGTTTGAACATGAACGACACCGAGCCGTCCGTGCCAAGGTTGCCGCCGTACTTGGTGAAGGCATGGCGCACATCGGCCACGGTGCGCGTCTTGTTGTCGGTCATGCAATCCACCATTACTGCCGCGCCGTTGATGCCGTAACCTTCATAGCGCAGCTCCATGTAGTCCACCCCCTCCAGCTCGCCCGCGCCGCGCTTGATCGCGCGCTCGACGTTGTCCTTCGGCATGTTCTGGTCGTAGGCCTTTTCCATCGCGAGGCGCAGACGCGGATTGGTATCCGCATCGCTACCGCCCAATTTCGCCGCAACGGTGATCTCTTTGATCAGGCGGGTGAATACCTGGCCGCGCTTGGCGTCTTGCCTCCCTTTACGATGCTGAATATTGGCCCATTTACTGTGTCCCGCCATGATTCTTCCTTAAGCTGATTTGACTGTGCGCATGTTACCACCGAGGTGCTTTTAACGTGAACCGCGTGCGGTGGCCACCTGCATCCTCGCCCGCCTGCGAAAGAAAGAAGGACACCGGGATGAGTGAAGCAATCATGGCGCATTTCATCATTTCATGGAACGCATCCGTCACGCCCGGTCAGCCCAAAGCGATGGCCCATCTGGGCTATATCACCTTGTTGCAGGTGTGGGAGTAGAATAGCGACCGTATAACTCTTCAACCACCGCAAGGAGCGAATCATGAAAGTGAAAGTTCAACATGCACTAATGCTAACTGCTGGCCTGATGCTGTCGACTTCGGCTGTGGCCGCTGACGGCGCAGCTTTGCTGCAAAAACACAACTGCAGCGCCTGTCACCAGGCCGTCAAAAAATCCGTTGGGCCAGGCTGGAAGATGATTGCAGACAAATATGCCGGTGATGCGGCCGCCGCCGCCAAAATGGAGGTGAAGGTGCGCAAAGGTGGAGCAGGCAGTTTCGGCAACATGCCGATGCCGCCCACTCCGGCCAAAGTCAGCGATGACGACATCAAGGCCATGGTTGCCACGATTCTTGCCAGCAAATAACCTCTGTCGCTGATAAAAAGGCCGGGGCAACCCGGCCTTTCTTTTTGTGTTGCCTGTAACCGATCACTTTCCCCGCTGCATTCCTTGAGGGTGCCGGGTGTGCATTTGCTGCATATAGCTTGTCACCTCCGCCTTGCTTATCTTGCCATCCTTGTTTGCGTCGATTTCCTCGAATCGGCTGAATAGCATCGGCATCCCAATTTCAGCTTCTTCCCTGCTCAAAGCACCATCGCCATTGATATCTGTTTCATCAAAACGGCTATCGAACCGACTTTCCCCAACTTTTATTTTGCAGCCGGGCATATTGGCCATCTCGTCCTGGCTGATCTTGCCATCATGATTCGCATCCAATTCCCGGAAGCGCTGCTCATGGGAAGCGGTAAATTCTTTCTTGTCGATAACGCCATCACCGTTTTTATCCATCGCACTCATACCCATGCCGCCATACTGGCCAACAGGGCAAGCGGAAGCCAATGGCGCCGCGCAGAGCAGGCTGCCGGCAATAATCAATAGAGGAAACGTTTTCATGTATTTTGCTCCTGTGTGAGTTAAGGGGAGTTGCCGGATTATCGTAGCGGCCCACCAGTGACAGGCAAACTTGGGCAAAGTTCGGCATCGGGTCGTCGGTTATAATCCGCCACACTCTTTCCAGTCCCATTCCATGAATATCTTTTACGAAGAAGACGGCGGTTTCAAAGTCGGCAATATCCTTGCCGACAACACCACCTCCCTGCAGGTCGAGAACACCCACGGCAAACGCAGCAAGATCAAATCCGCGAACGTGATGCTACGCTTCGAACAGCCCGGATTGGCAGAGTTTATGTCACAAGCGGAGGGCGTGGCGGCCGATATTGATGTTGAATTTCTGTGGGAGGCTTCACCGGCGGAGGAATTCAATTTCGACGTGTTGACTGAAGAGTACTTTGGGCATGCGCCCAATCCCGTCGAAGCGGCCGGCGCACTGATCCGCCTGCACTCGTCGCCGATGTATTTTTACAAAAAGGGCAAAGGCCGCTACAAAGCCGCGCCACCGGATGCGCTCAAAGCCGCACTCGCCAGTGCCGAAAAAAAGCGCCTGCAAGCCGAGCTGCAAGCCCGCTTCACCGAGACACTGACCCGATTCGAGCTACCTGCGGAATTCGGCGACAAACTGGCGATGCTGCTGTACAAGCCGGACCGCAACACGCTCGAAGTCAAGGCACTGGAAGCGGCCTGCGCCGCCACCCATTTGTCTGCGGCGCATCTGCTGGAACGTTGCGGCGCGCTGCCGTCCACGCATGATTACCACCTGAACAAGTTCCTGCTCGAATATTTCCCGCGCGGCACCGCTTTGCCCGAGGTGACTGTGGATGAGCACCCCGAACTGCCGCTGGCGAACATCACTGCCTTCAGCATCGACGATGCCAGCACCACCGAAATCGACGATGCGTTCTCGCTCGAAAAACTGGCTGGCGGCAATTGGCGTATCGGCATCCATATCGCCGCCCCCGCCCTGTGTGTCACACCGGGTTCTGAAGTCGATATCATCGCCGCGCAGCGCATGTCCACCATCTATATGCCGGGCGACAAGATCACCATGTTGCCGGAAAATGTGATGCAATCCTTCACCCTGAATGCGGACAAGGTCTGCCCCGCACTCTCGCTGTATGTGGAGGTGGATGCAGGCTCACTGGCAATCGTGAACAGCGAAAGCCGCATCGAACGTCTGCATATCACCGCCAATTTGCGCCACGACACGCTGGAGCCGCTGTTCAACGATGAGACGCTGGCGACAGGCCATCTTGATTACGCCTATGCACCCGAGCTCAGACTGCTGTGGGATTTTGCGCAAAAACTGGAAGCAGCACGCGGCAAGTCGGCTGACAACAGCACGCAGCAGATCGACTACACTTTCCATGTCGAGAATGACCGGGTCACCATCGGTCAACGCCTGCGTGGCTCGCCTATCGACAAAGTGGTATCGGAGCTGATGATTCTGGCCAACAGCACCTGGGGTAAGTTACTGGATGACCACGCGGTGGCCGGTATTTACCGCACCCAAAACAACGGCAAAGTGAAGATGAGCACGGTCGCCGCCCCGCACCAGGGACTGGGCGTGGCGCACTACGCATGGTCGAGTTCACCGCTACGCCGCTATGTCGATCTGGTCAATCAGCGCCAGATCATTAGCGTATTGCGCGGAGAAACACCGCCCTACACCAAGAACGACACCGCACTGTTCGCCATCCTGCGCGACTTTGACGCGGCCTACACCGCCTACAGCGAATTTCAGCGCAACATGGAGCGTTACTGGTGTTTGCGCTGGCTGCAGCAGGAAAATGTCAAGCAATGCAGTGCGCAGGTATTGCGCGAAAACCTGGTCAAATTCACTGATATTCCGCTCATCGGACGCATCCCCGCGCTGCCGGAAACACCGCCCAATACCACGGTGATGCTGGAAATCGGCACGATCGACCTGCTCGACCTCAACTTTGATGCGCGCCCTGTTGCCGGCGCCACCGCTGTGGTATGAAACGCTATCTGGCCTGGGCGCTGGTGCAGGAACGTCTTTCCTTCGCTACCGCGTTCTCGCTGCTGCTGCACGCCTTCGTCTTGTTCGGCATCACCTTCTCCGTACCGGATGCACGTAATCTGGCAAAAAAATTACAACCGCTGGAGGTCACACTGGTTAACAGCCAGTCGCGCGCCAAACCGGACAAAGCCACGGCTTACGCCCAAAGTAATTTGGATGGGGGCGGCAATACACCGGAGGAGCGCCGTGCCGGCACTCCTTTCCCGGTTCTGGGCAAAGGTCAGAATTTCACCCCGGAACAGGCGGCACAGCGGGTCAAGTCGCTGGAACAGGAAGTCAAACAATTGCTCACGCGCAACAAGAGTGATTACGGGGTCGAGCAGAAGAAGTCGCCCCCCAAAAGGGTGGAGAGCACTCTCAGCGGGGATGAATTGGTCCAACGCTCGCTGGAGATTGCGCGTCTCGAAGCCGAGATCAGCAAAAATATCTCCTTCTACGAAAAATTGCCCAAACGCAAACGGGTCGGTGCCCGCACTGAAGAATATCGCTATGCCCAGTACGTGGAAGACTGGCGTGCAAAGGTCGAACAAATTGGAAATCTCAATTATCCGGAAGCCGCGCGACGCCGGAAGCTATTCGGCAGCCTGTTACTGACCGTCAACATCCGCGCCGATGGCAGCGTGGAAAGCGTGGAGATAAACAAATCATCCGGCCAGCAGATTCTCGATGCCGCCGCACAGAAGATCGTCCGCCTCGCCGCCCCGTACGCCCCCTTTCCACCCGATATCCGCAGAGAAACCGATGTCTTGAGCATCACCCGCACCTGGACCTTCACCACCAACGATCGCTTGCAGGCCGAATAGCTTGTGCGCTAGCATGCGCCGCATGTCTCAACCGCTCATCCCGCGCCTGCTGCTGATCCTCGCCCTGCTGTTCACCCAGCTGGGCGGACTAACCCACGGTATCGCGCATGCCTTGGCAGATCAGACGCAAGACCAATCGCAGCCGCACGACAAGCAGTGTGATCTGTGCGCGGCATATGCCCAGATTGGCAGCGGGATCGGCAGCAGCGAGGTACGCTTCGAGATTGAAACGTCTGTCAGCGGCACACCCGCCTCACCTTCCTTCACCGTCCGTCCCTGCGTGTTCGCCGCTTTTGCGGCGCGCGCCCCGCCCCGCTCCGTATAAAACATCCATCCACTCCGTGTCTCGCGCGCGGGGTCTTTAGTGTTTTTATACAGGGAACACAGCATGATCAAACGTATCGCTACGTGTACGGCACTCGCCGTATGCTTGAACCATTCCACCCTGGCTACGGCTGCCGCCACCGACAGCGCGGAAAACGCCTTCAACCCTGCCTTTTCGCTCATCTTGTCCGGAACTTACGCCAGCCTGCGGCAGGATCCCGCACTGCCCGCTACCGGCTTCGCCATGAATCCCAATCCGGGACACGAGCAGGGCTTCACCCTCGGTGAATCGGAGATGGGCATTTCCGCCAACATCGACCCGCAGTTTCGCGGCGTGGCGACGCTGGCGCTCGACCCGGCTGGCGGTGTCGATGTTGAAAATGCTTTCGTGCAAACGACTGCATTGGGCGAGGGTTTCAATCTCAAATTTGGCCGCTTCTTTTCCGGCCTGGGTTATTTGAACGAGGCGCACGCGCACGCCTGGGATTTCGTCGATCAGCCGCTGGTCTATGCCGCGCTGTGGGAGAACCAGTTGGGCGAGGACGGTGTGCAATTCAAATGGCTGGCGCCGACCGAAACGTTCATCGAACTGGGCGCTGAAGTTGGCAAAGGTCGCGGTTTCCCCGGCACCGACCGGGCGAAAAACGGCAGTGGCGTGGGCGTTCTGTTCGCCCACCTCGGCGGCGACATCGGCATCGCACAGAGCTGGCGCGCGGGCGCATCGCTGCATCACACTCGCGCGGTGGATCGCGAGAGTGCGGAGGTGCCCGACCTAACCGGCAACCCCGTGACCAACCTGTTCAGCGGCAACAGCCACACGGTCGGGCTGGATTTCGTGTGGAAATATGCGCCCAACGGCAACCTCCGCGAACGCTATCTCAAAGTGCAGGGCGAATATTTCCGCCGCAGGGAAAGTGGCGATCTGACTTATGACACTGCAAGCGCAAATGTGACGGATACATTCAGCAATACGCAAAACGGTTTCTATGTGCAAAGCGTGTATCAGTTCGTGCCGCGCTGGAGAGCGGGACTGCGCTATGACCGTCTCGATTCCGGTGTTGCCCAAGTCGGCGCACTGAATGCCGGCAATGTCATCAGTGACTACGCATTCACTCCGACGCGCACCACGCTGATGCTGGACTACAGCCCGAGCGAGTTCTCACGCCTGCGCGTGCAAGTGGCGAACGACCAGTCGCGCCGGGGTTTGACCGACACCCAGTTCTTTCTGCAATACATCATGAGTCTGGGCGCACACGGCGCGCACAGCTACTAGGAGATGAACATGAAATTCAATTTGAAACACTCACCACAGAGACACCGAGACACAGAGAAAATCAAACCCAAGAACCTCGGAAATCGTTACGCAAATCTTTGTTCGTTTTTTCGTTCTCCTCTGTGTCTCTGTGTCTCGGTGGTGAAAAGGTTTTGCCTTTCCCTTGCACTTCTACTACTCGCCATTCCCGCGCACGCGACGCTAAACGTGTTCGCCTGCGAACCGGAATGGGCGGCACTCACGCAAGAACTCGCGGGCGACCAGGTCAGCCTCTACACCGCGACCTCCGCCCTACAAGACCCGCATCGCATCGAGGCACGCCCCAGTCTGATCGCGCAGGCGCGCCGCGCCAATCTGGTAGTGTGTACGGGAGCGGAACTGGAAGTGGCATGGTTGCCTGTGGTGTTGCGCGAATCGGGCAACAACACAGTGCTTCCCGGCAGCGATGGCTATTTCGAGGCATCACAATTTGTAACGATGCTGGAAGTGCCAACACGTCTGGATCGCGGCGAGGGTGATGTGCATGCGCTGGGCAATCCGCACATCCAGACCGACCCGCGCAATTTCCTGCCTGTCGCAGAAGCCCTCGGCAAACGTCTTGCACAACTCGACCCCGGCAATGCAGCGCACTACCAGCAACGTCTTGCCGCTTTCAACCGGCAATGGCATACCGCCATTGCAAAATGGGAAGCACAAGCCGCACCGCTCAGAGGAATATCGGTCGTCGTGCAGCATAAGGGCTTCCCCTATCTCAGCCATTGGCTGGGGTTGAATGAGGTCGTGGCACTGGAACCCAAGCCCGGCTTGGAACCCAGCGGAGCGTATTTGGCGCAGGTGCTCGACACTTTACAAAGGCAACCAGCCAGAATGGTGCTGCGTGCCGCGTATCAGAATGCACGTCCGGCAAAGTGGGTTGCCGAACGTGCATCTATCGCTGCGGTTGAACTTCCCTACACGGTAGGCGGCAGTGACAAAGCGAAAGACCTGTATGGCCTGTTCGATGACACGATTGCGCGCTTATTGGCGGGGCTGCAATGAACGCACTCGAATTGGACATTCTGCTGCCGGCCTTCATCGCCGGACTCTTGGTACTCGCCACACACATCCCCTTCGGCATGCGGGTGTTGCAGCGCGGCGTGATCTTTGCCGATCTGGCGGTGGCACAGATCGCTGGCTTGGGTGTGGTCATCGCCGGCCTGCTCGATCTCACCGGCCAGCCGTTGCTGGTACAACTCATCGCAGCCGCCAGTGCGCTGTGCGGTGCGGCGTTGTTGGTATGGATCGAAAGAAATGCGGCGGAAGTCAAAGAGGCCTGTATCGGTCTCACCTTCGTGCTCGCTGCCAGCCTCGGCATCCTGTTGATGAGCCGCGACGTGCATGCGGGCGAACATCTGAAAGACCTGCTGGTGGGGCAGATACTGTGGGTGAACAACACTCAGCTTATCTGCACCGCCGTGCTCAGTGCCGCGCTGCTGATCGTGTGGCACAGGTTACACAGGAGCCCAAGCCATCTCGTCTTCTACGCCCTGTTTGCACTCGCCATCACCGCATCGGTACAGTTGGTCGGCATCTACCTGGTATTCGCCAGCCTGATCGTTCCCGCCCTCGCCACATATCAATTGCAACAACGCCGCATGGCGTTCGCTTTTGGCATCGGTATTGCCGGCTACGTGTTCGGGTTGCTGCTTTCAGTATGGCTAGACCTGCCTGCTGGTGTCGCGATCGTATGGGCAATGGCGTTGACCGGCCTACTGGCAGCAATGCTGAAGCGCGCGGGTTAAGCCGCTATAATCCGCGCACTTTCAGCCTTCCAGGTTAAGACATGACCGACCAATATGCCGTCATCGGCAACCCTGTCACGCACAGCAAGTCGCCGCTGATCCACCGCATGTTCGCGCAGCAGACCGGGCAGGACATCAGTTACGAGGCGATCGAGGCGCCGCTGGACGGTTTTGCAGCAACCGTCGCGCGCCTGCGCGCGGAGGGCTACAAAGGCTGCAACGTGACAGTGCCGTTCAAGTTCGAAGCCTACCAACTGGCGACGCAACGCAGTGGCCGCGCCAACGATGCCAACGCGGTAAATACCCTGATCTTTGAGGGCGACGAGATCCTCGGCGACAACACCGATGGCGCGGGGCTGCTGGCCGATATTGAAAAAAACCTCCAATACAAACTGTTTCTCAAGGATGTGCTCATCCTCGGCGCGGGGGGTGCGGCAGCCGGTGTGCTGTGGCCGCTGTTCAATGCCGGTGTCGGCATCATCATCGCCAACCGCACCCTGCAAAAAGCCGAACAGCTTGCCGAGCCCTTCGAAGGTGCCGGAACAGTATTTGCAAAATCTTATGACGACTTGACCGGGCGCAGTTTCGACCTCGTCATCAACGCGACTTCCAGCGGCCTGTCCGGCCAGTTGCCGCCGTTGCCGGATGGTTTGTTCAAGCCCGGCGCGCTGGCTTACGACATGATGTACGGCAAAGAAACACCGTTCATGGCGTTTGCCCGACAACAGGGCGCGGCCATCATTGCCGATGGTCTGGGGATGCTGGTGGAACAGGCCGCAATTTCTTTCAGCCTGTGGCGCAAGGTGCGTCCGGATACTGCCCCCATCCTGACCGCACTGCGCAAGCAATGAGGCTGCCGCGCAGTCTTTTCTTGCGCAGCGCAATGGTGCTGTGCGCGCTGCTGGTGCTCTACCAACTGTGGTTGTTCGCACATGTCTGCTGGTGGATCAAATTCAATCCCGCGAGCAGCTCGTTTATGGAGAACCGTCTGCAAGTAATGCAGGACAAGAATCCCAATGCGGAGCTCAAGCAGAAGTGGGTGCCCTACGGCAATATTTCCAATCACCTCAAGCGCGCGCTTATTGCAGCCGAAGATGCCAAGTTCGTCGATCACGAAGGCTTCGACTGGGAAGGGATCGCCAGGGCCTACCAGAAGAACCTGAAGAAGGGCCGGGTCGTGGCGGGCGGTTCCACCATCAGTCAGCAACTGGCGAAAAACCTGTTCCTCTCCACCAAACGCACGCCCTGGCGCAAAGCCGAGGAAGTCATCATCACGCTGATGCTGGAAGCGGTGATGGACAAGCGGCGCATCTTCGAAATTTACCTGAACGTAATCGAGTGGGGCAACGGCGTGTTCGGCGCGGAAGCGGCGTCTCGCCATTACTTCGGTGTCAGGGCGTCTCAACTCACCGCCGAACAAGCCGCACATCTCGCCGCGATGGTGCCCAATCCGCGCTATTACGACCGCCACCGTGAAGCACGCGGCATGCTCGCCAAGGTCCAGATCATCCTTGAACGCATGCCGGATGCCGAGATACCCTGACGGCAGCCTGTTATTTTCCTTACAATAGCGCGCAATTTTTCGGGGCGCGCCATGGTCGAGAACACGGAACACCAATTCACCGATAACGTGCAAGATTATCTCCAGCAGGTGCAACATCTGCTGGAGAAACAGGCGTTGCTGGAAACCGTGGTGCATAACCAGGAATTGCCGCGCGCAGAACGCCACGAATTGCTGGACAAGATGCTGCACAAGCGGCATCTGGCGGAGTTGAGCGAAAAGCTGGAAGGCTTGCACGCCGCCGATATCGCCTACATCCTGGAAGCGCTCCCCATTGAACAGCGCCTGCTGGTGTGGAATCTGGTCAAGGCTGATCGCGACGGCGAGATCCTGATCGAAGTCTCCGACTCGGTACGTGAATCGCTGATTGCCGACATGAGCCGTGAGGAGCTGCGCGAAGCGGCCGAGCAACTGGACACGGACGAAATCGCCGACCTCGCACCCGACCTGCCGCATCACGTGATCCGCGATGTGTTCAAATCCTTGCCGATCGAGGAACGCGAGCAGCTGCGCGCGGCAATGTCCTATCCGGAAGATGCAGTCGGCGCGCTGATGGATTTCAACATGGTGCATGTGCGCGAGGATGTCACCCTCGAAACGGTGACGCGCTACCTGCGCCGTTTCGATGAGCTACCAGACCACACCGACCAGGTGTTTGTGGTGGACAGGGATGAACACTTCAAGGGCGTGCTGCCAATCAACCTGATTGTTGTAAATGAGCCGGAAGTTGTGGTCAGTCAACTGATGATCACCGATATCATCCAGCTCCATCCCGATGACAAAGCAGAACATGCAGCACAAGCATTCGAACGCTATGATCTGGTTTCGGCACCGGTGGTGAATGAAGACGGAAAATTGTTCGGTCGGGTCACGGTAAACGTGGTGCTGGATTACATCCGCGAGGAATCTGAAACCGATCTGTTGAATCAGGCCGGTTTGCGCGAAGAGGAAGACATTTTTGCCTCGGTGTGGAAGTCGGCACAGAACCGCTGGGTCTGGCTGGCACTCAATCTGTGTACCGCCTTCTTCGCCTCGCGCGTGATTGGCAAGTTCGAGGAAACCATCGTGCAGATGGTTGCCCTCGCCACCCTGATGCCGATTGTCGCCGGTATCGCGGGCAACTCGGCCAACCAGACCACCACCATCATCATCCGCTCACTCGCCCTCGGCCAGATCAATCAGAACAACGCGCGGCGCCTGATGCTGAAAGAACTCGCCATCAGCGGGCTGAACGGCATTGTATGGGGGGGGATTGCGGGCCTGTTCGCTTACTTTTTGTATCACAGCGTGCCGCTTGGACTGGTAATGACCAGTGCCATGTTGCTCAATCTCACCTTGGGGGCGATGGTCGGCATCGGTATACCGCTCCTGATGCAACGGCTGGGGCGCGACCCTGCCATCGGTGCCAGCGTCATGCTCACCGCGATTACCGACAGTGGCGGCTTCTTCATCTTTCTGGGGCTGGCGACCCTGTTCCTGATCTAAAGCGGAACAAGTAAAAGCAGGCTGGCAAAGCCATTCGCTCAAGGCAAGCAAAGCCGCAGTGTGAAATAATCAGTTGGCTCAATAAAGAAAGAGACGCTACCGCCTCGCGAGTCAACCGCGAGAGGTCAAACAATCCCTGTACGACGAGAACGATAGAAAGGGCGAAACGCAACAACCCGGCGCCCGCCCCAATCTACCGAGTTCAGGCGCCGAGGATGCCTTTGCCCGCAACCTTTTTGGCCACTACTTTTTTCGCTGCCGGTTTTTTGGCAACTACTTTTTTGGCGGCTGGTTTCTTTGCCACTACTTTTTTCGCTGCCGGTTTCTTTGCCACAGTCTTTTTCGCTGCCGGTTTCTTCGCTACTGGTTTTTTGGCGGCGATTTTCTTGGCAGCAGGCTTCTTCGCCGCTGGTTTTTTGGTGGTGCTTTTCGCTTTGGTAGCAGTTGCCATTTTCATTCCTTATTAAAGTTTGATGGACTAACCAGGTACTACTTTTGCGTGCAACCACTGCACTCCCGATGCGTATTTCAACTGCCTGAAATCTCCCTACACGCACGGTGGCGACATTCTATGCGCGAATATTTTTTTTCTGCAATAGATTTGTGCAGTTATATGCAAAAAAATCATCCGATGATTTTTTCATCGGCATACAACTGCATCACCGTTTCACGTTCTCGAACGAGATGGACAGACTCGCCATCAACCATCACTTCGGCCGCACGCGGACGCGTGTTGTAGTTGGAACTCATGCTCATGCCATACGCCCCTGCCGACATCACCGCCAGTACATCTCCCGCCGCAATGCCCAATTCACGGGCATGCCCAAGGAAATCGCCGCTTTCACAGACCGGACCGACCACTTCATAAACACGGGTCGGAGTGGCGCTTCTTTGTGCCGGACGAATAGCATGAAAAGCATCGTACAGCGCCGGGCGCATCAGGTCGTTCATCGCCGCATCAACAATGGCGAAGTTTCTATCTTCACCATGCTTGAGATATTCAACCCGGGTCAGTAATACCCCGGCATTGCCGACCAGCGCTCTGCCGGGCTCGATGATGAGCCTGGCAGAGCGTCCTTGCAGCACCTCCAGCAATGCCCTGGCATAGGCGGTGATCGCGGGCGGCGTTTCATTGTCATAGCAAATTCCCAGCCCCCCGCCGAAATCAAAGTGATCCAGCTTGATGCCCTCGGCGGCGAGTCTGTCCACCAGCACCAGAACCTTCTCCGCCGCCGCGATAAATGGGCTGACTTCAGTAAGTTGTGAACCAATGTGGCAATCGATACCGGTCACGCGCAGGTGCGGCATGTCCGCTGCCCTGCGGTAAAGGTTCAAGGCCTCATCGTAGGCGACACCAAACTTGCTTTGTTTAAGTCCGGTGGAGATGTAGGGATGCGTTTTGGCATCGACATCCGGATTCACGCGCAGGCTGACCGGCGCGATCTTGCCCATCTCGCCCGCCACCCGATTCAGCCGCTCCAGTTCCGCCGCCGACTCGACGTTAAAGCACAGTATTCCCGCCTGAAGAGCCAACCGCATCTCATCCCCGCGCTTGCCTACACCGGAGAACACAATCTTCTCTGCCGCCCCGCCCGCAGCGAGCACACGTTGCAGTTCACCCCCGGAAACGATGTCGAATCCGGCACCCAGCCGCGCAAACAGATTGAGGATGGCCAGATTTGGATTGGCTTTGACCGCGTAGCACACCAGATGTGGGTGCGAAGCGAGCGTTTGGTCAAATTCACGGTAGGCACTTTCCAGCGCGGCACGCGAATAGACATAACACGGCGTCCCAAAACGCTGCGCAATTTCGTCTAATGGAACCTGCTCGGCATACAGGCTCTCCTGGCGATAAGAAAAATAATCATCCATGGCTGTCTGCATCCTGGGGAGAAAGCGAATGGGTGCCTGCAAAGCCGGCTTGCGGCTGCGGCAAATGCAGCGGCCCCTTGCGACCGCATCCTTGCACGCACAACAGCAACAGCAACATAATGCCGAGGGAACGCATGGTGAATTTCTTTCTTTATATCGGAACGGGCGCGATTATAAGCGATGCGCAACAGTATCACTCATCAAGGAGCAGCAATGACAGAAAGTGAATTCAACCAGTTGGCAGATGAAATCTTCGCCCGCATCGAACACGCGCTCGATGCCGGCGACATTGATTACGACAGCAACGGCTCGGTCATGGAAATCGAATTTGCCGACGGCAGCAAGTTGATCGTCAATCGGCATGCACCGAACCGCGAAATCTGGTTGGCGGCAAAATCGGGCGGATTTCATTTCGCATGGAATGACGGCGCATGGCAGAGCCAGCGCGATGGCAGTGAATTGTTTGAAAAACTGGCGGAGCTGGTACAGACCGGTGCAGGAGTAGCAGTTCGATTTTAGGTACCAGACATCCGCCGAAATGCCATCCGGGAGGAGACAAGCGCAATGAACTGCGGCTGTCCGGTGTGCGCACTATAAAACGCAATCGGGCGCAGCGAAATGCGACATGATGTCGCACCCTGCTCTACTCCTCGATGCGAAAATCCCGCAATTGCCGCCGCCGCATCCGATGGTCCGGGCACCCCCGTTCCACCACCTGCCAGAATGCTGCGGAATGATTCATCTCGACCAGGTGCGCCAGTTCATGCACCACCACGTAGTCGATTAGCACGAGTGGCAGTTTGATCAGACGCCAGTTCAAACGCACCACTCTGTGCACCGTACAACTTCCCCACTGGCTGCGTGCCGACGATAATTTGAGTATATGCGGGACAACTTCCAGCAGTGGTGCAAAGTGCGCCACGCGCTGTTCGAACAGGCGTAGCGCCTGCTGCCGATACCACTGCTCCACCATGCGCCCGACATGCGCCGATGTTGCCTCCCCCGCCAACCGCAAGTGCAGCACTGCTCCGCGCAAGGCAGGAGGTGCGCCAAAAAAATCGGGCTCAACCCGCAGGATAAGGGGGTCGCCACAAAACGGGATCCGCCCGCCGTCGTGCCACATAATGGGCAGGGGACGGTGTGCTTGCCAATTGCTTATTTTTTCCACCACCCAGTCGGCCTTGTCCTGCAGCACACTGTGCAGCCACTTCTCCGAAGCACGCAAGGGCATGCTCACCGTCAGCCCGCGTTCGTCGATGCGCAAGCCGATGCTGCGGCGTTTGCTGCTGCGTTTGAGGATGTAACTGATTGACTTGCCGGACAGGTCGATATGGCGTTGCTCAATCGCAGGTGGGGAAATTTTCCGGCGCAGGGCATTCAACATTACAGTGTCGCCATCTCGCCTTCGATCCAGTCCTCAACCCGGCGGTTGATCTCTTCCGCCGTAAGATCGGCAGTATCGATGGGTGCGCCGATCACCATCTGCACCACGCCCGGTTGTTTGATGAAGGCGTTGCGCCCCCAGAACTTGCCGGCGTTGTGCGCAACCGGCAGCACCACCACGCCGGTATGCTTGGCCAGCAAGGCGCCGCCGATCTTGTATCTGCCTTTCTCGCCGTAGGGAATGCGCGTTCCCTCCGGGAAGATAACGATGCTGAAGCCCCGCTCCAGCTTTTCCTTGCCCTTTGCCAGAAGTTCCCGCATTGCTTCCTTGCCCTTGCCACGATTCAGCGCGATAGGACTCGACAGCGCCAGCAGCCAGCCGAAGAACGGGATCCACAATAGCTCGCGTTTTACCACCCAGACATGCAGCGGCAATACCTGTTGCAGTGCCAGAGTCTCCCACGCAGACTGGTGCTTGCTTAACACCACACAGGAGGCACGCGGAATGTTTTCGAGGCCGCGCACTTCCATGCGGATATTGCATATATTCCGCAGCAGCCAAAGCATACCCGGGGCAAAACCGGACAGCAGGCGATGGCGTGTGTGCTGGCCAAACAGAAAAATGACCGGCGACAACAGGGCATAGAGCAAAGTGAACACGGTTTGTGCCAAAGCAAAGAGGATGGAGCGGATCAGACTCATGGCAATGCAGACGCCACGGCGGCAAGATCAGGGAATACCAGAGTGTTCTGCGGCAAACCGCCCTTGGCTTGCGTCATCTCGCCCTTGCCGGTCAATACCAGACAGGGGCTGGCCCCCATCCGTGAAGCCGCTTCCAGATCGCGCAGCGAATCCCCCACCGCCGGAACGCCGGCCAGACTGATACCATAACGCACCGCAATCTCCTCCAGCATGCCGCTCTTCGGCTTGCGGCAATCGCACTGGGCGTCATTGGTATGCGGGCAAAAAAAGATCGCATCGATGCGTCCACCGACCAGCGCCAGCGATTTGTGCATCTTGTCATGGATGGCGTTCAGCATTGGCATGTCAAACAGGCCGCGCCCGATGCCGGACTGATTGGTCGCCACCACCACGCGGTAGCCGGCCTGGTTCAGGCGCGCAATGGCTTCCAGACTGCCCGGAATAGGGCGCCATTCTTCCGGGTTCTTGATGAATTGCTCGGAGTCGTAATTGATGACACCGTCGCGGTCGAGGATGATGAGCTTCATAAAACCTGCATGTTTTTGACTTATGCCACCAGTTTGGAAATGTCAGCCGACTGATTCATCAGCTTGCCCAATTGTTGCAGCAACACGGCGCGGTTCAGGCGCAGCGCTTTGTCGTCTGCCATCACCATCACCTTGTCAAAGAAATCGTCGATAAATGGTTTGAGCGTGACGAGCGTCTTCAGGTTGTTGCTGTAATCACCGCGCTCGAAATAGCCGCGCGCCATCGGCGTGATGTCCTGTATCGCCTGATACAGCTCGCGTTCGGCTGCATCATTGAGCAGCACCGGATTGACCACCGCCTGTGCCAGCTCGCCCAGTTCTTCCGCATTCTTGCGCATGATGTTCTGCACGCGTTTATTTGCCGCCGCCAGGTCCCTGGCTACTGCCAGCGCCGCAAAAGTGCGCACGCCCTGCAAGCGCGGCAGCACTTCGTGCAAACGACCGTTGATGACGGCCAGCACCGCTTCGATCTGGGCAATATCGAAACCCTGTTCACGCAGATAGCCACGCAGGCGGTCCAACATGAATTCTTCCACATCCGCTGCAACCGCCGGTGCCAGCATCCCGGACGGAAAGTTCTCCGCCGCCGCCTTGAGCAGCGCCGGCAATGACAGGTCGAGTGGCGTCTCGATCAGAATGCGCAGGATGCCCAAAGCTTGGCGGCGCAAGCCAAACGGATCCTTGTCGCCGGACGGCACCTGGCCGACACCGTAGATACCGAGCAGCGTTTCCAGCTTGTCTGCCAGCGCCACTGCGCAGGCAAGCCCGCCCTGCGGAAGGGTATCACCAGCGAAACGCGGGTGGTAATGCGCCTCGATGGCACTCGCCACCTCCGGCTTCTCGCCATCGTGCAGCGCATAGTAGTGGCCGATGATGCCTTGCAACTCCGGGAACTCGCCAACCATATCCGTTAACAGATCAGCCTTGCTCAAATGTGCCGCCAGTTCGGCATCCGCCTTGTCCGCGCCCAGCAAACGGGCGATGGTGCCAGCCAGCGTGGTGATGCGCTCAACCCGCTGCAACTGCGTGCCAAGCTTGTTGTGATACACCACGTTGCCGAGTTTTTCGACCCGCGACGCCAGTTTTTGCTTGCGATCCTGGTTGAAGAAAAAACGTGCATCGGCCAAGCGCGGACGCACCACGCGCTGGTTGCCCTCGATGATGTGATGCGGATCGCTGATCTGCATGTTGGAGACGATCAGAAACCTGTTCAGCAACTTGCCGCTGTGTGCATCCAGCAAAGGGAAATATTTCTGGTTCTGTTGCATGGTGAGGATCAGGCATTCCTGCGGCACTTCGAGGAATTCCGGCTCGAATTCGCCCACATAAACCTCGGGCCACTCCACCAACCCCGTCACCTCATCGAGCAGGCTGCTCAACACGCTGCGCTCCTCATTCGACATCGCCAGCAGTCTCGACAGATCAAAATTGGCATGACCGACCCAGATCGCCTGGTTCTGTTCTGCCAGTTGATC
Source organism: Gallionellaceae bacterium UBA6222 (assembly GCA_002421915.1). Classification (GTDB taxonomy): domain Bacteria; phylum Pseudomonadota; class Gammaproteobacteria; order Burkholderiales; family Gallionellaceae; genus Sideroxyarcus. Next base: position 26,882 of record DISA01000059.1, read on the forward strand.
CAGACGCGCCGCGATACTGTCGCGCCGCTGCGCGAAGCTGGCCACCACGCGGCCATCACGCGCCAGCGTTGCTTCATAATCGTCTGCCTGCGCGATAGTGACGTGCTCAGCACACATGAAACGGTGGCCGCGTGTCACGTTGCCACTGCTCACGCCCAGCACCTCGGCCGGTACCACGCGGCCGCCGTGCAGAATAGTCAGCCCGTGCACCGGGCGCACAAACTGGTAGTCTGAATCACCCCAGCGCATGAGCTTAGGCACCGGCAGTTTCTTTAGCGCCTGCGCCACAATGCCGGACAGGTAATCGTCCAGCGCCTTGCCTTTTTGCTCAATACGCGCGACGAAGCATTCCGCCTTGCCCTCGCCTACGCGCTGCAACTGCGCCAGCGTGACGTTGGCCGAGCGCATGAAACCCTCCAGTGCCTTGGTCGGCTTGCCTTCAGCGTCCAGCCCAGTTGCCACGGCCGGACCTTTGCGCTCGATGATGCGATCCGCCTGCTGATCGCTGACATCGGTGATACTCACCGCCAGCCGGCGCGGGGTGCAATACGGTGTGCAGGCGCTGTCGTCACCTAGCAGCGCCTGTTCTTTTAGTGCGGCGAACACTTCACTGGCGAAAGTGGTGGAGAGCTTTTCCAACGCCTTCGGCGGCAATTCCTCGGTCAACAGTTCGATCAATAAAGTCTGTTTCATTAGTTGCCCTCCCCGGTCTTGCACATGGGAAAGCCCAGCGCCGCGCGTGAATCGTAATACGCCTGCGCCACCTGGCGCGACAGGGCGCGCACACGGCCGATATACGCTGCGCGCTCGGTCACCGAGATCGCGCCGCGCGCGTCCAGCAGGTTAAAGGTGTGCGAGCACTTCATCACCATCTCGAAGCCGGGCAGAGGCAAACCGGCGTCCATCAAGCGCTTGGCCTCGCCCTCGTATTCGTTGAAATGGTGGAACAGCATTTCGACGTTGGAATGTTCGAAGTTGTATTTCGACTGTTCCACTTCGTTCTGGTGATACACATCGCCGTAGGTGACGACAGCGTCGCCGTTCTTCGCCCACACCAGATCGAACACGTTCTCGACCCCTTGCAGGTACATGGCCAGACGTTCCAGGCCATAGGTGATCTCGCCCAGCACCGGCTTGCAGGTGAGCGAACCGACTTCCTGAAAATAAGTGAACTGCGTCACTTCCATGCCGTCCAGCCACACCTCCCAGCCCAGTCCCCACGCGCCCAGCGTCGGTGATTCCCAATCGTCCTCGACGAAGCGGATATCGTGCTCGCCGGTATCGATACCCAGCGCGCGCAGACTGTCGAGATAGAGTTCCTGAATATTGTCGGGAGAGGGTTTCAGTACCACCTGATATTGGTAGTAATGCTGCAAGCGGTTCGGATTCTCGCCATAACGCCCATCCTTGGGGCGGCGCGAGGGCTGCACATAGGCCGCGCACCAAGGCTCCGGCCCGATCGCGCGCAAGAAAGTTGCCGTGTGGAACGTGCCCGCGCCAACTTCAATGTCATAGGGTTGCAACAGCGCGCAGCCCTGCTTGTCCCAAAAATGTTGTAGCGTCAGGATGACCTGCTGAAAAGTCGGCCCGTGGACGACTTTCGGTAAAGACTCATGCGCGGAGCGCGTGATGTCGGAACCAAAAGTTCCTTTTTGTGAAGACTCATGCGCGGAGCGCGTGATGTCGGAACCAAAAGTTCCTTTTTGTGAAGACTCATGCGCGGAGCGCGTGATGTCGGAGCCAAAGGTACTCATCGATAAAGTCCGGCAATATTTGCGAAAGGCCGCATTTTACGGGTTTTAAGGGCGGAACGTCATCCCTTGAAAGGTTCAGCCCAATTGAATAATCTGATTGAGGCGTTCACACACTGTTGCAAACAGCGTATCTGGCATGATTTTCAGCGGATGAGCCTTGGCGTTGCGCAGACGCCAATCAAATGATTTGGGTTGGTGACAAAGCACATAACTGGCTTGCCCTGCTTTGCGACCGGATGCTTTACCCACCACGACTGCAAACGGATTGTCCGAGTTGTATTCTGCAGTCGTCATGGGCAAACCGATAACAAGCGAAGTTTTCTCGTTGAACACGCGGGGCGAAAGCACCAGAAAGGGATGCACGTCACGCATCTCTTGCCCCACTTGCGGATTGCAATCGATCCAGATGACCTCCTGACGCTCCGGCACCCAGCGTTTTGATGCCATTTTTGGTGCGACTACCAACGCTCCGCTCCGACAGCTTCCGTGGTGGTCATTTGCTCGCCACCATGTCGTTTCACATCGTAGGCAGCCACGCGTTGCTCCAAAGTCAGCCGCGAAACATCGACCGGCCTGATGACAACCTGATCGCCCTCCACGGTTACGCGCACACGCTGATCAACACGCAGGTGCGCCTCCCGCGCAACAGCTGCCGGCAACCGTACGCCAAGGCTATTGCCCCACTGTTTGATATCCAAGACGGCTTCGGACATGACTGGCTCCCTATTAAAATGTATAAACACCAGTCTATACATCGGCAAGGATTGGGTCAATGTAACCTTCCCAATCAGCTGTGCTTGTTGTTGTAGCATGTTGACGCGCACTCTTGCACAGATTCAGCTTTTCCCCCCTGGACATTTTCTTGATCTGCATCTCACGCTTCAGTGCGGCTGATTTACCGGCGCAAGGTTCGCGATACAACAGTTTCACCGGCGTCCGCCCGCGCGTGTACTTGGCTCCCTCACCCGCATTGTGGGCGGCAAGGCGCTTGTCGAGATCATTGGTAATGCCGCAGTAGAGGGTGTCATCTGCACATTGGAGAAGATAACAGCACCAGCTCATCAAGCCCTCTCCCTAACCCTCTCCCGCAAGCGGGCGAGGGAACTTTTTGCGTTGCAGCCGCCATGCCGCCAGTAACATCATCACAATCAACACCAGCATCGCCGCATTCCCCCATCTCACATAAGGCGTGCTACCCGTATAGCCTTGTACTTGGGCGGTGAGCACGCCTTCCTCGTGTTGCGGCAGCATGGCCTGCACGCGACCGTCCACACCGATGACCGAGGTGACACCGGTGTTGGTGGCGCGCAGCATCATGCGCCCGGTTTCCAGCGCGCGCATCTGCGACAGCTGGTTGTGCTGCATCGTGGCGTGTGATTCGCCGTACCAGGCATCGTTGGTGACGTTCACCAGCAGTGTGGCATCGGGCAGGGCGCGGATGATTTCTTCGCCGAAGGCGTCCTCGTAGCAGATGTTCACCGCGACCTTCTGCCCGGCAACATTCAGCGGCGCTTGTGCCGCGCCGCCGCTGGCGAGATCTCCCATCGGAATCTGCAACACCTCATTGATGAGCCAGCCCAATACGCTGCGCAGCGGGATGAATTCGCCGAAGGGCACGAGGTGGTTCTTGCGGTAATGCTGGGTCTCCGAACTCCCCAGTGAGTACACGCTGTTGTAGTAGTTACCATGCTCCTTTTCAAATGCACCGATGAGAATGTCGCCGCCGTTCCGCCGCACATGGTCGCGCAGGATGGCCTGGTAATTTTCCGGCACATTGTCGCGGAGCAGGGGCAATGCGGTTTCCGGCATCACGATCAGTCGTGCATTGCTGTTTTCCGCCAGGCGACGGTAAGTTTCCAGCGTACCGATCAGCTTGCCTTCTTCGAATTTTTCATCCTGCGCGATGTTGCCCTGCAACAAACTGACTTTGAGCGGCTCACCCCGGGGTTGCGTCCATTCGATGAACCCGAGTGCCGCGCCCACAACCCAGATCAACACCAGCAGGGCTGCCATCAGTATGCGCAGCCTGCTCTCCTTCCTTTGCTCCCATTCGGTGCGAAAGGGCACGGCCCGGTGAACGATGAACGACAACAGTCCCGCGCTCATCGCCAGCATGAGCGACACGCCGTACACCCCCAGCAGCGGCGCATATCCCGCCAGCGGGCTGTGCGGCACTTGCGAGTAGCCCACGGAAAGCCAGGGGAAACCGGTGAACAGGAATCCGCGCATCCATTCGGCGACGGTCCACAGCGCGGGCATCAGCAGCAGGATATGCACACCCGGTGGCACGCGGCATCTGGCCTGAAGATAACCCGCCAGCGCCGGAAGTGCCGCATTCACCGCCGCAAACAATGCCAGCGCCAAAGCAGCCAGGACGGGATGCATGTGACCGTATTCGTGCAGCGCAACGTAAATCCAGCCGATACCAAAGATGAACAAACCCATGCCGAAAGCAAAACCCAACCCGGCGGCTTGCAGCGGGCGCCCGGCACGACTCCACAGCCAGAACAACACGGCGAGTGCGAGCACCGGCAACAGAAAGAAATCAAACGGGGCAAAACCGAACACGGCGAGTGCGCCGGCGATGAAGGCGATCAGATAAGGGCTGGCAATGCTTTGATTCACGGCACGGACGGCGAATTGATTTGCCGCATTATACGGTGTAACTTCGCGCCGCCTAATTACGGAAGCACGCCCTACCCCATGCTGGACTTCACCGAATACACCAAAATCTTCATCAGCCTGTTCGCGATCATCGATCCGGTCGGCATCATTCCGATCATCATCGCGTTCACTGCCGGCATGAGCGCGCAAAAACGCGAGCGGGTCGGGCGCGTGGCATCGCTATCGGTGTTCGGCATCCTGCTCGCCGCCCTGCTGCTGGGCGAAGCGATCCTGTCCTTCTTCGGCATCAGCATCCATTCGTTCCGCACGGCGGGCGGTATCCTGCTGCTGCTGATGGCGATCAATATGCTGATCGGCCACAAGCAGGCGCCGATGCCGGATGAGAATGCGGATGCCGAAGCCACCCAATCCATCGCCATTGTGCCGCTATCCACCCCGCTATTGGCCGGGCCGGGCGCGATCAGCACGGTGATCGTCGATGCGCACAAGGCAAGCAGCGCCGGACACTACGGCGTCATGGCGCTGGTGCTCGTTGCCTTGAGCCTGACCGTGTGGCTGACGTTTCTCATCGCGCCCTGGGTCTCGCGACGTCTGGGCAGCATCGGCAGCACCATTGTCACCCGCCTGATGGGCCTGTTGCTCGCCGCCATCGCGGTGGAATTTATCGCGGGCGGACTGCGCGGGCTGTTTCCCGCAATGGGCTGAAGACGGCCGGCCGGAAGACCGCCCTTTGCTCAATTTTCTGCATCAATATCCGAAACTGCCAGCCGGCGCAGGGTTGGACGCTGCTTGTCGTGGTGGCCGCTCATGCGTTGCAGCACACCGCGCAGGAAGCCCACCGTCTCGACGATATACGGCCCCTTGTTCAGCATCACGCATTCCGCACGAATCGACAGTGCCGCATCGGATACTTCCGCGCGCGAAGGGATGCCGCGCCTGGCCATGGTCTCCAGCACCTGCGTCGCCCAGATGACCGGAACGTGGGCCGCCTCGCACAAACAGAGTATCTCCTCCTGCACTTCGGACAGGCGTTCAAAGCCGATCTCAACCGCGAGATCACCGCGCGCCAGCATGATGCCAAACCCGGTGTGCCGCATCCCGGCCAGCAGGATGTGCGGAAGGTTCTCGAATCCCTGACGCGTCTCAATTTTCAGCACGCAGCCGAGGCGTGCGGCCTTGGCAGCCTGCAATTGGCGGTGCAGCGTGCACACATCTTCGGCATTGCGCACAAAGGAGAGGCCGACAATATCAATGTGCGCTGCCAACGCATGCAGGTTGGCAATATCGTCCCCGGTCATTGCCGGCACCTTCAGGTCGGTATCCGGCAGATTGATGCCCTTCTCCGGCCACAGCTTGCTGCCACGCGGCGCGGCATGGGTAATCTCGACCCCGATACCTGCCGACTCGACCGACCTGATGATGCCGCCGATCTTGCCGTCGTCGAACCAGATCGCGTGGCCTTCCCCGACCGCATCGAACACGGCATCCAGCGAGCAGGGAATACGCGCCGGTTGTATGCGGTGCCCCTCCTCGTCGCAGACAGCCAGTGCTCCCAACTGATCGCTGCGTACCACATGAAGCAAGTCACCGCGATGAAGCAGGATGGGCAGGCAGATTTCAGGCAGTTCACCCAATGCACCTTCGGCGATCAGATTCTCCCGGCGATAAAGTTTGCAGCGCGCGTTCTCATCGATAAAGGCGTGCTGGTGGCATTTGGCGAGCCAGGAATTTCCATGCCGTTCATGCACCACGAGATGCCGGCGCGAACCGCGTGTATCGTCCACATCCAGCGTGTCGCGCACATGCACCTGCGCCAGCAACCCACCATCGACAGGAAGCACGGCATCGACCGCCAGTGTCGGCGCCTCCATCTTCCCGGTTGGGGTCAGCCAGACCAGTGCCGGCGCAGTCTCACGTCCCCAGGCATCCCGCCTGACCTTGAACTCAAGCAGGCGTCCGGACGGACGAATCTCTCCCGTGCGCAATTTCGGCCCGGCCAGATCCGCATAGATCATGCATGACTTGCCGAGCGCCTTTTCGGCGCTGCGCAAGTGGGCGATCATCGCCAGCCAGGCGGTGGGCCCGTCATGCGCGCAATTGATGCGCATGACCTTCATGCCCGCTGCCAGCAAATCATGCACCAGTTGCGGATCGGTCGCCGCCTCGCTCGGCATGGTCACCATGATGCGGGTCGGAAATGGATCGACGGCCGGACCGAACAATGCCTGTGCATGCTCCCCCAGCAGGATGGAACCTTGTGCCAGAACGGGAGGCGCCGGCCGGTCTTCCACATAAGGCAGACCGGCAAGCGCGTGCAGGGCATTTGACACCGCGTTGAGGCTGCCGAGGGTATGCGCTTCGGCACGTCCGAGCCGGCTCAAACCCAGTTCAGCCAGTTCCAGTTGCAACTCGCGGATATCGTGCTGACGCAACGCCAGGTAATGCAGCAGATTACGGGCGCTTTCCCGATAAGTATGCGGGATGGATGAAAGGGATTTTTCATGCTGCGCGGCGAACGCGAGCGCGTCCTGGCGAAGGCTGTCCAATGCGGGGATGAGATAACGGGAGATTCTTTCGCGGCTTGGCTTCATAATGCGCTACATGACTGTTTGTTGTTTCATCGCAAGTCTACCGAATAATTGTGACATCAGGATTGCACTCCCAAAATGCCAGAAAAGATCCGTCTCTCGAAACTCATGTCCGAACAAGGACTCTGCTCGCGCCGCGAGGCAGATGATTACATCGCCAAAGGGTGGGTCAAAGTGGATGGCGTAACCGTCAGCGAACTCGGCACAAAAATATTACCGACACAAAAGATTACACTGGAACGCGCCGCGCAAGCCAAACAGGCGGGACGCGTCACCATCCTGCTGCACAAGCCGGTGGGTTATGTGTCGGGGCAGGCCGAACAAGGTTACAAACCCGCCATTCTGCTGATTGACGCCTCTACACGCTGGGAACAGGATGCCACGCCGCTGCGTTTTCATCGCAGCCAATTCCTCAACCTCGCGCCCGCCGGTCGCCTCGATATCGACTCGACCGGACTGCTGGTACTCACCCAGGACGGGCGCATCGCCAAACAACTTGTCGGCGAGGATTCACCCATTGAAAAAGAATATCTGGTGCGAGTGCAGGGCGAGCTGGTCGGCAACGGCCTGGCGCTGCTCAATCATGGCCTGACGCTGGATGGAAAGAAACTCAAACCGGCCAAAGTGAGCTGGCAAAACGACGATCAGCTGCGCTTCATCCTGCAGGAAGGCAA
>DISA01000015.1:0-14745 GCA_002421915.1 Gallionellaceae bacterium UBA6222
GTGCTCTACCAGGCTGAGCTACACTCCGATGAAACTAAAATTGCCGCGTGGCGGCAAAGTGCGCCAATTCTAACAGAGCACGCTTGAATTGCGTATCGCTAAATGCAGCAACGGCGGCGCAGGCCGCTTCGGCCTCTTGCAATGCCTGTTGCCGGGTGAATTCAAGCGCACCGGTGGCGTGGATGATTTCCTGCACCCGGGCCAGCTTGGCTACATCGCCCTGCTCAATGGCGGCGCGCACCAGCGCGGACTGTTGCGGCGTGCCCTGTTGCATGGCATGAATCAGGGGCAGGGTTGGCTTGCCCTCGGCCAGGTCATCGCCGAGATGTTTGCCGGTCTCTGCTTCGTCGGCGGAATAGTCCAGCACATCGTCGATCAGCTGGAAGGCGGTGCCGAGATGCATGCCATATTTTGCCGCCGCTTCCTCGTCGGTTTCTGATGCCTGGCCCAGGATGGCGCCGAGGCGCATCGCCGCCTCGAACAGCTTGGCGGTCTTGCAATGGATGACGCGCATGTAATTGGCGATATCAACATCGGCATCGTGGCAATTGAGCAGTTGCAGCACCTCGCCCTCGGCGATGATGTTGGTGGCATCGGCCATGATCTGCATCACCCGCATCTCACCCACATCCACCATCATCTGAAAGGCGCGCGAATAAAGGAAATCGCCGACCAGAACGCTGGCCGCGTTGCCAAACAGGGTATTGGCAGTTTCGCGGCCACGGCGCAGGTCCGACTCGTCCACCACGTCGTCGTGGAGCAGGGTCGCGGTGTGGATGAATTCCACTACGGCAGCCAATTCGTACTGGTGCTTGTCGCGGCAGCCGAAGGCTTGTGCCGACAGCAATACCAGCATCGGGCGCAGGCGCTTGCCGCCGCTGTTGACGATGTACTCGCCGACCTGGTTGACCAGCGCCACCTCGGAATGCAGGCGGGCGCGGATCACCGTGTCCACCGCCGCCATATCCGGCGCAAGCAACTCTTTTAACTTATCCAAGAAACTCCCCTATCGGAACCGGCGCGTAGCGCGCTCTATATATTGGGCGCGCATTGTCGCACAATTACCTATAGGCGAAAAAGCTGCCGACCCTTTGAATCACAAGCGCTGAAATTCGGCAATTTCCAGAGAGCGCCGAAGTAGCACCAGTGTGCTACATTATGTGCACCCCGTTACTCCCCATGGAGACCACCATGTCCACAACCACCATACGTTTGCCGGAAAATCTGAAGACCCGCGTTGCAGCGGCTGCGAAGCGCGCGGGCACCACAACTCACGGTTTCATCCTAGATGCCATTGCAGAAAAGGCCGAGCAGGAAGAACGGCGCACAGCTTTCGATGCCGAAGCCGAAGACCGTTATGCACGAATCGTCGCCACCGGAAAGACCATCCCCTGGCAGGAGATGCGCGGTTATCTCGAAGAACGCATCGCAGGCAAAGACACAAAACGCCCGGTCGCCCGCAAACTGGCTCGCTGAACATGGCACACATCGAACTGGCTGCGGAAGTGGGGGATGATTTTGATCGCATCCTCGATCACCTTGTGCAATACCAAATCGAAAACCCTGCATTGCGCATTCGCGAGATCATCGAAGCGATCAGCGTACTGGAATACAACCCCATGATCGGCCGCCCCTCAAATACCGACAAACGTGAACTCGTGATAGGGCAACGCTCACACGGCTACATTGCCTTGTACCGTTACGTGGCCGAAGTCGATACCGTTTTTATCCTTGCCGTGCGCGGCCAGAAGGAAGCAGGCTCGGTCTGACTTACCGAATGTATTGAAGAGCGAATGCGACATGAGGGGAGGCAATGCTTGTTCAATGAATCGTGCTTTGAAATTTATTTCGAGCCTGGCCCCTTTGATTCCTTTAAGCCCGACTGCTTTTGCCGCCACAGCACCAATGCACCCCAAAGCAGCGCCGCGATCATGAACAATGCGCCACAAGCATGAACGAACGCCCCGATACCCTGCGCATGGGGCAACTGGCCGAACGAGCCCAACAAATAGATCCAGTCGTGCGGGCCTGTTTCGCCGGTATGACCACCGACCATGATCATTTGCGGATGCAGCGAATCGTAGATATACGCCGACAGATCAACCAGGCTGACACTGGCCCACCACACAGCCATCGCCGCCCCGAAGTTGTCGTGCTGCTTCAGGTAAAAGGCAATGCCGATTCCCAGCGGCACCATCAGCTGCAACAAGCTCCCACCCGAAATCATCAAGAACTCGCCAAAAGGCATGAACAGCACATGCCCAGCCTCATGGATAGGCAGCAGGATGTTGTGCATGAAAGAGCCATTGATCTCGGCATAGCGATAGTCGTAAGCGATCAGAAACCAACTCCACAAAGCCAGCAATACCAACGCCGCACAACGACCGTAGAACGAAGCCGCATCCATTTTTTCAAGCGGACGCAACAATGCAAAACCATGTTCACTTTCATCAAGCGCTTGCTCAATATTCCCCACAGGAGCAATGAATCAAAGGGGCCAGGCTCGAATTGTTTTTTCGCATGCTTCATCATTCCCCATTCCCATCTAATCCCGAATCGCTTGCCGCCGCACGAACCAACTGCGCACCGTAGCCCCTCGCATCCCAGTGGTCAATATGCCAAACGGCCTATGTACCCGGCTATAACTCCAGTTCGCCTTGCCCTGCCATTCCGTCGTCATTGCCTACGACCGCGCGCGGTCTGCCCCTCGGTTTGCTTTCGCGCCTTTGCCCGGTCATTTGTTCGATGTGCCGGTAGAAGCGTTCGTTGCCCAGCGGTTGGTTCTGGTTGAGGGCGAGGCGTATGTCGCTGATGGCCTCTGCATCCAATTGCGCGCGAAACAGGGCACGGTAGGCGCTTTGCCGTTCTTCGCCGGTTGCGCCCAGCGATTGGTAAAGCGGGTGCGGGGTGAGGATCGCACTGCTTTGTCCGAGGGCGTTGCTGCGGTAGCTACTCCAGCGGTAGTGGGCGGGATCGTTGACCATGTTGGCGCGCACGGGGTTGAGTTCGATGTAGCGCTGGCAGGCGAGCAGGTAGGTTCGGCCTGTATCAATGAGGATTTGTAGCGACTGTCCCATAGCGTGCCGGTGCGGCGGTAGCTGACGTTGATGTATTGAACGTAGCGCCTGCCCAGAGCGATGATGAGTTGCGGGACGGCTTTGGCGTCCTTGGGGGTGAGCAGCAGATGTACGTGGTTGGTCATCAGGGCGTAGGCATGCAGGGCGCATTGTTCTTTGCGCAGTGCCTCATTCAGCCAGTGCAGGTAGACGTGATAGTCCTCTTCGGCGAAGAAGCATGGCTCGCGGTTGTGCCCGCGTTGCACGATGTGCAGCGGTACGTCGTCGATGTGGACGCGCGGGCGGCGGGGCATGGCGAGACATTACCTCAGGCCGCTATGAAAATCGAGTGCGGTTCGCCCCGTTTTTAAGCCTGGTGCTAACCGGCGGCCTCTCCGCGTCGCCGCAGATACAGGCCGATGCCCACCCCCAAGACGCTCAGCGCCACCATATACCAGGCCGGCACCTGCGCGCCCAGCACCGGCACCATCAAGCTGACCAGCACCGGCGTCATGCCGCCGAACACGGCATAAGCCACGTTGTAGGAGAAGGACAGGCCGGAGAAGCGCACGGCGGGCGGGAACTGCATCACGGCGGCGCTGGGTACCACGCCGATCACGCCAACGAAGAAGCCGTTCAGGGCGTACCACATATATAGATGCTCGGTGCCGCCCACCAGTTGTTGATAGAGCAGCCATGAGCTCGCGCCCAGTGCCACACAGCCGTAAGCGAGTACACGCCCCGCGCCGTAACGGTCAGCCAGCGCGCCGAACACGATGCAGCCTATGGTCAGCGCCAGCGTGGCGAAGCTGTTGGCGGTGAGCGCGGTGGCACCGGGGATGGCGAACAGCTTTTGCATCAGGGTCGGCGTCATCAGGATCATCACCACCACGGCAGCGGACAGCAGCCAAGTCATGAGCATGGTGAGCACCACCGCCGGGCGGTGCGCGCGCACCACTTTCTTCAGCGGTAGTTCATCTGCCAATTCTTGGCGCGCCTGCATCTCTTTGAACACCGGCGTCTCTTGCAGGTACTGGCGCAACCACACGGCGAGCAGACCGAACACACCGCCGAGGATGAACGGCACGCGCCAACCTTCGGCCAGCAGCGCGGCAGGATCGTAAGCATGATTGACCGCCATCGCCACCAGCGAACCGAGCAGGATGCCGCCGGTCAGTCCGGCGGTCAGTGTGCCGCAGGCGAAACCGACATGATGCTGCGGCACGTGTTCGGCCACGAACACCCAGGCACCCGGCACTTCACCGCCGATGGCCGCGCCCTGCAATACACGCAGCGCCAACAACAGCAGCGGTGCGGCGATACCCAAGGTGGCATAGGTGGGCAACAGACCGATGAGCAGCGTCGGCACCGCCATCAACAGGATGCTGAGCATGAACATGCGCTTGCGGCCGAACAGGTCGCCGAAGTGCGCCATGATGATGCCGCCCAGCGGGCGCGCCAGATAGCCGGCGGCGAAGATGCCGAAGGTCTGCACCTGACGCAGCCAGTCGGGCATGTCGGGCGGGAAGAATAGTTGCGAGATGGCCGCCGCGAAGAACACGAAGATGACGAAGTCGTAGAACTCCAGCGCGCCGCCCAGTGCGGCCAGCGTCAGCGTGCGATAATCGTTGCGGGTCAGGCTAGACACGTTTCCTCCGCAAGGCATGTTGCAGGTTCACCTTGATGGTCACCCACAGGGCATAGATCGCCAGCGGCGCGTCGATCAGGTAATCCCACAGGTTGGTCGATTCGTAGCAGGCGAAACTCCAACCGGCGATTGCGCTGGCGATCGCCAGTGGCAACAAAGTTAGCCGGTGCCGCAGCGCCCACAGCGCGAGCAGCGCCAGCATCACGAACAAACCGATGCTGCCATAACCGGAACGATAGGGATCGAGCGGCCCCCACCCCAGCGCGAACGGGTACAGCAGCAGTGCCATCCCGCTTACAAACATCAGCAATGCACCGCGCTCTCGCGCGTCCCACACGCCGCCCATTGCCGGATTCAAGCGCATGATCAGCGCGCTGCCCAGCAACAGCACGCTGGTAATACTCAAATCGCCCACCATGCCGCGCAACCAGCCCGCCAGCGACAGGCCAAACACGGGGATCATCACCAGCGCGTAGATGCCCGCGACAAGAGCTGCACGGCGCACGGGAGAAAGACGCCGCGCATAGGGCAAGCGCAGCGCCAGCAGCAGCCACACCAGAGCCAAGCCTGTCAGTCCAGCCCAGTCAGCGAACGGCATCATCGGCATCCCTGTGGATCGGGTTTTAACCCGATATTTCGCGTCAATCCACCACCACATGCCGGACTGAAGTCCGACCCACAAACTTCATTCCTCATGGCGCCTCCTGCAAACGATATTTGAGCCAGGCCGGGTCGATGCGCACGTGTTTGATGAAGGTGCGGTTCCAAGTGTAGGCAAGATGAATGTCGCCATTGCGGGTCTGGATCATATAGGGGTAGGAGAATTCGAAATGGCAACCGCCGCGCCCCACTATTTGCGGCCGGGCCGAGGCGACATATGCCGCGAGTTGCCCTTGATCTGCCTTGTGCAAAACGGGGTCGCTGCCGCGCAACAGATGAGCGACGACATCGAGACAGGCAGTTTCCTCCAACTCGATATTGCGCAGACCGTTCATTTCTTCCAGCCGGTGCAGTTCGCGCCAGGTTTCCCCGCCGTCAGCCGACAGTTGCAGGCTCAACGATTCGCGTCCGTGTGCCTGATCGTTCAGCACCGCCAGCAGTTTTCCATCGTCCAGCACCAGTGCGGTCAGCGCCGCATCGGGATTGCGCAGGGTGCTTTTTTGCGGGGCCTGCCAATGCCAGCCGCCGTCGTTCGTCGCAATGGAGACCACGCGCTTTTCCGCATCCTTACCCGCATACCGGTTCAGCACCAGCGCCTGCTGCGCGCTCTGCACCAGCACCACCGGCTGCAACGTGCCTTGGCCGCCGGCAGCGAGGCGCTGTTTGTCAATCACCTTGCCGGCCTGATCGAGGCGCAGGATCTCGGCAAACTTGGTCACGAACTCGTGATACACCGGCAACCCCATGGTGCCGTCGGCATAAAAGAAGGGGGCACTTTTGACCAGTGTGCTGATGTTGATGAAGGGCGAGGTGATGAGACGGCGCGGTGTGCTCCAGTGTTCGCCTTCGTCACTAGAGGTCATCAGAGTGATTGAACTGCCCGCCCAGCCACCGAGCGAAACGGTGACATAGAACAGCCACAGTTCGCCATTCGCCGCGCGCACCGCCACCGGATTGCCGACTTTGGCGATGTAACGATTGAGCCCGCGTTGTGTTTGCTCGCGCCCGGTCACCACTTGCTCCGCACCCCAGGTGCCGGATACCGGATCAAAGATCGCGCTGTTGACGGTCACATCCGCCGCCCCTTCACGGCTGCCGGAAAACCAGAATGTGCGCACACGTCCGTCATGCAGCTCAACCAGTGAGGCGGCATGGGTCGTGGTCTGCTGCCGGCTTGAGGCCAGATGCGCCTGCAGCCGTCCCATGACGATGCCCGTCGCCGGTTTGCCACGTCTCGGTTTTTTACCGGCTGGTACCGGCGGCGCGGCGGTTTGCGCCACCGGCGGCGGCAGACGGAAACCGTAAGTGAAATGCCAACCCGAGGCCTTGAATAGCGCAAAAGTGGAAGCGGCCAACACGAATGCAAGCAGGGCCAGCCTTTTATATTTCCCCATCTAACGACATCCTTCTTTTTGCATTTCTGTTGTCTCTGCGGTTGCGGGCCCCTGCAACAGCCATTCGCGCACGAACAGGTGCGGCAACACTTCGCCGCGCAACATGGCCTTGATCTCCTCACTATTGTGGCGACCGCGTATCTCCAGACGCTGGCCGATCACCGTGCAGTCGGCACAGGGTTGCGCCTGCAGCGGCAGTTGCAGGACAAATAACGGGTAGCGCGTTTTCAGTGCATCGGGTGTCAACTGCCAGCCCTCGCTATAGCCGTGCACTTCGGCGCCGGGTAACAGGAAGCGATAACCCTCGTCCTGGGCGCGGAAATTGCACGGCACCCATACCGCTTTGCCCTGTACGGACTGACGCGCCAGTGCGTCATAGCGACCCGCCGTGCCATCGAACGGCTGCAGAAAGGCGGCCAGCGCGAGCAGGGCAAGCAAGGCCACCATGTTGGACAAGTCCCGCGTCCACGCCGCCTTGAACAGCGCCAGCCCGGCCAGCCCCGGCGTCAGCACAAGCAGTGCCCAGAACCCAACCCCATAATCCACGGCAGATTGCAGCCCCAGCGCCAGCCATGCCAGCAGCGCCAATACCAGGGAACTGGCGACCAGTGTGGTGATAAAAGTCCAGCGCGGCAAACGCTGCCAGTTGAGTGCGCACAGCAGCGCAACAGCGGGCATCGCTTCCAGCAGATAACGCGCCGAGCGCTGGCTGGGAATGGCGAACACAACGAACAGTGCCGCCATCCACAGCCACAGCAATTTTTCTTCGTCGGATAAGCGATAGCGGCGGCGCCAGGCGATGACGAACAGCGCCGCGACCGGGAAGGCGAGCAAGCCGGCATTCATCGGATACCCCAGCAACAGCGCCCAGATGCTGCTGCCGCCCCACAACAACTGCGCCCAGTAACTGCCGCCGTGCGCGTCGAACTTGCCCGCGTTTTCGCCCAGCACGAACTCGCGCCACACCGCTTGCGGATCGGGATCAAACACAAACCAGAGAGCGAACAGCGCCAGAGACACGATGCCGATCAGCAGCAGCTTTGCGGCATCGTGCAGGATGAACCCGCGCCACTGGTAGCGGCGCTGATGCAGATACCACCACGCCAGCGCCAAACCGACCGGTGCAAGCAGGGCGAACGATTTGTACAGCATGCCGATGCCGACCTCGATCCCCAGCACCAGCGGAATCAACCGGCGCGACTCGAAGCTGACGGGTCGCCAGTACAACAGGGTGAAGAACGGCAGGAAAAACCAAAACGTCTCTGCCGGGTTGACCAGAAAAGGGCGGCCGTAGCGATAGGTGCTGAAAAATGCAAGGAAGGTCAATGCTGCGGTTGCACCGGCGGCATATTCACCCGTCAGCCGGCGACCCAGCAGAAACACCAGCAGCGCGGTAAGCAGAGTATAGAGCACGCTCGGGTAGCGCAGATGCCAGCGATCCCATTCGCTGCCCCAGTTGGTGGCGACGATGCCCTGCCAGAACAGCAGCGGCGGCTTGGTGTTGCGCATCTGTTCCAGCCCGGATTGCAGTGGCAGCCACTCGCCGCTTTGCGCGGTCAGGCGCGTGATGTGGGCATACACGTCCTCGTCGCCATTGCGCGGGAGGTGCTGGCTGTCGAGGCCGTAAAAATAGACGAATACCGCCAGCAGCAGCGCCGTGAGATACCAGAATGGACGCGATTCGTCGGCAGGTCTCCGCATATCAGTCGGTCTTTTCGCGTGATGCCTGCGCTTTGAATTTGACGCGCCCAAAGGTCCAGATGTCATTGAGCAGGAAGTTCAGCACGCTGGTCAGCCCGATGGCGATGAGGTTGGCGATCTGGTAGTAGAAATGCGGCGCAAGCAGGTTGGTGAACAGCACTTGCAGCACGATACTCAACCAGCAGGCCAGTGTGTACTGGCCGAACTGGAACAGCCACGGCCGATGGTGGTGCTGCACGCGATCCTTCCAGGTCCACAGCCGGTTCCAGAAGAAGTTGTTGAGCGTGGCGACAAAGATCGCCAGCGCCAGCGACAGGTTGAGACGGATTTCAGTGGTCTGCACTGTGTTGAAGATGTGTTCCTGCGCCAGATACAACATGCCGATATTGATGACTGTGCCCGACGCGCCCACCGTGCCGAATTTCAGAAAGCGGCGCGAGAAGACACGGCGCAGCAATGACGCCGTACGCATGCGTATTTTGAATGGCGTCATGCGGCTGGCGCCTCTTGCAACAGGGCGCGCGCCTGATCCAGCACCTGTTGCGGCGTGATCCGGCGCAGGCACTGGTTGTCGCCGTCGCACGGCGAGTTGCGGTGATTGTAGGCGGTGAGACAGGGCGAGCAGGACAATCCACTGTAGAGACAATGGATGTTGGGCGCGAGCGGGCTGTACAGCGCGGGCGTCTCCGGCCCAAAGAACACCAGCGTCGGCAACGCGGTGAGCGCGGCGAACTGTCCCGGCCCACCGTCGTTGGTCACCAGCAACGAGGCACGCTGGAACACCGCCAGCAGGTGGCGCACCGAGCGCGTGTAGCCGGTGAGGTCAATACAAAGCTCATGTTTACAGTGTGCCACGATGCGTTGCGCCAGCGGTTTCGCGTCCGCCAGGCCGATCAGCGCAAGCGCATAACCGTCTTGCAACAGTGCATCACAAAGCTGCTCGTAGTATTCCGGCGGCCAAGCGCGGATCGGCAGGATGCCGCCGTCCGGATATACCAACACCAGCTTCTTGCCGGCCAGCATTGGAAAATCCTGCTCCAGTTGCGCGATTTCCCGCGCCACTTCGCCCCCGGCAAACTGCAAGGGCGGTGGTGCGCTTACTGCATGCGCTATCGCCTTCGCCAGCGGTCGCCCGTCCGATTCAATGGCATCAATCATGGTCAGGAACTGTTGCGACAGATGGCGGTAGGGGTTGTACAGCACTTTGCGGTTCATGAATGAGCCGCGATACAGGCCTTCCTGGGTATGCGGATGGAAACCGACATGCACCTTAGCGCCGGACAGATAAGAGAAGATGCTGCTGACGCGCGAGAACAGTTCGCAGTCGATGACCACATCAAGATCAAGTGCGCGCATGCGGCGCAGGGCGTTGAGGCTGTCTGCCGCAAACGTGCCCAGCGCCTTGTCGTTAAGGGTGATGACGTTTTCCTTCGGTATCACGCCCAGCAGGTCGAGTACCTCGCGGTTCTTGGCGAACATCAGCATGTGCAGCTCGGCGCCCGGATATCGCCGCTTCAGTTCGGCGAACATCGGCTGTGCCAGCACCAGACTGCCCATTTCCGACAGCAGCACGACCAGGATGCGGCGCGGCGGCGGCACGGCGGCAGCGGCCACGCATTGCCGCAGTTTCTCAAATAGCGACAGAGCCGCACAGATTGGCACCCCGGCAAATCGATCCACCGCCCGCTGGAAATTGATATTCAAAGAAATTGCCCATTTATCAAAGAAATACCGAATGAAGGACTCGCCCCATTCGATGCCGTCGGATTATCGGCGAAAGCCCCCTGCAGAACAAGCAGCGCAACCATGCTTGCGCCGGACTGTTCGCGCCCGCGCGCATGGTGTAAATTGCTTCGCCATCAGCCCCCCGTAGACAGCAACCAAATGAAACTTCCTTCATTCCTTGGCAAATACCGCCTGCTGCGCAAACTTGGCCAGGGAGCAACCAGTGAAGTCTATCTTGGCCATGACCCGTTTGAAGACCGCGAAGTGGCGATCAAGCTGATCAAGCCGGAATTTCTCGATGATCCGCGCAACGGACGGCAGAACCGCAAACAGTTGCAGAACGAAGCGGCGCTGGCAGGCAAGTTGCGCCATCCGCACATCGTGCAAACACTGGATGCGGTGATCGGCGAAGAAATCAGTTACATCGTCAT
Source organism: Gallionellaceae bacterium UBA6222 (assembly GCA_002421915.1). Taxonomy (GTDB): domain Bacteria; phylum Pseudomonadota; class Gammaproteobacteria; order Burkholderiales; family Gallionellaceae; genus Sideroxyarcus. The sequence continues at coordinate 10,616 of DISA01000015.1, forward strand.
GGAATATGTTGCCGGAACCACTCTGGAAAAGCACGTCCATGCCGATAATCTGCTGCCGCTCGACCGGGTGGTCGAACACATGTTCAAGTGCTGCCGCGCGCTGAACTACGCGCAATACAGCGGCATCATCCATCGCGACATCAAGCCGGCCAATTTGCTGCTGGCCGATACGGGTGATATCAAAATCTCCGACCTCGGTGCAGCGGTGCGCCTGGATATCGAGCAAACACAGAGCAATGTCGGCTCGCCCAACTATATGTCGCCGGAACAGGTGCGCGGCGAATCGGTGTCACATCTGACCGACATCTATTCACTGGGCGTGGTGATGTACCGGCTGCTAACCGGGCACTCTCCCTACAGCCCAAAGAATCTGGCACACCTGTACCAGCAAATCATGCTCGAAGCCCCCGTTATGCCAACGCGGCTGCGCAAAGATCTGCCGCAGCCCCTGGAACGCATCGTGTTACGGGCAATGCAGAAAGATGTAACAGACCGTTTCCCCAGCTGGCGTGATTTCGGTAACGAACTGGCGGCACTGGGTCATTTCGAAAAAAGTGACCTTGAGGTAAACGAGACAGAAAAATTCACTGCCTTGCGCAAGTTGAATCTGTTTCAGGACTTTAGTGATATCGAATTGTGGGAGATCCTGCGTATCGGCGAATGGCACAAACAGCCGGAGAGAACAGTGATGATGCGCGAGGATGAGTTGGGCGAGGAGTTCTATGTGCTGATCGACGGCAGCGTCAGTGTGACCCGTGGCGGGCGCCTGCTCAATGTGCTGGGTAGCGGCGACTGTTTCGGCGAGATGGCTTATATCAACGGCAGACAAATGCCGCGCTCCGCCACCGTCAGCGCCAACACCGCAATTACCGTGATGAAGATACTGCCCAGCCAACTGGCACAGCTTTCCAGCAACTGCCAACTGCATTTCAACCAGGCCTTTCTGCATGTGCTGGCGGAACGGTTGCGTCTGGCCGATGACAGATTCTCCAAGCTGATCAGTTAGAATCGCACGCCCATTCTTTTCAGGAGACCACAGGACATGGCAAACAAAACCATCATTCAGACCCCCGACGCCCCCGCTGCCATCGGCACTTATTCACAGGCGGTGCGCGTGGACAATACTGTCTATCTCTCCGGCCAAATTGGTCTCGATCCGACCACCATGCAGATGGCGGAAGGGATCGAGGCGCAGATCCACCGCGTGTTCCAGAACCTGCGCGCCGTGGCCAATGCCGCCGGCGGCAGTCTGGATGAAGTGATCAAGATCAATATCTATCTGACCGACCTGCTCCACTTCGCCAAAGTGAACGAAATCATGGCCGGGTATTTTCGCCAGCCCTATCCGGCCCGCGCTGCCGTCGGTGTCGCCACCCTGCCGCGCGGCGCGCTGATCGAGGCAGACGGGGTGATGTTTCTTCAGGATTGAGCACGCCCGCCAAAATCGCGCCGGCCACGCTGGCCAAATTGGCCAAGCTCGGCATCCATCACCGCGCCGACCTGTTGCTGCATCTGCCCTTGCGCTACGAGGATGAAACACACCTCACACCCATCGCCGCTGCACAGCCGGGAATGACGGTGCAGGTGCAGGGCGTCATCACCCATTGCGAGGTGATGTTCCGCCCGCGCCGCAGCCTGGTGTGCCGCCTGCGCGAAGGCGACGAAGAGCTCACGCTGCGTTTTCTTAACTTCTATCCCAGCCAGCAGAAACAGCTCGCGGTCGGCAAGCAGATTCGCGCCATCGGTGAGGTGCGCCCACGACGCGGCGGGGCGCAGCCCTCTGGTGCGGGAGCGGGCGCATCGCACCTCCTCCCGCAATCGGCTGGCTTCGCCAGTAACGTGTCGGAGGTGCGCCTAGGATTCTTCGGTCCGGAGATGGTGCATCCGAAATGCCGCGCGGTGGATGACGACACGCCCTTGCAGCAAAGCCTGACACCCATCTACCCGACCACAGCCGGATTGTCGCAGTCCATCCTGCGCAAACTCATCACCAACGCGCTGGAAACGCTTCCGCTCACCGACACCCTGCCCGCACCGCTGCTGAAAAGATTAGGTCTCGCCGACTTTGGCGAAAGTCTGCGCCTGCTGCACAACCCGCCGCCTGACATCTCGGCGACCACGCTGGAAGCGCGCAGCCACACCGCCTGGCGCCGCATCAAGTTCGACGAGCTGCTGGCGCAGCAATTATCGATGCGGGTACATCACCGCGAGCGCAGCAAACACATTGCACCTGCCCTGCCGCCACAGTGCAAATTGACCGAGGCATTGCTCGGGAAATTGCCGTTCAGCCTCACCGCTGCGCAGCAGAAAGTATGGCGCGAGATCGGCCACGACCTCGCGCAGGCGCACCCCATGCAACGCCTGTTGCTGGGTGACGTGGGCAGCGGCAAGACCATCGTCGCCGCGCTCGCCGCGCTGCAGGCCATCGAGAACGGCTACCAGGTGGCTTTCATGGCACCGACCGAGATCCTCGCCGAACAGCATTACCTGAAATTGCGCGAATGGCTGGTTCCGCTGGGATTGGAACCGGTGTGGCTGACCGGCAGCTTGAAGAAAAAAGAAAAAACCGCCGCCGCAGAATGCATCGCCTCCGGCACTACCCTGCTCGCCATCGGCACCCACGCGCTGTTCCAGGCTGCGGTCGAATTCAGGCAATTGGGCTTGGTCATCGTGGATGAGCAACACAAGTTTGGCGTGCAACAGCGGCTGGCGCTGCGCAACAAGGGCAAAGAGAATGTGGGTCGGGTTTTAACCCGACAAGATAGTGCCGGGTTAAAACCCGACCTACAAGAACCGCACCAACTGATGATGAGCGCCACGCCCATCCCGCGCACCCTGGCGATGAGCTATTACGCCGATCTTGATGTGTCGGTCATCGGCGAACTACCGCCGGGGCGCACGCCCGTCGTCACCAAACTGGTGAGCGATGCGCGCCGCGGTGAAGTATTCGAACGCGTGCGCAGCGCCTGCCTCGCCGGTCGTCAGGCGTATTGGGTGTGCCCGCTCATCGAAGAATCCGATGCAATGGAAGTCGAATTGCAGAACGCGATCGAGACGTATGAGCAACTGACCGAGGCACTGCCGGAGTTGAAAATCGGCCTGGCACATGGCCGTCTGCCGCCTGCGGAAAAAGCCGCCGTGATGGCCGCTTTCAAGGCAGGCCAGTTGCATCTGCTGGTCGCCACCACGGTGATCGAGGTCGGCGNNTGCACCAACTGCGCGGTCGCGTCGGTCGCGGTGCGGCAGAAAGTATGTGCGTGTTGCTGTTCATGCAACCGCTTTCCGAACTGGCGCGCGAACGTTTGAAGATCATCTACGAAAACACCGACGGCTTCGTTATCGCGCAACAAGACTTACAATTGCGCGGCCCCGGCGAATTGCTCGGCGCGCGGCAGAGCGGTGTGGCAATGTTGCGCTTCGCCGACCTGACCGAAGACGAAGACCTGCTGGAGCAGGCGCGACTCACCGCAGACGAACTGCTACGCGACGCACCCGATGTGGCACATACGCACTTACAAAGATGGATGGCAAACAAGCATGACTTTTTGCAAGTCTGATTCATTCTGGAACGGCGCTGCGCTCGGCTGCCCTGTCGCCCTGCGCCCGTGGCTGCACGACCACGGCTCGCTCACCCAGCGCATTCAGCAACGCTGTGGCAAGTTCACCGTGCAACCCGTGCACAACGGACTCGCCCGCATCGCTTATGACGAAGCCGCACTGCTCGGCATCGCCCCGCGCCGCCTGGCCTGGTCGCGCGAGGTCTTCCTGTATGCCGACGGCCAACCCGTGGTGTTCGCCCACAGCACCTGCGCCTATGAACATCTGCGCGGCACATGGAAAACGATGCGCGGACTCGGCAACCGCTCACTCGGCAGCCTGCTGTTCACTCACCCCATGGTGATACGCCAACCCCTGCACTTCAAAGCACTGCGCGCGCATCATCCGCTCCATCTGGGTCGGGCTTTAACCCGACAAGTCGGGTTAAAGCCCGACCCACAAATTGCTCACGAAACTTTTTGGGCACGCCGCTCGCTGTTCACGCTGCACGGTGCGCCGCTGTTGGTGACCGAAGTGTTCCTGCCGGAAATCCTCCAACTCAAATAACACCCGTCATTCCGGCGCAGGCCGGA
>DISA01000015.1:14759-15007 GCA_002421915.1 Gallionellaceae bacterium UBA6222
GCCTGCGCGGGAATGACGGGGCGGGTTAGAATTGCGGCATGAACCTCGCCGAACGCCTTCCCCTCTACATGCAACTCACCCGCCTGCACCGCCCCATCGGCATTTTGCTGTTGCTGTGGCCGACTCTGTGGGCGGTGTGGATCGCAAGTGAGGGTCATCCTTCCTGGCTTATTTTGTCCATCTTTACCCTCGGCACAGTGTTGATGCGTTCTGCAGGATGCGCGATGAACGACTACGCCGATCGCCAC
>DISA01000007.1 GCA_002421915.1 Gallionellaceae bacterium UBA6222
GAAAATCGTGGTCTGTCCCCTATTACTCCTCGCTCGCGGCAACCGTTGAGGACTCTTGAAGAGACGCTTCCGCTGCCATCGTAAAGAGTTTGCGGAAGTAGGCATCCAAGCACTTCACGTCGTACCCAATTCGTTCGGTGATCGTCATGTAATTGGCCTAACGTAGAAGTCACCGGCGCTNNGGCGCTGCGCGGCTTTATCGCGCAGCGTCCGTGTGGACTGCCGGGTTAGCCAATTGGACTTTTGCCCAACATGATTGAAATGGCGATGAACGCTACCCACCCGATGACAAATAGAGCGGAGAGCCGGATCATCGAGTAGCTGACTGACGGCTTGTTAAGCGCAAGCCGATAAACAAGCCGTTGCGTCCAACGCAGTTCATGAAACGCAAGGCCCTTCTCAACGTCTGCGCGGATACGCTCAGGGCTTGCGCCAAAAAAGTCGAGACCGGGCATGTGCTCTCGCTCAAACTCAAGGAGGCGTTGCTCCCATCGGGTTTGCCAGAACTTGCCGCCAAGACAAACCCAAAACCACAGTAGCGAAGCAAGCAGGCCCATGACCGCAAAGATGACGGCGAACTTTCCATCCTTGAGATTGAAGAAGCCAAAGGCGATGCCAGTATTGAGAACCAAAAAGTAGTTTGATCTCTGCCAGAACAGATTGATTTCAAGATTCCGTGTATCGAGCAACGTCTTGTAGAGGTCTTTGACCTCCATTGGCGGTTTGACTTCTTCGGGTGGCATAGGGACTCCTGAAATTGGCTAACGTAAAATTGAGGGGCTGCGCGCTTTTGCGCAGTCCCTCTCGAATGCCGGGTTGGGCGTATTACTCACCAGACAGCACCTTCGAAAGCTGTGCCTTGTATGCCTCAACGGCCTGCTCAAAGTCATGCATTTGGAATACCTGCGCGTCTCGGAAACCATCGTTGCCGGTTTTGTAGTAACCAACTTTCGCCGTCAGTTCAGACTCTGGATCGTCTTGGATAAGGCCAAGTACAGCACCAAACCCATTGCCGTTCTTGTAAGAGATGTACACGTCGATGTACTTCTGCCCTGAAATCATCTGACCACCGGCTTTGACACCATTCTTCAGTCGGTTTGCGGTGAAGTCGTGAACGGCAGCGAGCTTGCGGTATATATCTTCCAGTAAGGCGCTGGCCTCACTTTCCTTTGCCCCGAACATGCGATTAGCAGCGCGCGGAAAATCCGCCCTCATTTTGTTTTTCACGGCATCCATTACAGCCGTTGCGTTCCGAGTCGTGGCGTTCTTGTAGAGATTGATTAGCTCCCGCTCGGAAAATTTCCCGCTGCGGATACTTTCGATCAATTGCGCTTCGTTAGCTTGGCTCATGATGATGACCTAAGACGCCCAACGTCGTAGCTCAGGGGCGTGCCGCTTGCGGCGCGTCCCTTGGAGCGCAGTGTTAGCTTGCGCTGCTTCAGAAATGACCGCATCAGCCAAAAACGCGCTCCACTTTGGGAAAAATTGACCGCGAGGCAAACTCAACAAGATCCGAGAAGAGTTTCTCGAATGCTCTCTCCTGCTCGGAGTTGCCCCCAAGCGCGCGGAAAAGATAAGCAGATAGCTCCCGACTAGAACTCACAGAGGTAAATGCTTTGTTCGCCAATTCTTCAATAGTGTCCATCTCGGCCCAATAACTACTGGTGAAATGGGCGAAGGCTAGGCCGTTTGGCGTTTGAATGGTTCCACTGCGCTGGCTTCCGTCATCCGCAATCGACAGCATTCTGTTTTCAATTGCTGCTTTGAAGGTATTCCAGCATCCAGAGGGCATTTCGCTGTCGGACTTTTTCATGGCGATATACGTTGCGGCATATGCGACCAACTCTGTTCTAGGATTGTCAGCCAAGTCGCTACCGCCCCCGTCAGCAAAGAAATTGCGGACGAGTGCAACAGCTTTATCCAACGAAGGATGGAAATTGTCCGCATCTTCTGGACTTGCATGGTCGGGGGAATCGGATGCCAAGCCAGCGCCGGCATTTGATTCTGCCAACCACTTGGATTCCAGCTTACCCAAGAAGACGAGCGCGAAATCACGGTTCTGGTAATAGTGCTTTACTGAATCGAGGGTGAGCGCGCCAGCAATTTTCGCCGGGACACTTGCGATGTAGGCTGCCTTGTGTGTCTTCATCACCGCGATGCAGTATTCTTCATCCGTCCCTTGGAGTTCCAGTAACGGTTCGTAGTAACCAACAGATCGAACGTATGAATCGATTGCCCGGTAGTACAAGATTTCCGGATCTTCTTCTTGCGCCTCGCGTTCGTATTCAGAGAGCCATTCTTCTAACTCGTCATAGTCTTTGAACAGATATTCGGCTTCCGGTTTTGTGAGGCGAACCTCTTGCTCACGGAACAAGATGATCGATTCATAGTTGCCTCGAACAAGGCGAGTATTTCGAAACCCTGACGGGTCATTGATTGAACCTGCTACTCGCCACCCGAGTTTTGCTGCCTGCATTCCCAATTGGTGTGCAGGATGCTTGTAAACGTGCCAAGCCTTCGATGCTGCGAAGGCGAGCAAGATCGCTGCGACTATCCACCAAATCATGAGATGGCTCCAAGCAAGCTAACGTAAAAGTGAGGGGCGCGAGCGGCTTTGCCGCGAAGCGTCCCTCTCGACTGCCGGGTTGGGCCTCACGATTGCGCACTCTGATTGCGTTTTCGCGTAGCCGCAGCTTTCTGGCCGGCATCTTTCATTCGCTTTGACCATGTGACTATCTTCGGACGATCTCGCATGTGAATGATGGTTTCATTCGATATCAAATCAAGGTCGAGCATCTTGTGACAGTTCGGACAGAGGATTACGAGGTTGCCGATATCGTTGTTGGCGCGTTGACCGTCGATGTGCGCAACTTCCAGTACAGATGGGATGCCGAAACCACAGTGAGCGCAGAGTGGATCATATGCGTCGAATGCCAGCTTTCGGTAATTGATGCGCTTCGTCATTGCGGATGCTTTTGTGAGGCCCAACGTAAAGTGGACACCCTAAAAAATGCCTCGAAAGGCACCTTCACGGTGTATATTCTGGCACCCGTCTTGCAATGCCTTGTTTTCATTTGAGGTCGAATTATGGCAGCCCCTAATCTGTCCGACAAAAGCACCACGATCAAACCTCCAAAATTGCTCGATCAAGTCCGTGATAAGTTGCGGGTGAAGCACTACGCAATTCGCACCGAGCAAACTTATGTGGACTGGATTAAACGCTATATTTATTTCCATGACAAGGCGCACCCCAAAAATTTAGGGGCGCAGGATGTGGAGGCGTTTCTGACGCATTTGGCGGTGGCGGGCAAGGTGTCTGCTTCCACGCAGAACCAGGCCAAGAGCGCGATCCTGTTTCTTTACCGCGAGGTGTTGGAGATTCAGTTGCCTTGGCTGGATAACGTGACGCAGGCCAAGGCGCCCAAACGTTTGCCTGTGGTGCTTACGGTGGCCGAGGTGCAGGCGGTGTTGTCGCGTTTGAGTGGCTCGCATTTGTTGATCGCCTCATTGTTATATGGCGGCGGGATGCGCCTGATGGAGGCGGTGCGGCTGCGGGTGAAGGATGTGGAGTTTATGCGGCACGAGATTATTGTGCGTGAAGGCAAGGGCTTCAAGGATCGGGTGACGATGTTATCCGCACCGTGCAAGAGCTGCTCGGCCATTCGGATGTTTCCACCACGATGATTTACACTCACGTCCTCAATAAGGGCGGACGGGGCGTGGTCAGTCCGCTGGATCGGTAGGATAGGGGGACGATAGGTATCATCCGGGATTGTTCATCGGATAATCCGCACCCGGTAGTGGCCCGATTCATCGGGCGATTTTTTTGAGAGCGAACGCGCAATGAATTGCGCTCCTGGCAGAGGTTAGGGGCTGAATGGATTCTTTGGGATCATTCAAACCCTTTCCGCACCAACGCCTTGCGCACCGTGTCGGGGTGGCAGATACAGGGCGCGTGGAGCACAAACGACTGAGCACAGCGAAAGAATAATGATGTCCGCGAGATTGCTTGCCCTGATTGTTGCCTGTTTGCTGGCACTGTCTCCCGCCGCCGGCCATGCCGAAGATGCCTGGATCAAAGCCGGCATCGACGGCAAGCCGGAGGTGCAGTTGTACTTCTTCTGGTCGCTAACCTGTCCGCACTGCACCGAGGCGCATCCCCACATTGCGGCGATTCCGCAGGCGCGTCCCTGGGTGAGGTTGCATGAACTGGAGCTCAGCCGTAACGCGGACAACGTGCGCCTGTACCAGAGCATGGCGCAGCAGTTGGGCCAGCAGGCGGTATCGGTTCCGGCGTTGTTGTTCTGCGGCGAGATACATATCGGCTGGGACAGCGATGCCACCACCGGCATGATGATACGCCAGCGCTTGGACGAATGCCGCGCACACGCCCTGACCGGCCAGCCATTGGCGTTGCAATCGTTGCCGGGCGAAGCCATCCGGTTGCCACTGCTCGGCGCGGTAGACCCGGCCAGCCTGTCGCTGCCCGCGCTGACCCTGGTGCTGGCGGGGCTGGATGCGTTCAATCCCTGTGCTTTCTTCGTGCTGCTGTTCCTGCTCTCCATGCTGGCGCACCAGAAAAGCGGGAAACGCATGTTGCTCATCGGCGGCATCTTCGTGCTGGTTTCCGGGCTCATGTATTTCGCCTTCATGTCCGCATGGCTCAATGTGTTCCAGTTGTTCGGCCACCTTGCCTGGGTGACGCTGGCGGCGGGCTGGCTGGCGGTGTTCGTCGGCGCGGTGAACGTGAAGGATTTTTTCCTGTTCGAGAAAGGCCTCACGCTGTCGATCCCGGAATCGAGGAAGCCGGATATCTTCCGCCGCGCGCGCGCCATTCTCGCCGCCGATAATCTGCCGGCCATGCTGGCGGCGACCATCTTCCTCGCCATTGCCGCCAACTTCTACGAACTGCTGTGCACGGCGGGCTTTCCCATGGTTTATACCCGGCTGCTCACACTGGCCGACCTTTCCGCCGCCGGGCGCTACGGCTATCTCGCGGCCTACAACCTGATCTACATGTTGCCGCTGGCACTGATTGTTATCTTTTTCGCCCGCACGCTGGGCGCAAGAAAACTGACGGAACGGGAAGGTCGTTTGCTCAAACTGATGTCAGGAGTGATGATGCTGGAACTGGGCGCGATCCTGCTGCTTGCCCCCGAGCACGTCAGCAAGGTCGGCATCGCTTTCGGTTTGATGGCGGTGGCCGTGGGCGTGACCTGGGTTGCTGCCCGTCTGACGCAGGCAAAGTGATGTGCTACCGCCGCCATGCCCGTGTGATCACTGCCTTGTGGGAAGCCGCAAAAGCTGCAGTGTGTGCTATGAGCTGTTTTTTACGGAGAGCAGTGGTAACTCGGTGAGCTGCAATTTGGGAGAGGCGATCCTGACACGGCCTGCGGTTTTTTCAAATTCGTCCAGGATGATACTGAATAGTTTGTCCTTGGTCGCGCGCCGGCACCACGATCTCGTCCCACAGATAGGGAAAATCCCAGCTGTAGTTCAGCACCTGTTCGCGCAACACGATGTTGTTGGTGGCGAGCATCTGCGCGAAGCGCACCAGCAGCAGGATGAACAGCAGGCCCAGCAATTTGCCGAACATCGGGTGCGCCGTCAGATCATGAAAGATCTCGATCATGGTCGTCTATGTCCGTGCTCAGGCTTCGGGCGGCGGCACGAAGGCGGGGACTTTCAGGGTGTCGCCCGGCGGCTTGCCCAGCAGGCGGGAATAAAGATTGCGCACGGCGGGTGCGGGATAGGCCATCACCAGCACCGCCGTGAGCGAGATGCTGAACAGCACCACCATGTAAGTGGTGTCGCGTATCACTTCCCCTCCGTCGATGCCGTATTGCAACGGCAGGGCAGCCAGCACGGCCGCCGCCAGTCCCTTGGGAGCCATCATGGAAGTGACGGCGGTGTCGCGCAGGGTATAGGTCGGGTCGCGGAACACCACGCGCGTGAGCAGCAGGCGCATCACATAGACCAGCAACACCATCACGATGGCGACCGTGGCCGGGCCGATGGCGCCGAAGTGGATGGAGATGCCCAGATACACGAAGAAGTAGGTCTTTAACAGGAACACCGCCTCGCGATAGAAGATCAGGTCGACCTCGTTCAGCGGTTCGATGTTCTTGTCCAGGTTGGGGATGCGGTGCAGCCCGAACTTCTGGAAGTTGGTCAGCGTGATGCCCAGCGCCAGCGCGGCGATGGCACCGGAGAAGCCCAGCGCCTCGGTCGCGCCGTACACGATGAACACGTAGGCCAGCGTGGACGAGATGGTATTGGGGAAGTCGCGCACCTTGCCCAGCACCAGCAGCCAGCCGATACCGCCCACCACGCCGAACACGGCGGCGAACACCAGCGCCGCCATCACGCCGCCCACCACCTTGCCGGCCGCCACGTCGCCCTGCGTCATGATCTGCAGCATGGCGAAAACGCCCACGATACACAGCACATCGGTCAGCGCGGATTCGAGCACCAGCACGGTGGCGGGCTTCTCGGACAGTTTCAGCGCGCTCACCATGGGGATCACCACGGCGGAGGAGGTGCCGCCCAGGGTCAGACCCAGTAGCAGCGCGGACATCAGGTTCAGGTCGAGCAGGGACATGCCGACCGCCGCGACCACCGCCGAGGTCAGCACGAAGCAGGCGATGGCGAGGAAGCCGGTGGTGCCGATGGAGTGGCCGAGCACATCGAGGTTGAGCGAGGTGCCGCTCTCGAACAGGATCACCACCAGCGCGATGGTGGCCAGCAAAGAGCCGACCTTGCCGAAATCGTCGGGCGACACGACGCCCAGCAACGGGCCGAGCAGGATGCCGATCAGCATCAGCACCAGTACGTCGGGGATGTTGGTGCGGGAGAATTGCAGCGACAAAAAGTGCGCAAAGAACACCATCAGGCCGATGACGAGTACGGTGGTGGACATGAATGCTCCTGCATTGAACGGGGGGCGATTATACCCGAGCCTTCATGACAGCTAATCGCGCGGCATGCGTTAGAATCACGCCACTTCGGAAAGAAAAATCATGGAAAACACTTCATTCATCGAATATCTTCACATTCCCAAAGAAATCTTGCGCGTGACGATCATTCTGGTGCTGGCGTGGCTGGCGCTTGTCATTAGCCGCAAATTGATCCGCGCATTCCGCAACTACATGAAGTCGCGGGTGGATTCGGCCGAAGATGCGCGGCGCATCGAGACTTTGGCGCGCATCTTTCGCTACATTGCCACAGTGGTGATCTCGCTGGTGGGCGGAATGCTCGCCCTGAGCGAGATCGGCATCTCCATCGCGCCGATCCTGGGTGCGGCCGGCGTGGTTGGTATCGCAGTCGGTTTCGGTGCGCAGAGCCTGATCAAGGATTTTTTTAACGGCTTCTTCATGTTGCTGGAGAACCAGATCCGCCAGGGCGATGCGGTCGAGGTGTGCGGCAAAATCGGCGTGGTGGAGGATATCACCCTGCGCTACGTGCGCCTGCGCGACAACGAGGGCAATGTGCACTACGTGCCGAACGGGCAGATCACCACCGTCACCAACAAATCGCGCGACTACGCGTTTGCGCTGATCGACATCGGCGTGGCCTATCGTGAAGACCTGGACGAGGTCTATACGGTGATCCGCGAAACCGGCACGGCATTGCGCACCGACCCCGATGTCGGACCGAAGATTCTCGACGATGTGGAAATACAGGGGGTGCAGAACTGGGCCGATTCGGCGGTAATCATCCGTTGCCGCATCAAGACTGTGGCGCTGGAACAGTGGGCGGTACGCCGCGTGTTCCTGGCGCGGCTGAAGACGGCCTTTGACCGTCATGGTATCGAGATACCCTATCCGCACGTCACGCTGTATGCCGGTCAGGACAAACTGGGCAAGGCACCGCCGTTTCCGGTGGCATTGCCAAAGCGGGAGGTTTAGGGGCAACTCTAAATTGCCCGTCACACCGGCAAGGTCTGTGTCCGGTAAAAATACAGGGCCAGTGCAATGCACTGACGTGGCGGCGTTGTTAAAAATTGCCGGATTCCGGCCTGCGCCGGAATGACGGGATTTGAATTGTGGATGTCATTAAGTGAAACGGGCGCCGCAGGTGCCCGTTTTTATTACTCGAAATCGTCCGCTGTACTATCGTTGTTGTGCTCGTGGAACAGTTGTTCCAGTTCTTCCTCAAAGAAGAACTTCTCCGCACCGAAGGCGGGCTTGAGCTCGTCGATCCAGGTGGCGTTCTCGTTGTACTCGGCGAAGAATGGGCGCTGCACCCAGTCCGGGTCGCGGCCTTGCAGGAAGCGCATCACCATCACCTTGCGGTCGCCCGCTTCCGCCACCCCCAGCATCTGGATCTTGCCAGGCGTGGCCGACATGCTGGGGCCGCGCACCGTGCGCGCCAGCCCCGACACCTGCTGGTAGGCCTCGCGGAATATCTGCCAGGCGCGCACCAATGGCACCGAGAAGTAATGCTGCGCGCCGGTGTCGCGCGCGAGGAACATGTAATACGGCACGCAGCCCAGCTTGACCTGCTCTTCCCACATCTTCGCCCACAGTGCCGGGTCGTCGTTGATGTGGCGCATCACCGGCGACTGGGTGCGGATCATCACATTGGCCTCGCGCAGGTTGCGGATGGCGCGGTGCACAGTGTCGCTCTCCAGCTCACGCGGGTGGTTGAAATGCGCCATCAGCGCCAGTTGCTTGCCTGAATCGGTCACCTTGCGGAACAGCGCCAGCATCTCCGCTGTATCGTCGTCCTCCACGAATTTGTGCGGCCAGTAACCCAGCACCTTGGTGCCGATGCGGATGTTGACCAGATTCGGCAGGTCGGCGGAAAGCAGCGGTTCGATATAGGCGGCGAGGTTCTTCGCGCTCATGATCATCGGGTCGCCGCCGGTGAACAGGATGTCGGTGATCTGCGGGTTGCGTTTCACGTACTCCACCAGTTTCTCCACCTCGCGGCTGGCGAATTTGATGTCGGTCATGCCGACGAACTGTGGCCAGCGGAAGCAGAAGGTGCAATAGGCGTGGCAGGTCTGCCCCTGGCTGGGGAAAAACAAAATAGTCTGGCGGTATTTGTGCTGCATGCCGTGCAGCCGTTCACCGTCCATCTCGGGCACGTTGTGCTCGGTCTGCCCGGCGGGGTGGGGGTTGAGCTGCATGCGGATGCGGTTGGCCGCGTCCTTGATTGCGGCTTTGTCCGCGCCGGCCCCGAGCAGGGCGGCCATCTCATCGTAATGCTCCGGGCGCAGCATGTCTTTTTGCGGGAAGGTCAGCGCGAAGATCGGATCGTTGGGCACTTTGTCCCAGTTGATCAACTGGTCGACCACATAGTTGTTGGCCTTGAACGGCAGCACATTGCCGACGATCTCGATATCCAGTTGCTGTTGTTCGGTCAGCCTGGCGATCTGCGGGATGCCGCGGAAGTTGTTCAGGTTGTAAGAGCGGAACTGCGGCTTGTCGGCCGAGTAGATGGGAATAAGGGTCTGTCGTGTGTCGGTCACGGTGGCTGCTCCTGTGCGATTGGATGGAAGCATCGATGCACGCGGCATCGTGTTTCTCGAATTGGGGTGGGGCCGCGTTTATATCACAGAGCGGGCGACGTCTCCAAGCCTTGGCATGATGACAACAGATGCAATGGATTGATAAGACGATTCGCAGAGTAGACGGCAATTGCGGTAATGCATGCGCAAGCTCCGGTATAATGCCGACATCACTCACCAATTAGTTCGTCGCGGAACCAATGTGGCGGCATGTACCAACAGGCCGATGAAAGAAACAGCAGGGCAAGCACGTACAACCTCAGATCCTTTCTTATCTTCTCGGCGCAGTGGAGCGACCGTCGCGCTGTTCGGCGAGGTGCTCGCCGATGTCTTTCCGGACCGCACTGTCCTCGGCGGCGCCCCATTCAATGTTGCCCGCCACCTGAAGGCTTTTGGCCTGAATCCTGTTCTGATCACCCGTACCGGCAACGACGCACTGCGCGACGAATTGCTGGAGGCGATGGCCGCCTGGGGCATGGAGACGATGGGCGTGCAGTGCGACCGGAGCTATCCGACCGGGCAGGTGAAAGTCCATCTTGAAGGCGCCACCCATCGCTTCGAGATCCTGCCGGATCAGGCCTATGACCATATCCACGCTTCGGTGGCTCGGATGGTTGCCTTGTCCATTCACCCGGCGCTGGTGTACTACGGCACGCTGGCGCAGCGTCACAGCGTGTCGAGGAGCGCGCTGAAGATGCTGCTGAACAGCACCCTCGCACCTACCTTCTTTGATATCAATTTGCGCGCGCCCTGGTATGACGCGCAAGTCTTGCGCCGCTCGATGAAGCGGGCCGACACGGTCAAGCTGAACGAGGAAGAGATGGCGATTCTGGCGGACCTGTTCGCGCTACCGGGGGATACGCCGCAGGGCCAGGCAGGATCGCTGATGCAAACCTTCGGTGTGCGCCGCATGCTGGTTACCTGCGGCGCCGCCGGTGCGTGGTTGCTGGAGAAAGAGAGGGAGGTGGTGCGCGTCCAGCCGGAGGCGCAAGCCATTTCCATCATCGATACGGTCGGCGCGGGTGACGGTTTTTCTGCCGTGTTCATTCTCGGCAGACTGCAGCGCTGGCCGGCCGCGCTTGCCTTGCGGCGCGCGCATGAATTTGCGGCGGCAATTTGCGGGATTCGCGGGGCGGTTCCCGATGCTGATGATTTCTACACGCCGTTCATCGGGGAATGGCAACTATGAGGCCGCCGACTCGCACAAACTCCTCGCCGCTGTTTATTGTGCTGATCAGCATCCACGGCCTGATCCGCGGGCATGATCTGGAGTTGGGGCGCGATGCAGATACCGGCGGCCAGACCAAGTATGTGGTCGAGTTGGCGCGCGCGCTGGGGGAGCGCGCGGATGTCGAGCGGGTGATCCTGCTGACGCGGCGTGTCATTGACGGGCAGGTCAGCCCGGATTATGCGGAGGTGGTCGAGCCGCTGTCGGACAAGGCGAGCATCGTGCGCATCGAATGCGGCGAGCCGAAGTATCTGCGCAAGGAAATGTTGTGGGATACGCTGGAAAACTTCTCCGACAACGCACTGGCATTTCTCAAAACCCAGCCGCGCATGCCGGACATCATTCACAGCCACTACGCGGATGCCGGCTATGTTGGTTCGCGTCTGTCGCACCAGTTCGGGATTCCGCTGGTGCATACCGGCCACTCGCTGGGGCGCAACAAACGCAAACAACTGCTGGCGGCGGGGATCAAACGCAGCGAGATCGAGGACACCTACCACATCTCACGCCGCATTGAGGCGGAAGAGACTACCCTGGGCGTGGCCGAGCGCGTCATTACCAGCACCCGGCAAGAGATCGAGCAGCAATACGGTCTGTATGATTTTTACCAGCCGGAGCGGATGCGGGTGATCCCGCCGGGCACCGATCTGACCCAGTTCTTTCCACCGCAGGGAGACGGAAAACAGAGCCGTATTGCGCTGGAATTGAAACGTTTTCTGGCACAGCCGAACAAGCCGATCATCCTCGCCCTGTCGCGTCCCGATCCCAGAAAAAATATCGTCACACTGATCGAGGCTTATGGCGAATCGCCCGCCTTGCAGGAGCAGGCCAATCTGGTGATCGTGGCGGGCAACCGCGACGATATTCAAGAGATGGAGGAAGGTGCCGCCGGGGTGCTGCAAGCCATTCTGCTAGCCATCGACAAGTATGATCTGTACGGCAAGGTCGCCTATCCAAAACATCATGCGCCGGAAGAAGTGGCCTTGCTGTATCGCCTGGCTGCGGCTACGCGCGGGGTGTTCGTTAATCCCGCGCTGACCGAACCGTTCGGTCTGACCCTGATCGAAGCCGCCGCCTGCGGCCTGCCCATCGTGGCGACCGAGGACGGTGGCCCAACCGACATCATCAGCAATTGCGGCAACGGACGCCTGATTGATCCGCTGGACAAGCCGGCCATGGCGGCAACAATCCTTGATACGCTCACGGACCGGCGCGCCTGGGGTCGCTTGGCAAAAAATGGCATTGCCGGGGTGAGTCGCCATTACTCATGGCCGGCGCATGTGGAAAAATATCTCAAAGTGATCCGGCCGCTGGCGGAAAAATCCGAACCGGTGGCCGCCATCAGCGGCAAGCGCCGCCCGGGTCTGTTCCGAAATCGGGCGATCTTCACCAGCATCGATTTGAACCTGATCGGCGATCCGGAAGCACTGGCCGAATTCTTGAGGATTATGCAGGAAAATCGCAAGACGACCCTGTTTGGCATCGCCACCGGGCGGCGTCTGGATGACGCGTTGAGCAAGTTGCGCCAATACAATATTCCCAAGCCGGACGTGCTGATTACCGACCAGGGCACGGAAATTTTTTACGCACCGGACCTGACCCGTTCCGAAGGATGGCGGCGGCATATCAATTACCGTTGGAATCCGCAGGCGGTCAAGGAAATTCTGGCCGAGCCCCCGGGTCTGCTGTTGCAGCCAAAATCTTCGCAAAGCGCATTCAAGATTAGTTACTACGTCGATCATGCAGTGGCCAATGCGCAGGAAATCCGCCAGACCCTGCTGCGCAACGAACAGGCGGTCAATGCCGTATTTTCCTTTGGTCAGTATCTGGATGTGGTGCCGGTGCGCGCCTCCAAGGGGCTGGCCCTGCGCTGGTGCGCGGAACAATTGGGTTTTGCCTTGGAGAACACATTGGTGTGCGGCGCGACGGCGGCCGATGCCGACATGCTGCTGGGTAATACGCTGGGCGCCGTGGTGGCTAGCCAGCACAGAGCCGAACTGGCGGAGTTGGCCGGCATTGATAGCATTTATTTTGCGCAGCGACAGCATGCCGCCGGTATTCTGGAAGCGATTGCCCGCTACGATTTCTTTGCTGACAAACGGGAGATGTCATGATGCGTCGGCTGTTGTGCACCGACCTCGACCGCACGCTGATTCCAAACGGGGCGCAAGCCGAATCGCCCGGCGCGCGCGCGCGCTTCCGCTTGCTGGCGGGCCGCGACGACGTGACGCTGGCCTACGTCAGCGGTCGCCACCGGGCGCTGATCGAGCAGGCCATTGCCGACTATGATCTGCCGCAGCCCGATTACGCCGTCGCCGATGTGGGTGCCACAATCTATCGGGTGAAAGCGGGGAGTTGGGAAATCTTGGAGGAATGGGAAGCGCAAGTCGCACCCGACTGGCGCGGGCTGTCCCATGACGCGTTGCGCGACCTGGTGCAAATTTCGCCCGCGTTGACATTGCAGGAACAGGAAAAACAGAATCGCCATAAACTCAGCTTCTATCTCAATCTGGATGCCGATATTCCGGCACTGCTTGAACGCCTGCGTGAAGTGCTGGCACGGGAAGAAGTCAAAGCCAACCTGATTTACAGCATTGATGAGGCGGCCGCGGTGGGACTGCTTGATGTGCTGCCGGCAGGTGCCAACAAATTGCATGCCATCCGCTTTCTGATGGAGACAAAACAATTCGCGCTGGCGGATACTCTGTTTGCCGGAGATAGCGGTAACGATCTGGATGTCCTGTTGAGCGAAGTGCCGAGCGTGCTGGTGGCCAATGCCGCCAGCGAGGTGCGGGCGCTGGCGAGTGCCGCGCAACACCCATCGCTATATTTTGCCCGGGGCGGTTACCTCGGCATGAACGGCCATTACAGCGCGGGCATACTCGAAGGGGCCGCGTATTTCTGGCCGGAAGCGGACGGCTGGTTGCGCGCAAAGAACTAACCCGGAGAACACGATGTACGAACAAGCCTCACACGCCATGCTCAACGAGATATTGCATGAGCTCAAGCCCGAGATTGGCGAGCTGCGGCTGCGCCATTTCTATACCCGGCTGGGGGCAAACTTTTACACCATCCATTCCCTGTTTCACTTGCTTTACGGCAAGCGTGCCGACTTCAAGCGGCAGATGGTCAGTCTGGTCGAAACGCTGGCCCTGCGCTACATCGGGCGCGCACCGCATTTGCGCAAATCCGACCTGGCGCGCGAGCGCGACTACAACTGGTTCCTCAGCCAGAAATGGGTGGGTATGGCGCTGTATTGCGACCGCTTTGCCGGCGACCTCAAGGGCCTGCGCGCCAGATTGCCCTATTTGCAGGACCTGGGCATCAATCTGTTGCATGTGATGCCGATCATGGATTGTCCGGAAGGCGCCAGTGATGGCGGTTATGCGGTGCGCGACTTTTGCAAGGTGGATGCGCGTTTTGGCAGCAACGAAGATGTCGAGGCATTGGCGGCCACCATGCGCAAGCGCGAGATGCTGCTGGTGCTGGATGTGGTGGTTAACCACACTTCTGACCAGCACGAATGGGCGCAGAAAGCGCGCCAGGGAGACAAGAAATATCAGGATTACTACTACGTGTTCGATGACCGCGGGATGCCGGATGCGTTCGAGGAGACGATGCCGGAGATTTTTCCCGCCACCGCGCCCGGCAACTTCACCTGGGATGCGGCAATGGGCAAATGGGTGATGACGGTGTTCAACACTTACCAGTGGGATCTGAATTACCGCAATCCGGCCGTGCTGATCGAGATGATCGACATCATTCTGTTCTGGGCCAACAAGGGGGCGGACATCCTGCGCATGGACGCGGTGGCATTCCTGTGGAAGAAGCTCGGTAGCACCTGCCAGAACGAGCGCGAGGCGCACCTGCTGTTGCAACTGATGAAGGACTGCTGCCAGGTGACGGCGCCGGGCGTGCTGTTCATCGCCGAGGCCATTGTTGCGCCGGGCGAGATCAGCAAGTATTTCGGCGAGGATGCGATCATGGCGAAGGAATGCGAGATCGCCTACAACGCCACCCTGATGTCGTTGCTGTGGGACGGGGTGGCGACCCGCAACGCGAAGTTGCTCAATCTGGGTATCCAGCATCTTCCGGCCAAACTGGAGCGCGCGACCTGGCTCAACTATGCGCGCTGCCACGATGACATCGGACTGGGCTTTGCCGATGACGATGCACGGCTGGCAGGCTACGATCCGCAACAGCACCGCCGCTTCCTGATCGACTATTTTACCGGGCGTTTTGACGGCTCCCCGGCGCGCGGTTTGCCCTTTGGCGAAAATCTGAAGACCGGCGATGCACGCATCTCCGGCACGCTGGCCTCGCTCGCCGGGCTGGAGGCGGCGATCGAACAGAATGACGCACGGGCGATCGACGCGGCGATACGCACCATCGTGCTGCTGCACGGCATCATCCTGTCATTCGGCGGTATCCCCCTGCTGTATTACGGCGACGGGATCGGCACGCTGAACAGTCTGGAATATCTGGCCGATCCCGCCAAAGCCGCCGACAACCGATGGATGAATCGCGCGAATTTTGACTGGGCCAAAGCGGAAAAACGTCACCAGAACGGCACTGTCGAACAGCGCATCTTCAGCCACCTGAAGAAAATGATCGCATTGCGCAAAGAGTTGCCGGCGTTTGCCGATTTCGACAACCGCCAGTTGATCACAGTGGAAAATCCCAATCTGCTGGTATTTTCCAGAGTGGATCCGCAAAGTCCGCGCAACAGGGTTCTGGTCGTAGCCAACTTCAACGCCGGGGAGCAGACGCTGCCGCTGAACGAACCGCACCCCGGCAGTTTTTTCCAGCAGTCGTACATGCGGGATATTTGCAGCGGGGCGCGCATCGAGGCGGAGAACGGGGCGATCAGTATTCCCGCGCTGTCGTGCTACTGGCTGGTCGACTGAGCGCCCCTTCCAAAACCACACAGGACACAACATGAATACACAAACAATTGCCGAATGGCTGTATCTGCCGCAGGAGTTTCTGCGCATCACCATCATTCTGTTGCTGGCGTGGCTGCTGATGGGCCTGAGCCGCAAGCTTATTCGCCTGTTCCGCAACTACATGAGCGCGCGCGCCGAGACAGTCGAAGAAACAAAACGCATCGAGACGCTGGCACGGGTGTTCCGTTACACCGCCACCGTGGGGATTTCGCTGGTGGCGGGCATGCTGGCCCTGAGCGAGATGGGCTTTTCCATCGCGCCGATTCTGGGCGCAGCCGGCGTGGTCGGTATCGCGGTCGGTTTCGGCGCGCAAAGTCTGATCAAGGATTATTTCAACGGCTTCTTTCTGCTGCTGGAGAACCAAATTCGCCAGGGCGATGTGGTGGAGGTGTGCGGCAAAGGCGGCCTGGTCGAGGATGTCACGCTGCGCTATGTGCGTCTGCGCGACTACGAAGGCACGGTGCACTACATTCCGAACGGCCTGATCACCACGGTCAGCAGCAGGTCGCGGGGCTTCGCCCATGCGGTCATCGACGTGGGCATCGCGTACCGGGAAAACGTCGAAGAGGCATTTGAGGTCATGCGCAAGGTGGCGGGCGGGATGCGCGCTTCGGAAACTTTCGCAAACAAGATACTCGGTGAGTTCGAGATCGCCGGAGTGGACAGTTGGGCCGACTCGGCCGTCATCCTGCGCTGCCGCTTCAAGACCGTCGCGCTGGAACAGTGGGGCGTGCGGCGCGAGTTTTTGCTGCGGTTGAAAGAGGCGTTCGACGAGGCGGGAATCGAAATACCCTACCCGCATCTGACGCTGTATGCCGGCCGGGACAAGCAGGGCAAGGCGCCCGCGTTCCGGATCAGCGAAGCGCCTCGCGCTTGAAGTAATACCAGAGGTAATACACCCCGACCACGGTGCCGATCGGGATGGAGAACAGCGACAGCGCGGCGGCCGGCAGGCAGACCAGATGCGAGCGCGGCAGGTTTGCCAGCAGCACAAAACCGGCGCCGAGGAAAGTCAGCCCCGCCAGCGAGCCGATCACCGCCACCCTTGTCTCGACGGAGGGGAAATTTACCGCCAGCAGGGATATGATCAGACCGCCGAAGATGATCCAGCAGATGCCGATGATGCGCTTGTGAATGTTCATGAAGCCACTACAACGGAACTATTGCAATACTGCCAGTGCCGCGTCGTAGTTCGGCTCGTGCGTGATGTCGTCCACCAGCTCGGCATGAATGATCTTGTCCTGGTCGTCCAGCACCAGCACGGCGCGGGCCGTGACGCCTGCCAATGCGGTGTCGGCGATCTTCACGCCGTAGTTGCGCATGAAGTCGCGACCACGCATCAGCGACAACGTGACCACATTCTCCAAACCTTCCGCCACGCAAAAGCGGCTCATCGCGAACGGCAGGTCGGCAGAAATCACCAGCACCACGGTGTTGTCCAGATTGCCTGCGGCCTCGTTGAACTTGCGCGTGGAAGTGGCACACACGGCGGTGTCCAGACTGGGCACGATATTCAGCACCTTGCGCTTGCCTGCGTAGTCCTTCAGCGAAACATCCTTCAGGTCCTTGTCCACCAGCGTGAAATCCGGTGCCAGCTGGCCCACGACGGGGAAGCTGCCGAACAGGGTGAGGGGGGCACCATCTAGGGTGACTGCGGTCTTGTTGCTGGGGTCTTTGGCCATGATGAATCTCCTAAAATTGCTGACGAATCGACTGTAGGTCGGGCTTTAGCACGACGCGCCTAGTCGGGTTGAAACCCGACCTACAGTGCGAATGACGCAGCAGGTCAAATGTAACTGGATAGCGGCGGGCAGGCGCAGATCAGGTTCTTGTCGCCATACACATTATCCACGCGCGCCACGGCCGGCCAGAATTTATTCTCGCGAACATAAGGCAGCGGATAGGCCGCCTGCTCGCGCGAGTAAGGACGCGTCCACTCGTTGGCGCAAACCGACTTGGCCGTGTGGGGCGCGTGCTTGAGGATGTTGTCCTTCTTGTCTACTTTTCCGCTCACGACTTCTTCGATCTCTTTGCGGATGGCGATCATCGCGTCACAGAAGCGATCCAGTTCGGCTTTCGATTCGCTCTCGGTCGGTTCCACCATCAGCGTGTCCACTACCGGGAAGGAGGTGGTCGGCGCGTGGAAGCCGAAGTCCATCAGGCGCTTGGCGATGTCGGATACTTCCACGCCTTCTTTCTTCCACTCGCGGCAATCCAGGATCATCTCGTGCGCGCAGCGGCCATTGCTGCCGCTGTAAAGTGTGGCGTAGCTGTCCTTCAGCATTTCCTTGATGTAGTTGGCATTGAGGATCGCCATCTTGGTCACTTCGGTCAGCCCCTTGCCGCCCATCATCTTGATGTAGCCGTAAGAGATCATCAGGATCAGCGCGCTGCCGTACGGGGCCGCCGACACCGCGTGGATGCCCTGCGCGCCGCCGACTTTGACTATCGGGTGCGATGGCAGGAAGGGCGTGAGGTGTTCGGCCACTCCGATTGGGCCCACGCCCGGTCCTCCGCCGCCGTGCGGGATGGCGAAGGTCTTGTGCAGGTTGAGGTGGCACACGTCCGCGCCGATGTTGCCGGGGCTGGTCAGCCCGACCTGTGCGTTCATGTTCGCGCCGTCCATATAAACCTGGCCGCCGTTGGCGTGGATGATCGCGGTGATGTCGCGGATCGATTCCTCGTACACGCCGTGCGTGCTGGGGTAGGTCACCATCAGGCAGGACAGGTCTGTATTGTGCTCTTCCGCTTTTGCGCGCAGGTCGTCCACGTCGATGTTGCCCTTGCTGTCGCACTTCACCACCACGATATGCATGCCGCACATCGCAGCACTTGCCGGGTTGGTGCCGTGCGCGGAAGAAGGGATCAGCACCACGTTGCGCTGACTTTCGCCGCGCGAGCGGTGATAAGCCTGTATTACCAGCAGGCCGGCGTATTCACCGGACGCGCCGCTGTTGGGCTGGAAGCTCATCTGCGCAAAGCCGGTAATCTCGGACAAGGCCGCGTCCAGACCGGCGATCAATTCCTGGTAACCCGCCGCCTGTTCCAGCGGCACGAAGGGGTGCAGGTTGGCGAACTCGGGCCAGGTCAGGCCCAGCATCTCGGAGGCCGCGTTCAGCTTCATGGTGCAGGAGCCGAGCGAGATCATCGAGTGCGTGAGCGACAGGTCTTTGTTCTCCAGGCGCTTGATGTATCGCATCATCTCGGTTTCTGAGTGATAGCTGTTGAATACCGGATGACTCAGGATGACCGACTGGCGCGGCTTCACGAGCAGCGCTTGTGCCGCCACCTGTGCGGCGGTAATGATCGGGGCAGTCTTGCCTGCGGCCTGCGCAAATACCGCAAGGATGGCGTTGAGGTCATCCACCGAAGTGGTCTGGTCGAGCGCGATGCCGATGCCCTCGCCGCTGTAACGGAAGTTGATCTGGGCGGCTTCGGCCAGCTTGTGAATCTTCACGTTGTCGGTGTGGGTGAGTTTTAGCGTGTCGAAAAAGCTGTCAAAGGCCACGGTGTAGCCGAGCTTCTTTAGCTCACTCGCCAGCAGCGCGGCGGAGCGATGTACTTGTGCGGCGATGGCATGCAGGCCGTCCGCACCGTGATAGACCGCGTACATCGACGCCATGATTGCCAGTAATGCCTGCGCGGTGCAGATGTTGGAAGTGGCCTTTTCACGGCGGATATGTTGCTCGCGTGTTTGCAGCGCCATGCGCAATGCGGGGTTGCCGTCGGCATCCACCGACACACCGATGATGCGACCCGGCATCGAGCGTTTGTGCGTATCGCGACAAGCGAAGAACGCGGCGTGCGGGCCGCCGTAGCCCATCGGCACGCCGAAGCGCTGCGTGGAACCCAGCACCACATCAGCGCCCCATTCGCCCGGCGGGGTGAGCAGCACCAGACTCAGGATGTCGGCAGCGACCGCGATGGTCACACCGTTGGCCTTGGCGCGGGTGACGAAGTCGGCATAGTCATGCACCACGCCATTCGCGGCCGGATACTGCAGCAAGGCACCGTACAACTTGTCGTTCAGCGTGACGGTTTTGAAGTCGCCGATCACCAGCTCGATGCCGAGCGGCCGGGCGCGCGTCTTCAACACTTCAATGGTTTGCGGGAAGCATTCGTGCGACACAAAAAAAGCGTTCCTGCCAGCCGCCGCATCCTCGCGCGAGCGCAGGCCGTGCAGCATGATCATCGCCTCGGCGGCGGCGGTTGCCTCGTCCAGCAGCGAGGCGTTGGNNGCGTGTAGGCGGTGTACCAGCCCGGATTCTCCAGTACGTTGCGCTGGATCACGGCGGGCAACACGGTGCCGTAATAACCGTAACCGATGTAACTTTTGAACAACCTGTTCTTCGCCGTAAGTCCACGCAGATGGTTCAGGTATTCATGCTCGCTCATGCCGTCCGGAAGATTCAGCGGCCGCTGTGAACGGATGGCGGCAGGCACGGTCTGGTCGATCAGCGCATCCAGCGAGGGTGCGTTGACCTTGGCCAGCATGGCCTGCACGTCTTGCGTGCCTGGGCCGTTGTGGCGATTAACGAATTGGTCGGAGTTGTTCATGGCGTACTCGGTAGTATATGGAAGTTCAAAAACAATTTAGCCACAGAGACCACAGAGCGCACAGAGAAAACCTAAGCGGACATCTCTGTGAACTCTGTGGTCTCTGTGGCTATGCTTTGTTCTAATGTGTTTCGCTGTCTACCAAGGCCTGGTAAGCGGCAGCATCCAGCAATGCAGCGACATCCGCCGCATTATCCGGTTTCATCTTGAAGATCCATGCGCCGTAGGGATCGCTGTTGATGGCTTCAGGCGTGCCGTCCAGTTCGCTGTTGGCCGCGGTCACGGTGCCGGAGACGGGGGCATAGACGTCAGCCGCGGCCTTCACCGATTCCACCACGGCACACTCTTCCCTGGCTTTTAGTTTGCGTCCGGCGTCAGGCGCCTCGACGAATACCATGTCACCGAGCAATTCCTGCGCGTGGTCGGTGATGCCGACCGTGATCGTGCCGTCGTCTTCGGTTTTGACCCATTCGTGGGAAGCGGTGTATTTCAGGTTGTCTGGGTTGCTCATGTTGTCTCCAAATGTAGGTCGGGTTTCAACCCGACATGAATTAACCGTAATCTGTCGGACTGAAGTCCGACCCGCGCCGGTTTTCTGTTAAACCAACCCTTTGCCATTGCGGGCGAACGGATATTTCACCACCCGCGCCGCCAGCATTTTATCGCGAACGGCGACTTGTACGCTGTCGCCGATTTGCACCCCGTTCGGCACGCGCGCCAGCGCGATGGATTTCTCCAGCGTGGGCGAAAAACTGCCGCTGGTGATTTCGCCTTCGCCGTGTGTGGTCTGCACTTTTTGATGGTCACGCAGTACGCCGCGATCCAGCAGCAGCAACCCGACCAGCTTGCGTGTCGGCGGATGGGCCAACAGTGCCGCCTTGCCGATGAAGTCGCGTTCACTCTTGAGGTCCACCGTCCAGGCGAGACCGGATTCCAGCGGGCCGATGCTTTCATCCATGTCGTGACCGTAGAGATTCATTCCTGCCTCCAGACGCAGGGTGTCGCGCGCGCCGAGGCCGATGGGCTTTACTCCCTTTTCTGCCAGCGCTGCCCATAACATGGGCGCCGCTTTGGCGGGCAGCATGATCTCGAAGCCGTCTTCGCCGGTGTAACCCGTGCGCGCGATGAACATTGCACCCATCTCAACCGCGCTGAAAGGAATGAGGTGCTCCGACAATTCCCTGCTGCCGGGCAAGGCTTCCCAAACCTTGGTTCGTGCATGGGGGCCTTGCACGGCAATCATCGCCAATTCGGGGTGGTCGGCGATGATGAGCTGCGGCGCGTGAATGGCGGCCTGTTTTTTCATCCACGCAATATCCTTGTCTGCCGTGCCCGCGTTGACCACGATGCGGAACCACGTCTCATCCATGAAGTACACGATGAGGTCATCGATCACGCCGCCGTTCTCCAGGAGCATGGTGGAATACAGCGCCTTGCCGGACAGGGTCAACTTGTCCACATTGTTCGCCAGCAGGTAGCGCAAGAAAGCGCGCGCGCCATCGCCCTTCACATCGACCACGCGCATATGCGACACGTCGAACATGCCGGCGTCATTGCGAACCTGGTGGTGTTCTTCGATCTGCGAGCCATAGTTCACCGGCATGTCCCAGCCGCCGAAATCCACCATCTTCGCGCCCATGGCGCGGTGGGCTGCATTTAACGGAGTTTGTTTGAGCGTTGTCATATCTGCCTTGGTCAGTATTGTGGTGGGTAAAACAGGAGCAGCCGATAACCGGTCGGACGCAGTTCGGCGGTTTCCAGATGCAGCGCCAGCGCCAATTCCCGTTTGGCGGCCATTGCACCGGGTTTCTCTGCAAGCCCTTTCAGATAGTCAGCCGGATGGAAGGTGCGGCGCGCGATGACCTGTTCCTGCGTATCGGTCAGGGTCATTTCCAGGCTGGGCAGTGCCTGTGCATGTGCAGCATGGTTGCGCAGTAGCACATGCAGGGTGAAAACATTGGGGTGTTTGGCATCCGCTTCCAGTTCCGATGATTCGATCGAGAGCAGGTCGGCATTGCGCGGCAAATCGATGCTGCAGGACAGCACTTCGCAAACTTGTTGCAGTGCCGGCTTGATTCCGGGCAAACGCAGGGCAAGGTCATTGCGGAAAAAATAGACTGTCTGCGCGAGCAACAGGAGGGTCAGCAACAGAGCCAGAAAGAGTGGCAGGCGACGCGGGCGTGCGGGTGCGGGCGAATCTTCTTCCCCCGGATCGGTATCGTTAAACCGCACATGCTGCGCCAGGGTGGCGGGCGCCGCCTCCAGCCCGGTGACATCGGTGAGCGGGGTGAGATCTGGCAGCTCTGTCACATCGTCCGGCAGCTCGGCAAAATCTGAAGGAATAAAGTGCTCGCTTTGTGTACTGTTTTCTTGCACCCCGGGAAAACTGTCGCTCACCGGCGCTTCATCTCCGATAGGCAGGCTGAGCTGGGGGCTGGGTTCGTCCGGCAACAGGTGATCGCGCGCATTGAACGCCGTCTCGCAGCGGCCGCATCGCACCAGACCGTCACGTGCAGCCAGTTGCGCTTCGCTGACGTTGAAGCGGGTGGCACAGGCGGGGCACTGGGTGACAGCGGTATTCATCTTTTCACACCGGACAAACAACACCAGCCATCCTCGATTACACCGGGGGCGAGTTCAAACCATTGCGCATAAATATGCGAGACCTCCGCTTCCTGCGCGGCGAGGATGCCGGAGAGCACGATGTGCCCGTCTTTGCGGGTTGCATTGGCCAGCAGCGGTGCCAGCGCACACAATGGATTGGTCAGGATATTGGCGACGACGACATCGTATTGGGTGAGTTGAATATCATCCGGCTGGCGGAAGTCTGCCTGCACACTGTTGGCAAGTGCGTTGTCGTGGCTGGCTTGTACCGCTTGCGCGTCGATGTCCACACCAATCGCGCTGCATGCGCCCAGTTTCATCGCGGCGATGGCGAGGATGCCGGAACCGCAACCGTAATCCAGCACTGTCTCACCCCCTGTCAGATTCTTGTCCAGCCAGTTGAGGCATAGGCGCGTAGTGGGATGGCTGCCGGTACCGAAGGCCAGGCCAGGGTCAAGGGCGATGTTGATGGCGCCAGGATCGCACGGTGTATGCCAGGTCGGCACGATCCACAGGCGGTCGCTGATACGGATGGGGTCGAACTGCGATTGGGTTAGACGCACCCAGTCATTTTCTTCGAGTTTTTCGATACGATACGCGGGCGGGGGGGGGATGCCGAGATCGGTGTAACAGTCTTGCAGGATGGACTCGACATCGGCATCCGGTTCAAACAGGGCATTGATCAGGTTGTGTTGCCAGACACTGGCTGTTGGCTCGCCCGGCTCGCCAAATATGGCCTGCTCGTCCGGGGTGTCGGCATCGGCATCGAGCAAATCCACCGATAGTGCGCCATGTGCCAGCAACATTTCACCCAATGCCTCTGCATGACTGGCTTCAGCCCGAACTGACAGCGTGAGCCAGGACACGGATTATTTACCCTTCGTTCTCTCGGCCAGCTTGTGTTCCAGATAATGGATGCTGGTGCCGCCACGGATGAAGGCTGCATCGTTCATCAGTTCCTGATGCAGCGGAATGTTGGTGTTGATGCCTTCCACCACCATTTCCGACAGGGCGGTGCGCATGCGGGCGATAGCCTGCTCGCGCGTGTCGCCGTAGGCGATAACTTTGCCGATCATCGAATCGTAATGCGGCGGGATGAAATAGTTGTTGTACACGTGTGAGTCGACGCGGATGCCGGGACCTCCCGGCACGTGCCAGTTGGTAATCCGTCCGGGCGAGGGTACGAAAGTGTAGGGATGTTCGGCGTTGATGCGGCACTCGACCGCATGGCCGCGTAACTGGATGTCACGCTGGCGGAACGGCAATTTTTCACCCGCCGCGATGCGGATCTGCTGTTGCACGATATCGACGCCGGTGATCATCTCGGTGACCGG
>DISA01000013.1:0-561 GCA_002421915.1 Gallionellaceae bacterium UBA6222
CGGCGGCGCAGTTCAACACCGAAAAATTGAAGTGGCTGAATAACCATTACCTCAAGCAGACCAACAACACGCAGTTGGCCAACATGGTGCGTCCGCGTCTCGCCGCGCGTGGGATCGCGGTCGGCACGGCACCAGATATTTCCAACATCGTCGGCTTATATAAAGAACGGTCTGCCACCTTGAACGAACTCGCCGATGCGGCAGAAGTCTTTTATGTTGATCTGCACCCCAATGCTGAACTGCTCGACGCCCAGCTTTCCGCCGAGTCCATTCCTGCGCTGCGCGATCTCGCCCGGCGCTTCGCCACTGTCACCTGGGAAACAGCTGCAATCAGTGCCGCCATCAAGGAAGTCCTCGCCACCCACGGATTGAAGATGCCAAAACTGGCGATGCCCCTGCGCGTAATGCTCACCGGGCAAACACAGACGCCTTCAGTAGATGCGCTGGTAGCGCTATTCCCGCGCGAAGTGGTGCTGCAGCGTATCGAAAAAAACCTGTCTAAAAAAACCGGCTGACTTGCTTTACAAGGTTAGGGGGCATCACTATAATGCGCGCTCTTTT
>DISA01000013.1:586-39713 GCA_002421915.1 Gallionellaceae bacterium UBA6222
CACCGCCCTTTCACGGCGATAACACGAGTTCGAATCTCGTAGGGGACGCCAGACAATTCATCGCGTTGGCAGCATCTAACGCCCCGGACACTCTTCAATACTTTCCTTCAGATTGGCGGAGCCGCTGTGTGACTTCAGCAAATGCGTGGGAGTTGTTCGCCCGTCAGCCAATCCACGACACGGCGCCCGCCCAGTCTTGTGGTCATCTGCACGAAGCCGTGCGCATCCTCCACCACCTCACCGATAATCGCGGCCCTGCCACCCAGCGGATGTGCATGCATCACCGACAATAACCGTTCGGCATCCCGCTCTGCACAGATGGCGATCAGCTTGCCTTCATTGGCAACGTACAAAGGGTCGAGCCCCAGAAATTCACACGCCGCCGCCACGACCGGATTCACGGGAATCGCAGCCTCGGTCAACGAGATCCCCGCGCGCGACTGTTGCGCAATTTCGTTGAGCGTGGTCGCCAGTCCGCCGCGCGTCGGGTCGCGCAGCACATGCAGGTCTGCACCGCAATCCAGCATCGCGGCAACCAATCCATGCAATGCCGCGGTGTCGGAGACGATGGGCGCATCAAAGGCCAGTCCTTCGCGTTGCGACATGATCGCCATGCCGTGATCACCTATCGTGCCCGACAGCAGCACTTTGTCGCCGGGTCGTGCCAGGTCACCGGACAAGGTTATGCCCTCACGCGCCACACCGACCCCTGTGGTGGTGATGAACACACCGTCTCCCTTGCCACGCTCGACCACTTTAGTGTCGCCGGTCACGATGGGCACACCCGCCTCGCGTGCGGCATGCGCCATCGATTCGACGATACGTTTGAGGTCGGCCAGAGGGAAGCCCTCCTCCAGAATGAACGAGGCCGCCAGATAAAGCGGCTGTGCCCCCATCACTGCCACATCATTCAACGTGCCATGCACTGAAAGACAGCCGATATCACCACCCGCAAAGAACAGCGGCGATACCACATGCGCATCACAGGACAGCACCAGCCTGCCATTGGCCGGCGGGAGCAGCGCGCCATCGTTGCCCTGCGCCAGAAATGGATTGTCAAATGCGGTAGCGAACAGCTCGTCGATCAGCTGCGCCATGGCGCGCCCCCCGGCACCGTGCGCCATCTCGACGCGCCCTTGTTTGAGATCGAGCGGGCGGACATAAATGGGTTTTTTTGTATTCATTGGATTTCCTCACGAAAACGGCCATAGGTGTAATGCGCGGCACAAGCGCCTTCCGAAGAGACCATGCACGAACCTACCGGGGTCTGCGGCGTGCATACCGTGCCAAATATCCTGCATTCCCACGGGCGTTTCTCGCCGCGCAATATCGCCCCGCATTCGCATGCCTTGTTGTCGGATACCGGGATATATTTGACGCCGAAGCGCTGTTCCGCATCGAATGCGGTGTATTTCTGGCGCAGGCGGAGTGCGCTGTCCGGTACCGTTCCCAATCCGCGCCATTCAAATGTCTCGCGCAATTCAAAAACCTCGCCGACCAGCGCCTGCGCCTTGCGATTACCCTCGCGCGTGACTGCACGGGTGAACTCGTTCTCCACTGCGGCACGCCCATCGTTGATCTGCCGCACCAGCATCAGGATGGACTGCATCACATCCAGCGGCTCAAATCCGGCGATGACCACCGGCTTGTGATAATCGCCGGCGAATACTTCATACGGCTGACTGCCGATGACGGTGGAGACATGTGCCGGGCCGACGAACCCGTCCAGTTTGACGCCGCCCGCCACGTTCAGGATGGCGTGCATGGCCGCCGGGGTCAGCACGTGATTGCACAAAATACTGAAGTTCTTCAGCCCTTCGGCTGCCGCCTGCCTGATCGCCACTGCGGTCGGCGGCGTGGTGGTCTCAAAGCCGATGGCGAAGAACACAACCTCGCGTTCGGGGTTCATGCGCGCGATCTTCAGTGCATCCTGCGTCGAATAGATCATGCGCACATCTGCGCCGTCGGCCCTGGCACGCATCAGCGTCAGGTCATTTGAGGCGGGCACACGCATCGTATCGGCATAGGTGCAAAGAATCACACCCTGCTCTGTTGCCAGGCGGATCGCCTGATCCACGCGCCCGATGGGCAACACGCATACCGGACATCCCGGCCCGTGGATCATCCGCACATTGGCGGGCAACAGATCGGCGATACCGTAACGCGAAATGGCATGGGTATGCCCGCCGCAAAATTCCATCAGGCGATAGGTATGATTGGTATTGGCCTCGAGGGAGATTTTGCGGGCGATATTCTTTGCCAGATCGCCATCGCGGAATTCATCGACATACTTCATGCGGCTTTGCCCAGCTCCGCAAACAGCGCCAGTGTCTCTGCCGCCTCCTGCGGGTCGAGCTTTTGCAATGCATACCCGACGTGCACGATGACGTAATCGCCCACCGCGACATCTTCAACCAGCGACAGCGAGATGTCTTTGCGCACGCCATCCAGATCGATGCGCGCCATATCGGCTGGCAACAATTCAACAACGAGAGCGGGAATCGCTAGACACATGGGTTTATCAATAACGTTTGTTGTGATGACAGCCACGCCTGACCCGGTGCGATAGCCGTGTCACCCGGCAGCAGGGTTTGCGCAAATAAAATTCTAACGTCCATCGCCGCCACGTGTTCAGATAAACCACCGGCCAGCAATTTATTAAAGAAGCATCCACCCCCGCCGGCGACGGATGAGATACCCGTGCGATGAACAGCTTGAGCCACCCAGTCCGCCAATGCGGCGACCAGGGTGGCATGAAACAGCGCGGCACCCTGCTCTGCATCCTGTATTTCCGCAAGCGCGGCCAGCAACGGCAGCAGATCGAGTTCACCGTCACTGGAAATTTTCCAGCCGTCCGGCAAGGCCTGCGGCCAACCCTGTGCAACGATATAACGAGTGGCGGCCTGTTCCAATGCAATGGCGGCTTGCGCCTCGAATTCCATCTTGTGGCACAAGCCGAGCAGGCCGGCGGTGGCATCGAACACACGTCCCACGCTTGAAGTGCGCGGGCAGTTGATGTTGCGTTGCAACATCGCCGCCACCGTTGCAGCGGCGGGTTCGCCGGTATAGCGCCGTGTGATGTCGTCGCCGCGTCCCGATTCATGCAGTACCGCAGCCGCCATACGCCATGGTTCCCGCGCAGCACGGTCGCCGCCAGGTAAAGGCAGCGGACGCAGATGACCAAGGCGGTCGAATCTCACACCTTCGATGCGCAATAGTTCTCCGCCCCAGGCAGTACCATCCGTGCCCAGACCCACCCCATCCAGCGCCAGCCCCAGCACGGGTTCCATCACTCCATGTTCGATACAAACGGCAGCGATGTGCGCCTGGTGATGCTGAATGGCGATGAGCGGCACGTCGAGTTCTGCCGCAAGCTGCGCGGCAAAACGGCTGGAATGAAAATCGGGATGCAGGTCGTGGGCGATGGCGGCCGGCTTTGTACCCAGCCAGTCGAGTAAACTGCGCGCGGTGCGTTCATGGGCAAGACAAGCGGCGGGCGTGTCGAGATCACCCACACCCTTGCTGATGAAAGCCTGCCGGCCGGACGTGATGCAAAGCGTGTTCTTGAACCATGCGCCCATGGCGAGCACAGGCGGCACGGTGTTTGGCAGCGGGATGACGTGTTCGACGCAGTCTGGATAACTCATGCGCAAATTTGCTGTTCGGCGGCAAGCCAAGCCAGCCATTCCGCCATGCCCTCCCCGCCGGTGGCGGAGATGCGGATGATGCGGATGTCCGGATTGACGCGGCGGGCATATTCTTCGGCAAGCGCCACATCGAAAGCGAGATACGGCAACAAGTCGCATTTGTTCATCAGCATCAGCCGCGCCGCGCGAAACATGTCCGGGTATTTGAGCGGCTTGTCTTCACCCTCGGTGACGGAAAGCACCACCACCTTGGCCGCCTCGCCCAGATCAAAGGCTGCGGGGCACACCAGATTGCCGACGTTCTCGATGAACAGCATGCCGTTTTGTGGCAACGCCATTTGCGGCAGGGCGCGTTCGATCATCTGTGCGTCGAGGTGACATCCCTTGCCGGTGTTGATCTGGATCGCTTCAATGCCCGTGGCACGGATGCGCTCGGCATCGTTATCCGTCTGCTGGTCACCCTCAATGACTGCGAGCGGAAATTTCCCTTTGAGTGCCTCCAGGGTGCGAACCAGCAACGTGGTCTTGCCCGAACCCGGACTCGACACCAGATTCAGGGCGAGAACGCCGTTTGCAGAAAATAGCAGGCGATTCTGGTCGGCAACGGAATTGTTTCTGGCGAGAATATCCTGTTCCAGCCTAATGACCCGTGTTGCCTCGCCATTTCTGGCTGCGGCTTCGGCTGCATGGGGACGAAAACGAACGTGTGCATCCGCCTTGCCCGCGTGTCGCCTGCCCCGAATCAAAACTTCATTGCTGCCACAGCCACAAGTCGTGCACATCATTCCACCTCGAGTTCTTTCACCCGCATCGCATCACCCGCGATGACTTGCATCCCGTAACTGCCGCACTGCGGACAGGCTTCGTAAAGTGTGGCAATCCGCGTTTCACTGCCGCAGTGCGTGCATCGGCCCTGCCCCGCTGTCTCGATAATCTCCAGCTGCGCCCCGTCGGCGATACTGTCTTTAACCACCGTATCAAAGCAGAAACGCATCGCCTCTTTTTCCACACAGGAAAGTTGCCCGATCTCCAGCCATACTTTTTTGACGCGCTTGAAACCCTGTGTGTGTGCAGCGTCCTTGATGATCTGCAAGGCGCTTTCGGCGAGCGACATCTCGTGCATCAGATATCTTCCGCCACCATCTTGATCGCGCCGCACGGGCACTCGGCCACGCAGATGCCGCACCCCTTGCAGTAGTCGTAGTTGAATTCAAAACCTTTGCCGGGGCCGAGCTTGATCACCGCATTGTCCGGGCACACACCGTAGCAGTTGTCGCACTCGAAACAGTTGCCGCAGGACAAACAGCGGCGCGCCTCGAACAGGGCGTTCGTCTCGTCCAGTCCGCCCTGCACCTCGTCGAAGCTGGTCTGGCGGCGGATGATGTCCAGCATCGGCCGCACCGTCTTGTCAGCATCGGAGTAGTACCACGGGTTGAGTTTTTCGAACTCTGCCAGCTCATGTTTGGCTGCGGATTCATAGTTCGTGCCGTTCAACCATGCATCGATGTGGCGCGCCGCCTTCTTGCCGTGCCCCACCGCCACCGTGACAGTGCGTTGTGACGGCACCATGTCGCCCCCCGCGAAAATACCGGGGAAGCCGGTCATCATATTGGGTGCGACCTGCACTACCCCGTCTTTCACTTCAAGGCCCGGCACACCGTCGAGCAGCGACAGATCGACATCCTGCCCCAGCGCCAACACCACCGAATCTGCCGCCAGCGTTTCGAATTCGCCGGTTGGTTGCGGGAAGCCCTTGTCATCAAGCTCCATTTTTTCGACGGTAATCTCGCCTGCACCGGCCTGTTTTATTGTGGACAACCACTTGATCATCACGCCTTCCTGCAACGCCTCTTCGATCTCGAAATCATGCGCCGGCGCCTTGTCGCGCGTGCGGCGATAGACGATGATCGGTTCGCCGCCCATGCGTTTGACGGTGCGCGCCACATCGATGGCGGTATTGCCGCCGCCATACACCACCACTTTGCGCCCCAGCATGGGCTTGTCCTCGCCTTCCATTGAGCGCAGCACCGACACCGCATCCACGATGTGCGAGGCATCACCCGCCGGGATCGTGGTGCGCTTGCCAATATGCGCGCCGACCGCGAGGAAGGCTGCATCGAAGCCGCCCTGCCGCATGCTCAAATCGATGCTGGCCACCTTGGTATTCAATTTCAACGTCACGCCCAGATCGAGGATGCGCTGCACCTCGGCATCCAGCACGTCGCGCGGCAAACGATATTTGGGGATACCGAACCGCATCATGCCGCCCGCCAGCGGCCCCGCTTCATGTATCTCGACCTTATGTCCCATGCACGCCAGATGATAGGCGGCGGACAAACCGGAAGGTCCGGCACCGACCACCAGCACCTTCTTGCCTGATCCATGCGCCGGCACCTCGAACTTCCAGCCGCGCTTGATCGCCTCGTCTCCAAGAAAACGCTCTACCGAGTTGATGCCGACTGCGCTATCCAGTTGCCCGCGATTGCATGCACCTTCGCACGGGTGATAACACACGCGCCCCATCACGGCAGGCAGCGGATTGTCCTGCACCAGCACGCGCCAAGCCTGTTCGTAATCACCGGATTCGGCATGGAACAACCAGCCTTGAATATTCTCTCCGGCAGGACAGGCATTGTTACAAGGCGGCAAACGGTCGAGATAGACCGGCCGTGCGGTGCGCCAGGTGCCGGTGAGGTTGGCCAGCGAAGTGCCGGGCTTGAGGGTGATGGCAAAAGGTTTGCTGGGCATTTAATCGGTCTCCTCTTCCAGCAGTCCGTACTTGCGGATGTTGCGGTCAGCGATTGCCTGCAAGCGTGCCACGGTCTCCGGATGTGCATGCTTGCCGAACAAGTGGGCAAAGCGCTTCTGCGGCTTGAGATACTCCCCGATCGCCACCTTGTTGCGGATTTTGAGCACACTCGTCACTTCGCCATGCTCGGCCTCGAACACCGGGAACATGCCGCTCTCTTTCGCCAGCCGCGCGATACGGATAGTGTCGTGCGAGGCCGTTCCCCACCCCAGCGGGCACGGCACGAAAATCTGGATATAGCGCGCGCCATGCATGCGCATCGCTTTGCGCACCTTGTATTCCAGGTCGCGCAGATCGGCCACCGTCGCCGTGGCAACATAGGGAATGCCGTGTGCCATGGCGATCTCGGGCACGTTCTTGCCCTGGCCGAATACGTTGCCCGGTTCCGGGC
The DNA here is from genome assembly GCA_002421915.1 of Gallionellaceae bacterium UBA6222. Lineage (GTDB taxonomy): Bacteria > Pseudomonadota > Gammaproteobacteria > Burkholderiales > Gallionellaceae > Sideroxyarcus. Next base: position 7,434 of record DISA01000013.1, read on the forward strand.
CGACCGGCATGGTCGTCGCGGTACGCGCGGCGGGCGGAGTGGCTGAAGAGCGCTGTACCCCGGTGTTCATATAGCCTTCATTGTCATAACAGATGTACAGCACATCATCGTTGCGCTCGAACATGCCGGACAGGCAGCCGAAACCGATGTCGGTCGTCCCGCCATCGCCGCCCTGCGCCACGACGCGCACTTCATGCCGGCCTTTGGCCTTCATTGCCGCCGCAATGCCCGTGGCGACCGCGGCCGTATTGCCGAACAGCGAATGGATCCACGGCACCTGCCAGGATGATTCCGGGTACGGTGTGGAAAAGACCTCAAGGCAGCCCGTGGCATTTGCGGCGATCAGTTGACCGTTGCTCTCCACCATCGCCGCGTCGATCGCGTAGCGCGCGCCCAACGCTTCACCGCAACCCTGACAGGCACGGTGGCCGGAGTTGATCGAGTTGCCGCGCATCTGGTTGGCCTGCACGCTGCGCTCATCCGGCGCAAGCAGACGGTTGCCGACGGTGTAGGTACCGGTCTGGTAGAACTTCACGGGCTGAAAACTCATCGCGCTCTCCTCAACCGAATTTCGCAGAAGACGACATCCCCTTGTCGAACAGGATGTTCTCGGCGATGGGGCCGGAGCGGCGATTCTGTTTCTCACGCTCCAGTTGCTTGTTGACAACGTCCCAGTCCAGATCGACGAAGGTGACAGGTTCGAGTTTTTCCTGCTCTGCCTGGCGGAAAAGCTTGTGCAGCGATGATTTGGGGATCGCGCGCCCCCCCAGACCCGCGATGGCAGTGAAGCCGCGCAAGCCGGAGCCTGTCACTGCCATACGCACATTGGTGGCGACGATACCGCCCATGCCGACGGCGAGACTCTTTTCCAGCACAATGAATCGCTTGCTCTTGATAAGCGCTGCACGCACCTGCTCCAGCGGAAATGGGCGGAAGCTGATGATGCCGAGCACACCGATCTTGTGCCCCTCGGCACGCATCTCATCCACCACATCCTTGATCGTGCCCAGTACCGAGCCCATCGCCACAATCATGGTTTCGGCATCGTCGGCGCGATAGGTGCGCACCAGTCCACCGCTGTCGCGCCCGAATATCTTTTTGAACTCGTCGGCCAGTTGCGGGATGCGCTCCAGTGCCTGCATCTGTTTGGCATGCGCGAGGTACTTCACTTCCATGAACGCTTCGGGTCCGACCATCGCACCGATGGAGACCGGCTCTGCCGGGTCGAGCACCTGGCGCGGATCAAACGGGGGCAGATAGGCGTCGACCTGTTCCTGCGCCGGGATGTCCACGCGCTCAAAGGCGTGGGTGAGGATAAAGCCGTCCATGCACACCATGATGGGCATGGAAAGTTCCTCAGCCAGACGGAACGCCTGGATGTGCAGATCGACCGCTTCCTGATTGGTCTCGGCGAACAACTGCATCCAACCGGAGTCGCGCTGCGAGAGGGAATCGGAGTGATCGTTCCAGATGTTGATGGGGGCACCGATGGCACGATTGGCCACCGTCATCACGATGGGCAGTCCAAGACCGGCGGCGTTATAGACCGCCTCCACCATGAACAGCAGCCCCTGCGAAGCGGTGGCGGTATAAGAACGCGCACCGGCGGCAGACGAACCGATGGCCACCGACATCGCGGCAAACTCACTCTCCACATTGATGAACTCGCACGGCGCCAGTTCGCCCGCCTTCACCATCTCACCCAAAGCCTCGACAATGTGCGTCTGCGGGGAGATCGGATAGGCGCAGATCACTTCCGGCCGGCATAACGCGATCGCTTCCGCGACGGCCTTTGAACCCTCGGTCTGCTTAAGCATGTGCATGCTCCTTCATTTGTTCTTTTACCAGCGCATAGGCTTCCGCCGCGGCGGCGATGTTGCCCTCGGCCACCTTGCCGGAGAACTTTTCGTTGATGGCCTTGATGACGGATGCAAGCTGAATCATGTCTGACAGTGCGGCGAAACCGGCAATCAGTGGGACATTGGGAATGGGACGACCGACATGCTTGAGCCCCAATTGGGTCGCCGGCAGGGTGCACAGACGTCCGCGATCCCGTTCTTTGGCAAAGTCGCCCAACCCAATGGTTTCGAAGGTGTGGTGTGTATTGAGCAACACGTAGCCATCCGGCTTCAGCCCGGCAAACACGTCGATCTGGTGCAGCAGTGTTGGATCCTGGATAATGAGCGCATCCGGCTCCATGATGGGTTCGCGCAGGCGAATCTCTTTGTCATCGATGCGACAGAACGCCACCACCGGGGCGCCGGTGCGTTCAGAACCAAAACTGGGAAAAGCCTGGGCGTGGCGCCCTTCTTCAAATGCCGCTACCGACAACATCTCTGTGGCTGTCACCACACCCTGACCACCGCGACCATGAATACGAATCTGGAACATGCCTGAACTCCTCAAATTCTTTTTGTTAAACCCAAACAGTTCGTTAGGGCTTGGCGGGTTGCAAAATCAAGGTGTTGCAGGTCGGGTTTCAACCCGACATGTCGGACTGAAGTCCGACCTGCAACCCAATAGTTATCCGGGTTGCAGCTTACTCCCGCAATGTATGAATGTCAGCCAGCCATGCACATATCATCCTTGCGGCCTGCTCAAGATTGCCCGTTGCCTCATCGCTCAATTCTTCCCCCAATTCGAATCCGTAACCGCGTATGCGCAACAGAAATGACTGCGGGGCATCCTCGCTATATACCTGATGATAGGTGTGCAGCAGCGCGGACGGTGTCATCGCGTGGCTGGAATAACTGTTGTCATGCGCCGCCGTGACACTCGAAAACTCGAACGGCGCGTTGCAGGAAACATCGGCATCGACGAACACGACCATATTCCGCCCGGCCAGATCGGTCACATGCTCGACCTGCAACTGAAAATCCTCGATGAATTCAGTTTGCGGAACGGCTTCAGACTGAAGCCGGCGCAACAACAAAGGGCCAAGAGCGTCGTCGCTGCGCGATTCATTGCCGATGGCAAAAACCAGAATGGGTGCTGCCATCAGCCAGGCAAACAGAATGTGCCATCCGATGCGCGAACCAACACATCGACCCGCGCACCCTCCGCATTCAGCAACTCCACCTCCAGCGGCATCTTGCCCAGCGCATGGGTGGCGCAGGACAGGCATGGATCAAAGGCGCGTATCGCGACCTCGATATGGTTGAGCAGGCCTTCGGTGAGCTTGCGCCCGTCGATATATTGGCGTGCCACCTGGCGGATCGCCTCGTTCATCGCCTGATTGTTGTGCGTGGTGGAGACGATCAGGTTGCAGCGGATGATCTGGTCGTGCTCGTCCACCTTGTAATGGTGGATCAGCGTGCCGCGCGGCGCTTCGATCACGCCGACGCCGCGTTCCTGTCTATTCCCGATATTGACCAGGTCTGTGCCTTGCAGGTCTGGGTCGTGCAGCAGGTCGCGTATCACTTCGGCGGCATGCAGCATCTCGATCATGCGCGCCCAGTGGAAGCCGAGTGTGGCGCGCGTCGCCGAGCCGCCGTTGAATGTCATGAACGCCTGGCGCTGTTCTTCCGCCAGTGGCGAAGGAATGAAATCGCACTGCGTCACGCGGCTCAGCGGCCCGACGCGGTACCAGCCGGTCTCCGGTCCGAGGCTGCGCAGGAACGGAAATTTCATGTACGACCACGGCTTCACGTCCTCGAAGATCACGTCCCAGTAGTGTCCATAGTCATAGTGGTCGAACAGCGTGTTGCCGTCCATATCGCGCGCGCGCAGCCCGCCGTGGTACAGGTCCAGCGCGCCGTCGGCGCGCACCAGGTTGAGTGTGTGTGTTTTGAACGTGCCGAAGTTGTTGTACAGGTCGATGTTCTGTTCAAACAGGCGGTGCACGATACCGACTGCATTCTGGCTCCATCCCACGATCTGCCCGATATCCTTGAGCAGGTAGTCGCGCTCTTCCACGCTGACGTTCTTGTTCACGCCGCCGGGGATAGCACCGGTGCCGTGGATGCGCTTGCCCGCCGTGACGCGGATCACCTCCTGCCCGAACTTGCGCAACAGTACACCCTGCTTGGCAATCTCCGGGTGGGCGGCAGCGACGCCGACAATGTTGCGCTTGGCGACATCCGAGTCGAAGCCAAACAACAAGTCCGGCGAGCACAGGTGGAAAAAATGCAGTGCGTGCGATTGCAGGATCTGCCCGTAATGCATCAGCCGCCGCACCTTCTCCGCCGTGGGCGTGAGCGTCCCGCCGACGATCATGTCCATCGCCTTGCTTGCCGCAATGTGGTGGCTCACCGGGCAGATGCCGCACAGCCGCTGTACCATCACCGGCGCTTCCCAGTAAGGCCGCCCTTGGATGAATTTCTCGAAGCCGCGAAACTCGACGATGTGCAGCCGCACCTGATGCACACGGTCGTTCTCGTCCAGCAGCAGCGTCACCTTGCCGTGGCCCTCGACGCGCGACACCGGATCGATCGCGACGCGGCGCAGGTTCCCGGGATGAGCGGCGGTTTCGAGATTGTCAGTCATATTTGAGCAACCCATGCCCCAACTCCGGTGTCCTGCCCGAGATCAGGTCGGTGAGAAATTTCCAGATGGCGTCACCCGATGGCGGGCAGCCGGGGATGAAGTAGTCGATCTTCACCACTTCGTGCAGCGGGTGCACCTTGTCCAGCGGCAGCGGCAGTTCCGGATCATTCGGGATGTGGCCGTGTATCAGCCCCGGCTCGGTGAGATACACCTCGGTCAGGCAACTGCCGAGATCAAGGTGGTTTCGTTGCGCGGGCAGGCCGCCGTTGATGGCACAGGCACCGATGGCGATAAGGATTTTGCAGTTTTTCCTGAATTCGTGCAGTACATGCACGTTCTCCGCGTTGCAGACACCACCCTCGATTAGCCCGATGTCGCATGGCCCGCAGTGTTTGATGTCGGTGAGCGGCGAGCGGTCGAATTCAATGATGTCGAGCAACGGGAACAGGCGTTCGTCGATGTCCAGAAAAGACATGTGGCAGCCGAAACAACCAGCCAGCGAGGCAGTGGCGACGCGCAGTTTTTTCTTCTCATTCATGCCGGGCTCCGGATGGGGGACGCGGCGCATCATCCAGCGCCTGCGCGCTGATCGGGCGCTGATCGTAGCGGCGCTCGCCGATGGGCACCGTGAAGCCGACACGCTTGGGCAGGATCACGCCGACCGGGCAGACCTGCATCGCTTTATCCGTCAGGGCGATATTCGTATCCTTGAGCAATCCAGATTCGGCATTCACGATGAGATGCTTGCCGCTGCCGCGTCCGGCGAGGGCAAATACGTTCTTGCCGTCCACCTCGGCAGAAGCACGAACGCACAGTTCGCACAGGATGCAGCGGTTGAAGTCGAGCAGGATGTCCGGGTGCGAGGCGTCCAGCGGGCGATCCGGGTACATGTGGCGGAAACCGGCGGTGTGCACTTCGAGGTCGTAACCCAGCGCCTGCAACATGCAGTTGCCGCTTTTCTCGCACGACGGACAGAAATGGTTGCCTTCGGCGAACAGCATCTGTATCAGCGTGCGGCGCAAGGCGTTGAGTTCCCCGGTATTGCTTTCCACATTGAGATTGGCTTCGGCAGGCAAGGTGCAGGAGGCAACAGTGCGGCCGCCAACCTCGACCGTGCATAGTTTGCAACTGCCATGCGGCTTGAATTCCGGGTGGTAGCACAGGTGCGGGATGTAATGCCCTGCCGTCAATGCAGCCTGCATCACGGTCTGCCCCGATTCGAAGGCGACTTCTTTGCCGTCAAGCTGGAAGGTATCGCTCATTCATCCCCCTTCAAATGCGCCCCGGCGTCATCGCGACCGGTCATCTGGCGCGCCCGTGCCAGCGCGCCGTCGAGGTCAAAAGCCGGTTCGAAGTCCAGTGACTTTAGTTTGTTCTCATAAGCGGGACGAAAATGCTTGAGGGTGTGCAGCACCGGATTGCAAGCGGTGCGCCCCAGACCGCAGTGAGAGCTGCTCTGCAACACCTGATCCAGATGTTCGATCTCGTTCAGGTCGTAACGTGTGCCGTGCCCGGCAGCGATCTTGTCCATGGTCTGTTTCAGCATCGAGGTTCCGACACGGCACGGCGTGCAGAATCCGCAGCTTTCATGGGCAAAGAAATGCACGAAGTTGCGCGCCACCTCGAACATGTCGCGGCTATCGTCGAACACCATGAACGCGCCGGCGGTAGGCAAGTCCTCAAAGCCCAGCTTGCGCCCGAATTCGCTTTCTCCGATACAGACACCAGAGGGCCCGCTGATCTGCACCGCTCTTGTATTGACCGCACCGCAATCCCGCAGCACTTCGCCCACAGACACTCCGAACGGGTATTCGTAGATGCCGGGGCGCGGGCAATCACCGGACACGGAAATGAGTTTGCTGCCACTTGATTTGGCGGTGCCGATCGCACGATATTTCTCCGCGCCCATCTGGAGCGCCAATGCAGCCTGGCAGAAAGTCTCGACGTTATCGACGGCGGTTGGCTGTTGCAGATAGCCCTCGGTCACCGGGAATGGCGGGCGATTGCGTGGTACCCCGCGCTTGCCCTCCAGCGATTCGATCAACGCAGATTCTTCGCCGCAAATATAGGCGCCCGCACCCAGATGGATCTCGATGTCGAAATCAAAACCAATCTGCCCAAGGATGTCCCTGCCAAGCAGATTTGCATTACGGCGGCACTGCAACACAGCCCTCAAAGATTCGAAGAGATATTGGTATTCACCGCGCAGGTAGAGGAATCCCTGCCGCGCACCCACTGCCAAAGCACACAGTGTCATCCCTTCAAATACCAGATCGGCTTGCCGGGTCAGCAGCACGCGATCCTTGAATGTGCCGGGTTCACCCTCGTCGGCATTGCATACCACGTAATGTTCCGCGCCCGGTGCATTGCGGCAGGCCTCCCATTTCAATCCTGTCGGATAGCCCGCACCACCGCGTCCACGCAGGCCGGACTGTTTGATTGAATCGATGATGGGAACCCCACCAGGCTGCAAGCTATTCCGCAGTACTTCGCCGTAGGTCAGTGTATTGCCGAGCACCAGCCCGGCACGATAAACATTGTCGTCAACATGAAAGAACTCTGCTGGCCAGGCAGCCAAGGGGGTTCGGTTACGGATCAACTGTCCGATCTCCTGAACACGCTGAAGGGTCAGTCGCGTGATGACTTTCCCATTAACCAGCAGCGCCGGACCCTGGTCGCACATACCGGTGCAGGAGGTGGTGTTGATACTGAGTAGACCGTCTTCCGACACTTTGCCGGGTTGCAGCCACAACTGCTGGCACATCCGTTGCATCAAGTCCTGACTGCCCAGCATGCGGTCGGTAATGTTGTCCGAGAACAGAACGCGATATTCACCCTGGGGTTGCAAATGCAGAAAGGAGTAGAAGGAAGCGACGCTTTTGACCCGTGCAAGTGGAATATCCAGTCTGGCGGCGATATACGCTGCCGCATCCGTGGAAATATGACCGGCGCAAGCTTGCACTTCGTTCAATATCTGCAAAAGATTGGTCTTGTTATTGCCGTATGTTGCAAAAATATGCTGCAGGCAGGCATCAAGCTCGCACTTGGGCGAATCACCGTAAATCAGGTTGGCATCTGGTAGCATATGCACCGTTCTTCGTTGAGTTGTTGCGTGCTTGTCAGACGGAGTTCTTGGAGGTAATTATGAAGCAATATTCACAACGTTTTGCATCTTTGTTGGTACTCCCGGCCATGCTTTTCCCCCTTGCCGCACTGGGTCATACCGGGACTGGATTGTTTCACGGATTCCAATCGGGGCTGATCCATCCATTCAGCGGATTGGATCACCTGGCTGCCATGATTGCGGTCGGACTGTGGGCAGCACAACTGGGCGGCAGAGCGATATGGCTGGTTCCGGCCAGCTTTGTGACGGCAATGACCGCCAGCGGTTTGCTGGCCATGTCATTCATCCAGGTTCCATTCTTTGAGGGCGGCATCACCATTTCCCTTCTCATGTTGGGCTTGCTGGTTGCGGCGACGATACGTCTGCCACTGTGGATGAGCGCGAGCATCGTCGCTGTCTTTGCCGTATTTTACGGCTACGCGCATGGCGCAGAGCTCCCGCAGAATGCAGATGCCGTATGGTATGCCGCCGGGTTCGTATTCTCGACCGCATCACTGCATCTGTTAGGGATCGCTTTGGCACGCTTGTCCATGAAACACAATCCGGCCCACTGGCCGCGCTTTGCGGGATTCACTGTCTTACTGTGCGGCCTCATCTCCTGGTCTGCAGGCTAACCTCTTACATTGGCAAGACCTGACAACGACTGCCTCGCCGGGATAGACCGGCGGAGGCAGCTCAGCCCCCTCACTCGATATGTTAAGCAAACTCAACCACACACAACGCGAAGCGGTCAAATATCTCGGCTCTCCCCTGCTGGTGCTGGCCGGCGCGGGCAGCGGCAAGACGCGCGTCATCACGCACAAGCTGTCCTACCTCATCGACGAATGCGGCTATGCGCCGCGCAACATCGCCGCCATCACCTTCACCAACAAAGCGGCCAACGAGATGCGTGAACGCGTAAGCAAACTGCTCGGCGGGCGCGATGCAAAAGGCCTGACTATCAGCACTTTCCACGCGCTGGGCATGCAGATATTGCGCGAAGAGGGTCCTTTGCTCGGCTACAAGAAACAGTTTTCCATTTTTGATACGGCAGACACCTGCAAGATCGTCAGCGAACTGCTGGGCAGCCCGGACAAGCAGGAGATCCGCAGCGCGCAAAGCGTGATGTCGAACTGGAAGGCCGCGTTCCTGACACCGCAGCAGGCGGCCGGTCTGGCCGAGAACGAGGATCAGCAGCGCCTCGCCCTGCTCTACGCGCGTTATCAGGAAACGCTGCGCGCCTATCAGGCAGTGGACTTCGACGACCTCATTCGGCTGCCGGTGGAGTTGTTCCAGACGCAGGAAGAGGCACTTCAGCGCTGGCAACACCGCTTCCGCTATCTGCTGATCGACGAGTATCAGGACACCAATGATTGCCAATACCAGATGATGAAGCTGCTGGCGGGCGACCGCGCCGCCATCACCGTGGTGGGCGATGACGATCAGTCAATCTATGCCTGGCGCGGGGCAAGTACCGCAAACTTGAGCAACTTGCAGAACGACTACCCCACCCTGCGCGTAATCAAGCTGGAGCAGAACTACCGCTCCTCGCAGCGCATCCTGCAAAGCGCCAACCACCTGATCAAAAACAATACCAAGCTGTTCGAGAAGAATCTTTGGAGTGAACACGGCCCCGGTGATCCGGTGCGCGTATTTGCGGCAAAGGATGAGGAAAGCGAGGCGGAATCCGTCGTGTTGCGCCTGCTGGGACATAAATTCGAGCACGGCTCACGCTTTGCCGATTACGCCATCCTCTACCGCAGCAACCATCTGTCGCGCGTGTTTGAGGAACAACTGCGCACCCACAAAGTACCTTACACCGTCAGCGGCGGCACCTCGTTCTTCGAACATGCCGAAATCAAGGACCTCACCGCCTATCTGCGCCTGATCGCCAATCCGGACGATGATCCGGCCTTCATCCGCGCCAGCACCACGCCCAAGCGCGGTATCGGCAACACGACGCTGGAGAAATTGGCGACTCATGCAAGTACGCGCCACATCAGCCTGTTTGAGGCCGCTTTTGAACACGCGATGACGGAGCAACTGCAAGCGCGCCAGCACGAAGATTTGCTTACCTTTTGCAATTTTATCAACCGCATGCAGGCACGCGCCGAGAAAGAACCCTGCAACGAAGTGCTGAACGATCTATTGAACGCCATCGACTATGAAGCCTGGCTGTTCGATAGTTTTGAGCCGCGCCAGGCGGAAACCAAATGGAAGAATGTGCAGGATTTTATCGGCTGGATGAACCGCAAATCGGAAGCGGACGAGAAAACCCTGATCGCCATGACGCAACTGATCGCACTGCTCAATCTGCTCGAATCGCGCGAACAGGAAACCGATACCGTGTCGCTTTCCACTTTGCATGCGGCCAAAGGTCTGGAGTTCGGCCACGTATTTCTGGTCGGTGTGGAAGAAGGCATCCTGCCGCACGAGCGCAGTGAAACGCCGGAACAGATCGAGGAAGAACGCCGCTTGATGTACGTCGGCATCACCCGCGCCCAGCGCTCGCTGCAAATCAGTTACTGCACACGGCGCAAACGTGGCAAGGAGCACACCGGCTGCGACCCCAGCCGCTTCATCGCCGAGCTACCGCAGGCGGATATCGTTTATGCCGGCGCGGTGACAGCGGGCAATGCGCAAACAGTGACCAAGGCCGAAGGCATGGATAGACTGGCTAGGATGAAAGCAATGCTGGGGACTGCCTGAACGTCCCGTTCCCAAATCCAGTAAAATGGCCGCACTCGAACCATATAGCCGTCAAACCAGACAACCATTGAAAAAAACTACCATGAAAATCGCCATCGCCGGGACTGGCTACGTCGGACTCTCCAATGCTGTATTGCTGGCTCAACAGAACGAAGTGGTAGCACTCGACATCCTGCCCGAAAAAGTCGCGATGCTGAATCGCAAGCAGTCGCCGATTGAAGATATCGAGATCGAAGACTATCTGGCCCATCGCGCACTCAATTTGAAAGCCACGCTGGATAAGGAGGAAGCCTACACCGGCGCCGACTACGTCATCATCGCCACCCCGACCGACTACGATCCGGAGACCAACTACTTCGACACCCGCTCGATCGAAACCGTCATCAAAGACGTGCTCGCCATTAATCCGCGCGCGGTAATGATTATCAAATCCACTGTTCCGGTAGGCTACACCAGCAAGGCCAGGATACAGTTCAACTGCGATAACCTGATTTTCTCGCCGGAGTTCTTGCGCGAAGGTCGCGCCCTGTATGACAACCTGCATCCCTCGCGCATCGTCGTCGGCGAACGTTCCCGGCGCGCCGAGATCTTTGCCGATCTGCTCAAACAGGGCGCGGTTAAGCAGGATATCGCTACCCTGTTCACTGATTCCACCGAAGCCGAGGCCATCAAACTGTTTGCCAACACCTATCTGGCAATGCGCGTCGCTTACTTCAACGAACTCGACACCTACGCGGCAACACACAGACTGGACACCAAACAGATCATCCAGGGCGTATGTCTCGACCCGCGCATCGGCGACCACTACAACAACCCCTCATTCGGTTACGGCGGTTATTGCCTGCCGAAGGACACCAAACAACTGCTGGCCAACTACAGCGAGGTTCCGCAGAACCTGATCCATGCCATTGTCGAATCCAACACCACGCGCAAAGACTACATCGCCACCAGCATACTCAAGCGTAATCCCAAGGTTGTCGGGATCCATCGGCTGGTCATGAAAAGCGGTTCGGATAACTTCAGGTCTTCCAGCATCCAGGGCATCATGAAGCGGATCAAGGCCAAGGGCATCGAGGTCATCGTGTACGAGCCCGCCATGAAGGAACCCGAGTTCTTTCACTCCAGGGTGGTGAGCGATCTCGCACAATTCAAGCAGGAAGCCGATGTGATCGTGGCCAACCGCATCACCGCCGACCTCATGGATGTGGCGGATAAGGTATACAGTCGCGATCTGTTCGGGAAGGATTGAAACAGCGCAACCTTTGAATCGCTAAAAGGCTTACGACATGAAATCAATAACCTGAAAAAGCAAGACACTCAAATTGAACCCGCTCTCTATCCGCTCCAGCGGCATCCTGCTTCACCCAACCTCACTTCCCGGCCCCCACGGCTGCGGAGATTTCGGCGAATCTGCCTATCGCTTCATCGACTGGCTGGTCAGTGCGGGTCAATCCACTTGGCAAATGTTGCCATTGGGTGAAATCGGGTCATGCAACTCACCCTACATGAGCAGCTCGGCATTTGCCGGAAGCCCATTGCTGATCAACCCGGATGAGCTGATCGAACTGGGTTGGCTCAAAGTTGAAGAACTGCCACCGGCCTTTGCCACGCCCAACAATAGAGTCGATTACGCAGCGGTAAAGCAATCCAGAATGGCACTACTGCGTCTCGCCGAGAATCGTTTCAGACAACAAGGCGGCAAACGTGCGTACGCCGCTTTCGAAAAATTCTGTGATGAATCTCAAAACTGGCTGGATGACTACGCCCTGTTCAAAGCCATCCGGGCCAACCAATCCCGGCGGGACTGGAATGTCTGGCCGGAGGGCTTGGCCAAACGCGAGGCAGACGCATTGCAAGCCGCCACCGTGTCACTCGCAGATGAGATTGGATTCTGGAAATTCTGCCAGTGGTGCTACGACCGCCAATGGCGAAAACTGAAACTTTACGCCAATGCCAGCGGTGTCCATCTCATTGGCGATGTGCCGATCTTTGTCGCGTATCAAAGTGCCGATGTGTGGGCGCATCAGGACCTGTTTGAACTCGATGCAGACGGATATCCGACATCCGTGGCAGGTGTGCCTCCCGATTACTTCAGCAAGACCGGCCAACTCTGGGGCAACCCGCTCTACCGGTGGGAGCACCATGCGGCCACTGACTACGCCTGGTGGATCGCGCGCATGAAGCATATGCTGCAGCACTTCGATGTGGTTCGGGTGGATCATTTCCGCGGATTTGCCAATTACTGGGCTGTGCCTGCGGACGAATTGACTGCAATCAATGGCGAGTGGAGACCGGGGCCCGGAGAACATCTGTTTGTCGCCTTCAAAGCGGCATTCAGGGTGTTACCCATCATTGCCGAGGATCTGGGTCTCATCACGCCTGACGTAATCGCGCTACGCGACAAGTTTAATCTGCCCGGCATGCGTATCCTGCAGTTCGCTTTCGGCGAGGATGAACGCAACTATTTTCTGCCGCACCACTATGTTGCCAACGCGGTCGCCTATACCGGTACCCACGACAACGATACCAGCATCGGCTGGTGGAATTCAGCCGGCCAGCACGAGAAAGATTTTGCCCGGCGATACCTGAACTGCGACGGTAGCCAGATCAACTGGGACATGATCAGAACATTGTCCGCTTCAGTTGCCAATACGGTGATTTATCCGCTGCAAGATGTCATCGGTCTCGACGGGGCACATCGCATGAATTTTCCCGGAAAGGCCCGTGACAACTGGGAGTGGCGGTTTACCTGGGACCAGTTGGAAGGCGAGGAAACAGCCACACTGGCAGCGGTAACCGAAAAGGATAAACGTAACCCGCGCTTAGCCTGAATCAGGCGACAACATAAAAAACAGCACAAATAAAAAGGGTTGAATCGCAATGATTCAACCCTTTTTTCATCAAGACCGGGCGATAAACGCGGCGCCCGACCTGACGAAAGAGCGGAGTGATTACTTCTTGGTGCCGTTGACGGCAGCCTTCAAAGTCGCACCAGCCTTGAAAGCAGGCGCCTTGGAAGCCTTGATCTTCAATTCGGCACCGGTGGCAGGATTACGGCCGGTACGAGCAGCGCGCTTGCGCACTTCGAACGTGCCGAAGCCAACCAATGCAACGTTGTCGCCCTTCTTCAGAGTCGCGGTGATGATCTCGATCAGTGCGGCGATGTTGCGGTCCGCGTCAGCCTTGCTGCTACCAGTCTTGGTGGAAAGTGCATCAATCAGTTCTTTACGGTTCATACGTTTCTCCTTTGTCGTTATGGGGTGGAATCAACTCCGGGGCGGATTGTTCTGGATATTTAAAAGTTTTGCAACAAAAAAAAATATCTATGCCCAAATCTTGTCAATCCTTGACACATCGCGGGATCAAGCAGTCAGCTACAAGTCTTTGTCCCAAAAAAACCATGTACCAAAATCTGGTGCCCGGAGCCGGGGTCGAACCGGCACGCTGGTATTACCCAAGCGACGGATTTTAAGAATCAGCTAATAAATCCGAATTGTAATTAATCAATGCCTTGCATCACCCGCAATGATTTCAAGGCAGCTACGGAAAGCGCATGGATACTGGGGAACATTTTTAACACGGTTACGTTTTGGCTACGGTGGAAGAAAAATGAAAAAACTATTTGTCGATTTGCTACGCGAAATTTACTGGTTCGGCCTACTTAGTCCGCTTGCAATGCTGATGCATCGCTTGAGGTGCGAACCCAAGACGTTTGCCCGAGTTTTTGGGTGCCTGCCAAAATCGCATCAAGTTACACTTTGGCATTACAAACGCATCAATGGCTACCCTGTAGATTAGCTACTGAATACACATATCCACAGCCCGAAGCCCTGCGCGCGTGGCGCATGCCACGCACAGGCGCGCAGGGGCGCGTAGCGCGGCTGTGGGTATGTGCACAACTCAAACCATCCGCTTGACATTGGCAATTTAGTTGCCTTATGCTTCCCCGCATGTAGTATTCCCCGCGAGAATAAATTTAGGGGCGCGTAAGTCGAACGGGGGACGCGCTCCGCGTGCAAATCACATTAGCCGCACGCAACCAATCTTTTTTGATTTCGGTTGCTGCGGCTTTTCATTTTCATGCAGCAGCCATTAACTACTGGAGGCTGTCGCATGTCTGAACATCATTTAACAACCACGAACAAACAGAGCGGATTGCGCATTGGCGGTCCGACCGCAGGGCGGACAGGTAATGCGCAGTCGCCCCATATAGTAATACGGGGCGAAACTTCTACCCCGATTGAATCCTCTGCGCCTTTGGCGCATATTGACTGGCTGGGCTTTACTCTAACCCCACCAGTCGATATTCGAGACGATGAAACGAGATCAATCCGATGGCTTATTCCAGAACTCTTTAAGGTTTTTGGGATTCCCGAGGTAATGGCTCAAGCCACTGGCTCGGGTTGGAACGGATATACCTATCGGGTCAACATCGGCGAAAATGCCCAATACGGGCTTATTGCATTCGGCGGCGAAAAGCAGCGCGGAACTTTCCACGTTGAATTAAACGCCACGGCCTGTGCTCTCGTTTCTGACTGGCATGCAGTCCAACAATGGGGCGAAAGCATCGGCGCAAGAATAACTCGCGTTGATTTGGCGCATGACGATATTGAAGGCGAAACGATAAGTATTGAAACCGCCCTTGCCTGGCATAAGGCCGGACAATTTACAACCAGCGGCCGACCTCCAGATGCTCACCTCCATGACGACTTAGGCAGCGGCAAAGGGAAAACCCTTTACATTGGCGCGCGCGCTCACGGTAAGCTGCTCCGTGTCTATGAGAAAGGGCGGCAGCTTGGCGACCCCTCCAGCCCGTGGGTGCGGGTCGAGCTTGAACTGCGCGGTAAAGGTCGTGTGATACCGTGGGACGTGCTCACCTCGCCAGCCACCTATCTTGCGGGCGGTTATCCTTGCTTGGCCTTCCTCTCTGCCGTACAGGACAAAATCCGCACCATTACTAAGGCGGTGCAAATTACCATCGGGTCAATTGTGCGATACCTCCATACGGCGGGGGGAAAGTCCATCAATGTGCTGATGCAGGTACACGGCGGGGATGCGTTCGCAGTGATTAACGCAATCAAGCGCGATGGCATTCCCCGCCGCTTGGTCAACTATGCGGATTTTCTGCCGCGCATTCTTGACGGCTCGGAGGTGTTGGAGGTGTTGACGTGAATCAGCCAGTCGAACGCGCCCTAAAATCGCCTCTCCGCGTGCTTACGATTGAACAGGCTGCGGAATTTTTACACCTGCACCCTGTCACCATGCAACGCATGGCACAGCGCGGAGAAATTCCGGCCGCAAAGCTCGGCAGGCGTTGGGTATTCCTTGAAATTGACCTTGTGGCCTGCCTGCGCGCACAATACCCCTCGCGGGTGATGCAGGGCGAACATAAGGAGGTGAAATTATGTCGCTCTACAAACGCAAAGATTCTTCCGTCTATTGGGTCAAGCTCCACCACAGCGGAAAGATCGTACAGAGAAGTACTGGGACTGCCGATAAGGTAAAAGCTCAGGAATACCACGACAGGCTAAAAGCCTCGCTGTGGGAACAGGAACGGCTCGGCACAAAGCCGCGCTACTCTTGGCAGCAAGCGGTTGTCAGGTGGCTGGAAGAAACGTCCGACAAGGCAACATGCAAAGAGGATGTGCAAAAGCTGAAATGGCTGCATCCGTATTTAGGCGAGTTGATGCTTGACGAAATCTTGTTGGACACCATCAGCTTGATTAAAGCGGAGAAGCAGAAGGAAGCAACCAAGGCCACTACCAATCGATATTTGGCAGTTATTCGGTCTGTTCTTATTCGTGCGCGTGATGAATGGGAATGGGTGGAGAAGGTGCCAAAAATAAAGCTCTTTAAAGAACCTGAAGGCCGCGAACGTTCGCTAACGCCCGAACAGGCAAACCGACTGCTTGCCGAGTTGCCACCGCATTTGCGTGATATGGCACTTTTCACGCTGCATACGGGCTTGCGTCAATCGAATGTGCTGCAATTGGAATGGTCATGTGTAGATTTGGCGCGTTGCCATGCATGGGTTAACTCGGAGAACTCAAAGAACCGCAAACCGATCTCCGTAAATCTGAATGCTCGGGCAATGGAAGTGCTTAATCGGCAGATCGGAAAACACCCAACGAGGGTTTTTACCTGTAAGGGTAAACCGATTTCCCAGGTGGTTAACCTGACATGGAAAAGCGCATTGGCTCGTGCAGGTATCCAAGACCTGCGCTGGCACGATTTGCGTCATACATGGGCAACATGGCTGCGACAGCTAGGCACCCCTACTCATGAGTTGCAAAGGATGGGTGGCTGGAAGACGGCGGCAATGGTCGAGCGGTATGCTCATGTAGCACCAGACCATTTAGCACAAGCGGCGGCAAGATTGGAGTCTGTCGGGGTTGGCTACGATTTGGCTACGGTCAGTTTAACAGGTGGTGAAAAGCAAGATGCCTAAACTGCTCAAAAGCCTTATGACTGGTGCCCGGAGCCGGGGTCGAACCGGCACGCTGGTATTACCCAAGCGACGGATTTTAAGTCCGTTGTGTCTACCAATTTCACCATCCGGGCACATTCCCGGGGCGTGCAAAGCCAATCATGCCACGCCCGCAGAGCGGCGCATTATACAGAGGACGCAAAGCGGGACGGGAAGAGAAAAATCTTTCGCAACTTTCTTGACACCATAAACTTAATCCATATAATGCGAACCTCGTTTTTTGCGGGAATAGCTCAGTTGGTAGAGCGATACCTTGCCAAGGTATAGGTCGAGAGTTCGAGTCTCTTTTCCCGCTCCAAATTCAAGGGAAAGCTGTCAAGCTTTCCCTTATTCATTAAACGGAAACTTCCAGTCATTTGGCGCGATAGCAAAGCGGTTATGCACCGGATTGCAAATCCGAGCAGCCCAGTTCGACTCTGGGTCGCGCCTCCAGCCTTCCTGCGCATTTCCCCTGAAGTTACTCGCGCGCCAACTGCTCCTGCAGCATCACGGCCGTCTGCGCCAGCAGGGCTACATCAAGCACGCCAATACATGCCTCCGCCACCTCGATACCGGCCAACACGGCAGGCCGCTCGTCAGCGGTGATCTCCCACACGTCGGTCGTATCGCCGCGCGTCCGGATGCCGGACAAAATGCCGATCGTCGTGTCCAGGGTCGCGACCGCATCCGGGATATGCGTATCCTTCTTTACCAGTGCCGTGCGCACCACCGAGATGGCCGCTGCCAGACGTCCGAAGGCGGTAACACTGAAACGGCCTTCGCACGCCGCCTGATAGGGCAGGAGCATGTCCATTGCGTAGATGTCTTTCAGACCTTGCGTGACAGGGACACGCAACGGCTTAATCTTTTTACTCATCGGCACTGCCCTTTCACATGCGTTGCACCCGGTCGTACCGGGCGGCATCAGTTCCAAAATCCGTTTTTTCTCGCAAACCGTTGCCAAACCACACCGAATTTGGTAATCCGCCCGGTATATTCATGTGCGATCCAGCCGCGTATGAGCGCGAGTGTATCGCGCCGTTGCCTGCTCTCCAATTCAAGCAGCAGACGCTCCGCAGCCGCGATGTCATTCAGCGCTCCCAAGGCATCTTGTACAGCAGCCAACTCCGCCATATAGGCCTTGCCGCGACCGTTTGCAAAGAGCGAGCCAAACATTTCCGCGCTGTAGCGCATCTTTTTACAGGCAATACGCAAGGCATGCAGTTGTGCGGGATTCTCTTTTAACACTGCGCCTTGCGCGATAATCCGAGCGTGCTGTTTTTCCAGAATATGCAGCGCAAATCGCTTGAGCGGGGCATCCGATTCAGGCCAATGCCCGCTATGCAACCACGCGCCAAAGCGCAGCAGCATGCGCTGGAAACCAGCCGAGCCCAGCCTGTGCGCCGTTTCTGCATATAACTCTTTCCGTCTGCGTTCGCTCGCCCGCAACACTCCGCGCAGCCCGGCATGTTCGGGCATGCTGGCGCAGAGGGAGGCCAGCGTCTGCGTGACGAACACGTCCCATTCGCGCGCGCGTCCCAAATCCACGCACAGACGCCCCACCTGCTCGCGCAAGGCCACCGCTTCGGCATCGTCATATACACGTCGCGCAATGGCCAGCACCACACGCAGACGGCGCAATCCGACGCGCACCTGATGCAGGTATTCCTCATCCAGCCCGAGCTGTGCGCCCGGCACGTTGGCCTGCACCTGCGCCAGGCAGTTAGCGATCATGGCATGCACCGCGCCGGCGGGATTCTGTGCTTTGTGCAAAGCCGGGAAGCTGCCCTTGCTTGGCACAGGATTGCCGGCCGCAAACAGGCGATAACCGTGCTCTGCCTTGCTGGTGTGTTCAACCTGCAGCGGAACGATATCGAGCAGCGCCAGCGCCAGCCTGAATAATTGCAGCGGCGCGCCGGATTTGAGCTCGAGTTCCAATTCCGAGATGGGGCAAACCGATTGCCCGGCGCGTATTTCGCCGCTGTCCATACACAGTTCGATCCGTGCACCCTCGAAATCCAGTAGGCGGATCGTGCGCGAGAAATCTGTGACAAATACGGGTTGCAGATGGTTGCGTACGGCACGTGGCAGCATACCGCCCGCCGCAGCCAGCGCATCGAGATCGAGCCGCTCTGTGGCCACAGGGATTTCCCACTCATTGCGCTGATGCAGTCCCGCGCTCGCCTGACCGCCGCCCTTGAGTGTCTGCACCCAGCGCATGCCAGTGCGGCGCAAACGCAACGCCAGCGCATGGCGGTGCAACTTCAGCCCGGCAGTGTCGTAATACACGCTGTACAGCCCGACCGTGCGTGCCCGCGCCACGGAAAGCGCGCGCAAAAAAGGATGGCGGCGCAGAAGCGGCAAATGCTCGGCGGCGATGTGCAACTTCAATTCGGTTTCGACGCTCATGATTGCGCGCGGATCGCCATGCCTGCAGCATGACCCGACGCCCATGCCCACTGGAAGTTGTAACCACCGAGTTGCCCCGTCACATCCACAACTTCCCCGATGAAATACAGCCCCGGCACCTCGTTACACTCCATCGTCTTCGACGACAACGCCAAGGTATCCACACCACCGCAGGTCACCTCGGCCTTGCCGTAACCCAGCGTACCGGTCGGCGTGATCTGCCAATTCTTCAGGCGATCCGCCAGTCGTTTCAATTCCTTTTCGGAGCACTGGTTGAGGGGTTTGTTTTCCGCCCATTGTCCGGCAATGATATTCGCCAGACGCTGCGGCAAATACTGCGCAAGAAAGTTGTCGAGCAACATCTTTCCGGCGCGATGCTGGCTGAACAGTTGGTGTGGATCATCATCAGGGAACAGGTCGATACTGAGCGGTTTGCCGGGTTCCCAGTACGATGAGATTTGCAAGATGGCGGGTCCGCTCATGCCGCGATGCGTGAACAGCAGGCTCTCCCGAAAACTGTGTTTGCCAAAACTTACGATCGCATCCAGCGACACGCCCGCCAGTTCCGCATAGATGCTCCATTCCTGTGGATGGAAACTGAGCGGAACCAATCCCGGCTTGAGATGCGTAACGGGAACCCCGAATTGCTCGGCGACCTTGTAACCGAAGGGGGTTGCACCGATCTTGGGGATGGACAATCCGCCACTCGCGATGACGAGCGATGCGGCATGATATTCACCGCGCGTCGTCATCACGCAAAAGCCCTTTCCGCCCCCGATTTGTGTGACCTCACCCGGCGTGCACCAGCGCACTCCCGCTGCATCGCATTCGGTTTTGAGCATGGCGATGATGGCTTCCGAACCGTCATCGCAGAACAATTGTCCCGGGGACTTCTCGTGATAGCCGATGCCGTGGCGATTCAGCATGGTGATGAAGTGCTGCGGGGTGTAACGCGCCAGGGCGGAACGGCAGAAATGCGGGTTATGCGACAGGTAGTGCTGCGGTGCCGCATGCAGATTGGTGAAATTGCAGCGGCCGCCGCCGGAGATGCGGATTTTTTCCGCCAGTTTTCTCTTGTGATCGAGCAACAGTACGGAACGGCCTTGTTGCGCGGCGGTCATGGCACACAGCATGCCGGCCGCGCCGGCGCCGATAATCAAAACATCGAATCGTTCATCTCCCTGCTGTGCTGCCTTCATATCTGCGCATCCAGCTGCCGCCACAGACAATTGCCCTTGCTCGCCTTGTCGATATCGTTCAACTGCGCCTCGTGCAACGCCAATTCATCCGCGCTGGCAGCCAGCACTCGCACCTCCAGGGCAACCCGATCCCGCGCTGCACCGCCGCCCGGGGTGTGCTCCTCGGCACTCTCCTGTAGCAGACTCTCCTGCCCGCGCGTCATCCCCAGATAGACCTCGGCCAGCAACTCGGTATCCAGCAGCGCGCCGTGCAAGGTACGGTGCGAATTGTCGATCTGATAACGGTCGCACAAGGCGTTCAAATTATTCTTTTTACCCGGATGCAACTCCTTGGCCACCTTGAGCGTGTCGATCACCGGATTATTCAGCGCGGGCAAGCCGATTCGCTCCAGCTCGGTATTGAGAAAACCCAGATCGAAGGGTGCGTTATGAATGATCAGTTCCGCACCGTCGATGAATTCGAGCAGGGCGGGCGCGATCTCGATGAATTTTGCCTCATCCTGCAAACGATCCAGCGTCAGCCCATGCACCGCCGCAGCCCCTTCGTCGATCTCGCGTTCCGGATTGAGATAGCGATGAAAGCTGCGCGTGGAAACTTTGCGCCCGTCCAGTTCGACGGCGGCCACCTCGACAATACGATGACCCTGTCTGGGATCGAGTCCCGTTGTTTCCGTATCCAGCACCACCTGTCTCATGTTCGTTCCCTCAACTCCTCTATCCCGCGATTCGCCAGCGCATCGGCGCGCTCGTTGCCGTCATGCCCGGAATGCCCTTTGACCCATACCCACTCGATCTGATGACGACCGGTTGCATCGTCCAGTCTGCGCCACAGATCATCATTCTTCACCGGTTGTTTTCCCGCCGTTTTCCAGCCGCGCTGTTTCCATCCAGGCAACCATTCGGTAATGCCTTGCAGCACATATTTGGAATCGGTATGCAAACGCACTTTGCAGGGGCGCGTCAGAGTTTCCAGCGCCGATATAGCTGCCATCAACTCCATCCGATTGTTGGTAGTGTGTGCCTCGCCACCGCACAACTCGCGCTCCTTGCCCCTGTTGCGCAACAAAGCGCCCCAGCCACCGATGCCGGGATTTCCCTTGCACGCCCCATCGCTAAAAATCTCCACCACATCACTCATCTTGTTCAACTTTCTGCGTACCCTTGTTCAACTTGGGCGCCACCGGCAATAGCTTGCGCACCAAACCTTCATTCCATCTCGGCTTGATCAGGCGCATCCCCGGCACCCGTTTCACCGCGTGCAAGAAATACACCCCGCCGCTCACCGCCCACCAGCGATCACCAGCACGCTCCATAAACGACGCGCGCTCCAGCCACTTTTGCTGGCGAAAGGGCGGCGCATAAGCAGCGAACCGCCCGCCCACCACCTCAAATCCCAACAATGCCAGCCAATCCTTCAAGCGGGGCAAGGTAATGAAATGACCGCTCCAAGGTACACCCTGCTTTCTGCCCAGGGCACGATGCATGCCCCACAGACTGAATGGATTGAAGCCGCTGAGAATCAGATTACCCTCGGCCATCAGCACCCGCTCCGCCTCGCGCAGGATCTGGTGCGGATGCTCGGCAAACTCAAGCAAATGCGGCATCAGCACCAGATCGAGGCTGGCGCTGGCGAACGGCAACTCGGCACAGATCAGGCGTACCGCATTGCCCGGCTGGTTGCCCGCGGTAAAGCGCAACGGCATGCGGCTATTGGATAAAAAATCATGCTCCGGCAGGCCCAGTTGCAGGGCGTTGTAGCCAAAAATATCCGCCACCGTCCGGTCAAAATACGCCCGCTCACGCTGCAACACATAGCCGCCCTGCTCCGTGGCGAACCATTCGCTCAAGCTCTGCGCAATTACTTTAGAATTCGGCATCGAACCCGCTGACCCCATCATGTTGAATATCACCGCCATCCCTGCCCTGCAAGACAACTACATCTGGGCGATCCACAATGACACCCATGTCGCCATCGTCGATCCGGGCGAAGCCGCCCCGGTGCTTGATTTCCTGCGCCGCACCGGACTACAGCTCACGGCGATCCTGTGCACCCACCGTCATCACGACCATATCGGCGGCATCACCGAATTGCGCGAAGTATATAACGTGCCGGTGTACGGATGCAGCCATCCGAAGAACCCGCACATCACGCATCCCTTGCGCGAGAACGATCAACTGATGCTGACCGCCCCCGCCATTGAATTCCGCATCTGGGAAGTGCCCGGGCATATAAATGACCACATCGCATACATCACGCCGGGCGCCGTATTTTGCGGCGACGTCATGTTCGGTGCCGGCTGTGGCCGCAATTTTGAGGGCACGCTGGAACAACTCCATCACTCATTGCAACGTCTGGCGACGCTTCCCGACGACACCCTGGTTTATTGTGCCCACGAATACACTGCGCTCGACCTGCCTTTCGCCTTGGCTTGCGAACCAGACAACCCTGACATCGCAGGACGCATAAAAGAGACAAGAGAGCTGGATGACGCACACCAACCCACCGTCCCATTCACCATCGGGCTCGAAAAAGCCACCAACCCCTTCTTGCGCCTGCACCAGCCACAACTTCTCGAGACCCTGCGCACACATGGCTGGCCATGCCGCAGCGATCTCGGCACATTCACCGCACTGCGCAACTGGCGCGACCATTTCTAATTGCCTGAAACCCCGTTCTGGTTTATTCTGCGCGCCCTTTCGGATAACCAGCGACTTGCGGCTTTGCGGCTTAGCCGAATGGCTAGTAGTTCCACCAGAGGTGGATGAGCGGTTTAAGTCGCACGCTTGGACGACACGATGCGAAGCAACTTGTTGCGACGAAGGCTAACTTGGCACAGCCAAGTTAAACCGCGTAGCGGTGGCCGTAGCCAAAGCGTGTTCCGAAAGATAGCAGTCAGTTCCATTACGGAGAGGTGGATGAGCGGTTTAAGTCGCACGCNNCGCGGGTTCGAATCCCGCCCTCTCCGCCAGTATCACAATAAAAACCCGTATAGCTCAACGCTTTACGGGTTTTTTATTTATAAAGCCCACATGCCAAAATATTAATTCTCAAGCCACCTTACCTATGGAATATTGCCAATATTTTCCATCAGTGTCCCCGTTTTGTCCCCGAATGTCCCGCCGTATCCCGACGCAACTGTCCCTGTTTTGTCCCTGAATCAGACGCAAGCCATCCCGGCTCTCAATACTGAAGCCTATTGATACAGATGGCTGGATCATTGCTTGTACCGCGTTTGCGGTGGGTAGGTATGAGGCTCAGTTCAAGATCGTAGGGTACGATCAGGCAAGTCCATAGCTTTGCGTAACTCGGATTTTTTGGGGCGACCGACCCGTCTTGGCAGTTGGTCAACTGGAAGCGCGGTAATTGATGATGTTGATGGAATAGATTTGGGCCGTCGTTGGTCAATGAATTCAGCAATATCGGAGATACAGACATACCGGCGACCGCCGATCTCAATAGTTGGGAGCAGTTCTTTTCCTTCGGCTCTAAGGTTTCTTAGAGTCTTTACCGAGATTCCTCCGACAATCTCACCTGCCTGTTTTTCTGGCACCACCGCCATTCCTCCGGCAGCAGCACGAACTACGTCAAAGGTATTCATCTCTATGAAGCCCGCGATTCACATCCATCAACCCCGAAGCTCGTTTCAAATACGGAATGAGCTGGTGTCTTGAAAATGGCCTATCAAAGATATAGGCCATTTAGGAATCATAGGGACGCCACAAGATTATTCGGAGTTGAAATGTGAACTCGGAGGACGCATTTCAGCCTCGCGTTCTTTTTGCGTGGCGGTACGATGAACTACCATGATTGCGAAAGAACATCGGATGCGCGCCACTGAACACCAAGATAGCCTCGCCCTTCTGACTAGCCGCCACAGCGGGTTGCTACTTCCACTCGCTGCTGCGGCACAGGAAATCGGCATCAACCCAAGAACTGCTCACAACCAGATCAGCAAAGGTGTCTTCCCGATACCAACCATTCTTCGAGACCGCCGCCGGTATGTTCATATCAACGAACTGGCCAGCTACCTTGATGGCCTTCGCCAGTAAGTCGGCGAGGTCAGATACTTATCCAGAAACGCATCCCCTCAAAGGGGCTGACGGAGTGGTAACGCCGTCATCGAGATCGAGCGCCTCGTCCCGTATTTTCATATACTGATGACAAACCAACGGAGGAGTTATGAACAATCTCGACGTATGTCCGTTCTGCGGTAGCCCGCACACGAAATCCTGTGAAGTGGACATCAACGGATGGATGGTGGAATGTATGGGGTGCCGTGCGACGGGACCTATTGGTCGAACAGAGGCATTATCCGCTGCGGCCTGGAATAAGCGCTTTATGGAATCGCAACCCGCTTTAACAACATCAGCCTGACACACACATCCTGCTTCAAGGCTTTTTTGCTGTCACTTGCCCGCTGCAAGGATAACGCGCTCACGCAACTCCTTGCCCGGTTTGAAATGCGGCATGTACTTGGCAGGCACTTTCACTTTTGCGCCGGTCTTGGGATTGCGATCCAGACGTGGAGGCCGGTAATTCAGGCCAAAGCTACCGAAACACCGAATTTCGATACGCCCTCCACGTAACAGCACCTCGGACATGGCATCCAGAATCACTTTAACGGCAAGATCAGCATCCTTGCTGAGTAATTGCGGATGCAGTTCAGCCAAACGATTGATGAGATCGGATCGGTTCATGCTTCAGCCCTCAATGCAAAATTGTCGGTGGTTCATCGTCTTCCTTCTTGGGTAGCAGGTGCATAAATCGGCCTTGAGCTTCCGTGAAATAGCGGAACTCGACTGCCCCAATTGTCCGTTTCTTCCTGGAGATTCCCTTGGGCTTGATCTGCGGTTGTGAGGCCCACATCCCACGCCTCGTTTCCAGCGAAAACACGCACACATCAATCGCGTAGGGCGAGGCGCCGATGCTTCCGAATTTATCGAGGATCGCATCCATCTGGCGTATCTTGTCTGGCCGAAGCGCCCATGCTTCCATGATCACGAATACGAAATCGGCATCCAATACCAACGCCGCCGACTGAATCAACCGTGCAGACTGGTCTTTGTCCTCACCGCTTCCCGGCTGAATCATCACCGGAATGATTTCCCTGGTAGTCAGGTTGCCAACAAAGGCGAGCGGCTGAAGTTTTTCGCCAGCCTCCAGCAAACTCCGCGCTTTGTCTATTTGCGGGCTGATGATGTCCATGTACGCTTGCGGTGGAGTGCTGATGGGTGCCTCAATCATTTTTTCCTCAATACTTGCCGCTTGCCGCAGTGCAAACCAGCCCTTCGCTACACATCAGGAAAGCTTAGCTAACCGCTCCGCTACCGACGGATCAAATTCCCGCTTTGTCAGTAGTTCAGCGATTGTAGACTGCCGGGTCTTGAGCGCATCGGCAACGAAGCCTCTTCGATCTTCAATAACAGGAAGCACTTTCTCTCGCAGGAAATCGCGTTCGACGGGTAACAACCGCTCATCTCCGATCACCTTGGAAATCGCTTCCGGCAGCTCCTCACTCATGCGCGACAAGACACCGCGAACGAGTCGGGGCGCCACACCGGCCTCATAGGCCATTGCATCCCAATGCGCCCCTTCCACCCAACCGGGTTTGTTCTCTCCGGCGATGGACATGGCCATGGTTTGTCTCGGGAGATATGCCTCTACGCAGAGCATGTCGTAGAACGGCGCTACAGCAGCTTTTTGGCCGCGCATCAGGAAGGCAATGTTCTTCGCGTGTGCGTCCAGATTGCCAATCAAATAGTTGAAGGCAATCCACTGGGCAACGGCATTGACAGCCACGACTGGACGATCCATAAAGGTGCCTCGAAGCACTTCAAACAAGTGATGCAAACCCAGGCCGCCTTCGCTCTCATATTTCTTTGACGGTGCGACACCCATCGCCTGGCACAGGTCTATCTGGTGGAGCCGCCTGAATGTCCGAACAGCCCCCTTCTCTTCGCTCTTTTCCAATGGCTCCCGGTCAAACCGCTCGATGACATAAAGCGGTTCGGGGAGGTGCAGCAATCCAACCGCAGGTACTGGAACCTTCAGTTCATGAGCCAGACGCATGCAAAAAAATTCATTCGCAGGGCAATATGGGAAATCCGCGCTGGCATTCTCCGGTTTGACGATATGGGTAGATGGCGCAGAACCTTCGGGCAGAAACATCGCGCCATTGGCATCAATACGCAGCCCCAGTTTTTCCTGGGCACCCGCCAAGGACATGCGGATTTCGTCCCACGATGCCATCAGGGGAAGATTGCGCGCTCTGGAAGCCTTGATCTTTTCCTGTAGCGCCTCTTGTGAAAGTGGCACCAGTATTTCCTTGGCCGCTGCCGCGAGCCCTTCCGGGATCAGCGACAGCGCCCCGGCTGTGTCCTGTCCATGTCTGACCAGAAGCGCCCACGTATCGCGAGGATCTATCCTGTCCCGAGTGGCGATCAGATCCCGCAGCCGGCCTTCGGGCAACAGGTTCTCGAAGAACCACTCGACCGGCTTGTCGTTCGCGGTGTCTTCGTATTTTTTGGTGGCAACCGGAAAGTTGGGCGAAAGTGAATAATCCTTCCACTCGGTCGCGTAGACGAATTTCCACTGCCCTTTCTTGACTTCCAGGGTTCCGACCGGCACCCCATTGGCCGAGACGATCAAGACACTCATGCCGTTTCACCCGGCAGTTTCAGACTGATGCCAATACCGAAGCGGCTACAGACGGACAGGACTTTCCCGATCTGGGCCGTGGGTTTTCCTTGCTCCAGTCCGTTAAGGAAAGGCTGGCTGACATTGCATAGCGCAGCGGCATCGCGTTGGGTCAGTCCGGACTCCTTGCGAACGGCACGAAGTATTTTTCCCAACTCGGCGGCAGAGGAGATAGCAACCTCTCTATGTGCCATAACGCCCCCATAAAGATAAACGAGCGTTGAATTTTGCCTTGTATTGACCATAAATACAAGAAAAACTCAACGCTCGTTGATTATTTTAGCTGGTATGCCCTGTGAGGACTCCCGTGGCTGCTTACTTCTTCTTGGCTTTACCCTTGCTGGCAACTGCCTGCTTGAAGGTGGCACCAGCAGAAAACTTGGGCACTGTCGTCGCTGCGATCTTGAGTTTCTCGCCGGTTCTCGGGTTCTTGCCTTCGCGCGCCGCGCGCGCTGCCGACTTGAATGTGCCAAAGCCAATCAGGGCTACCGAATCTCCCTTGGCAACAGCCGATACAATTTCGTTAATCAGAACATCCAAGGCACGGCCAGCGGCCGCTTTGGACAGATCAGCTTTAGTAGCCAGCGCTTCAATCAGATCGGATTTGTTCATTGAGTTTCTCCACAGTTGGTTATGAAAGGTAAATCTTATCTCATTTTTGCATGGATGGATTGCGCGAAAGCGCTCGTGATGCCGCGTCGAGATCAATCCCTTCGGTCGCTGGTTGCCCGTCACGGCACAGGTTGAGTTCGTAGCGAACTGCGAACGGAATCAATTTTCCATCCTGGGTCGGCACCGCATCTTGCACCAAGGTCGCTTGCAGGCGAGCACAACCTGCTTCGGCAAACTTCTGCACTGTCCTGACCCGAACCATCACGGGCGCAGAGGAACGTGTCTGCGCCTTGAAAAATTCGGCCATTGCCCCGCTCAACTCTCCATCGGACAGCCCATTGGGGGCATCAATCGCTGCGATCAGATGCTGTTTCAAATCCGCCGCAAGAATATCCTTGCTCGCGAGAAGAGCAAAAAAACAGAGAGCCATCGTGAGTGCTTTCATAGGTCTGTTCATGGGTTGTAGTAGCTATTGACGCGTTGCTGGACGGTGCTTTGGACGTTCTGCCCGAAAGACGAAGCACTTGGCACATTCACACTGGCGGAGATTTCCTGGACGAACTCGCTCATGTCGATGCGAGAAAAATCGAGTTGTTCAAACTCCGCCGTGGTGAATCCAGAGCAGTCTGGCCCCTCGGCGCTGCCCCATCCTTTGCCCACCTGCCCCCTGCCCTGTTCATTGATGATCCGGGCCAAACGAGAGTTGAAGCAGCAATACGATTCTGTCTGCTCGATACAGGTTTTAATGATTGGCACGCGCGCAGAGCAGAATGAGCCAACATGAACGCATAGGTTGGCATCCCTGTGCATCGCCAGAAGCTGCTCGGATTGTTCGCACGACAGAAGTTCAGATATCAGTTGAATTGCCACGGCTGCAGCCAGCGAATAGGGGTCAAAGTACAGATTGAAGCTCCCCAACGATCCGAGCGAATAGACGGGGCCACCGAGCAGGCCGCTGGTTACCGTTCCCGTGGAAAACGTCATTCCATAAAAGCTGAACGACGGCGTAAAATTTGTAGGCGTGAAGAGTACCTCCGATGAAATCATGGCCTGCGCTCCCGCTTCGATATAGCTGGAGTACTGGGGATACATGAAGTCGAACATGTATTTGCTGCCCGCATTGATCGCCATCTGACCGCCGGCAAAAGCACCCTGAACGATTGTCGACATCAGCACGTTGTTGCTCCTGGCCGCACCGCCACCGCCCTTCTTGCAACAGTTCACCAGGCCAAAAAGTTTTTTGCGGCACTGTTCCCCCACCCCTTTGAACAGTCGCTGATCCGCACCATAGACACCTGCCTCGCGCGCCGCCTCCATCGACGCCATCGCTTTCCCGAAATCCAAATCGGCAGGATTACTGGTATCGAAGCACCCGCTCCCACCTTGGCAAAACGATCGCTGATCGCAAACCGTGCGCTGAGTCTGCGATGCCGGCGAGGTCTGGCACGAGTAGGTTCTCTCGCTCATGTCGCATACCCCGGAATCCAACTGGTCAATACATTGAGATGATATCTGTGTGCAACCACGATCAATCAACTCCTGACAGTCGTTGGTCAGCGTAGTACCGGCACAGGTGTAATCCTCAGAGCGAACCCAACAGGAATCCCCCGAGCTTTGCGCCCCGGCTGGCAATGGGGATACGGTAGTCAGGCAGACCTGCAGGCCGTTAATCGTTTTGCAGGGCGTACTATCGGTACAGGTCGTCGCCGCATGGACGCAATTGCTGCTTTGCGCGAATGAGGTGCACTGGCTGGTATCCAGTGTGTTCGACGTGATGGTGTAGGACGTATTGAGCTCAACCACCGTCGGAGAGCTCGTCGAAGCCGTGACGTTGGTGCATTGATACCGTCGGGTGTATTGGTTGCATGACCCGTCGAATGCCGTGCTGTCGCAGGTCGAACTGACCAGCGCACACCCTTGGGTAGCTTTGATGGCGGCGCAATAGTCGATGTGATTCTCGGCAATGCAGGAATAGTCATCCTGATAGCGCCAGCATGTAGCCGTAGAGTTGAGTCCACCCGCTGGCGGCGTCACGCCGGCCAGGCACACCGTCGCCCCGCTGGGGTCGACCTTGCATGGCGTCGAGTCGACACAGCTATGCGCCGCCAGACGACAGCGGGAATTTTGAGCATAGCTGCTGCACTGGCTGGTATCCGCAGTATCTGTCGCCAGCGTGTAGGTGTTATCCAAGCGAACCGTGTTGGTAGGGGTTCCTTGGCTGGAGCCACATCTAAACGTCTTCGTGTAAGTATTGCAGGTGCTGTTGAAGGCGGTATCGCTGCAAGTTGAACTGGTCTGCGCGCAACCAGCCGCCGTCAGAGCCGAACAGTAATCAATCGAATCGAGTTTGATGCAGGTATAGGTATCCTGATACTCCCAACAACCGCCGACGTCTGCCAATGTCACGACAACACCAGAGATTGTCTTACTTGCGGTGCTATCAACGCAGGTCGAGCTTTCCAGCCGACAATCGCCGGCGACAGCTTGATCCACAAAGATCATGAGTAGCAGCGCTACAAACGTCAGTGCCTTCATTACTGTGTCCGCTGTTGCAAAGTGGCGCACTCATTGGATACCCAACTGCTGACGGTTTTCGACATCGGTAGTTGGAGCGGCGCCCCGGTTCCTGTCCCCCCGGAGGAATTGCACCCTGAACTGACGTTGCGCATCGACGGCGTGCAGGTGGTCGAGTTGCAACTGACGCTGAAATACACATAGAGATTGCAGCCGAACCCGAGGTTACTGACGTAGTGGTCGGTAACCGACTGCCCGGGAGCTACGGCAACCGGGAACTGGCCGTAGCTCCCATTCCATGGATAGCCAATCCAGTTGTAGTCGTAGCGATTGACACCGTCATAGGACCGGTAAGGTTCCACCATATACGACAGGCCATCACTTCCGCAGAAGATGTTCATGGCCATGTACGGGTCTACGCACCAACTGCAATCCATGAACGCCGCCCGGCCCAGCCAGGCGCCGGGCGTGCATTGGCCAAATCCGACTGTGGCCGACACCCCACGCCGACAGCTCAACGTTTCATATCCCTGCACCGTCTGGTTGCATTGGTAGTTGTAGCTGGTGTTCACCGCGATCTGCTGGCCGATGTAGCAGGTAGCATCGTTGAGTGTTTGCATCTGTTCGACGCATTGGTACAGATGGTGCTGATCGACGGCGATCTGGCGGTCGGTTGAACAGAAATTGCTGGTCACGGGCCGGTACTCGGTACAGACCTCTGTCGAAAAAGTGGCCGGCGTGGTTTCCGTCACCACACTGCATTGCTCCGTACTCGACCCGATATTGATGCCAGTGACCTGCAAGGTTGGGTTGCTGGCGATGGAATTGGCACGACTGATCAGCGGATCGGTAGCACGGTCAATCGAGAAAGCCGGCCGCACACTCGGGTTGCGTGCCACAAAATTCACCGCATCGCACTCCTGCCGCCGATAGGTGTCGGTATCCGGCACCTGGCTAGCGCAGTCCGTAACCTTGGTGACACCGGGCCCGGATAGCTGCCCCTGCCCTCCTTGGAACAACTGGGTTTGCGTGGCGCTCTGCCCGTAACCTGGAACCATGGACGCGGCATTCCCGCTACCGATACCCTGAAAGGCACCATTGATCGAGCCTGATCCAAGCGCCCTGCCCTCGGTGAATGCCGTACCTGAATCATAGCCCTGCGCTACCGCGTTGTTGGCGGTCGCCATGAAAACCATGCACCAGACAAAAAGGCACCTCATGGACGAGGTCCAGCCAATCTTGCGGAATAGCGTCTTGCGGCTTCTGCCCAAGTCGGCGCCTGGCGTTCAATGAGATCGAGGGCGTAGTCCTGACCAACGTCGCCATCAACCTTGATATAGCTTGTAGGAACAGCGCATCCGTCATTTCCGATCTTGGTTGCTTGCGCGGCTCGTGCGATTACCAGTGCCGGGACTTGAGCTACCTTGAACTGCTTGAAGGCTGGTGGATGAATAATGGCTGTGACATTCCGCTTCCCGACCAAGGCAGCCAGTTCCTCCCCCATACGACTCAGGGAGTTGCCTTTGAGTCCTCGAAGCACGAGGACGGCCCCCGACTTCTCCGACTGAGCGACGATTCGCTCAAGCGTTTCCTTCGGCATCGAGAACGAGACGAAGACCATCAGCTCGGGGATGTCAGGTGGCATTGCTGTCATGGGTGGAGACATACGACGATAGGACTCTGCGATCTGGGAGATGTCCGGACTCTTGGCTACTGGTTTCGGTAATGCATCATTTTTTGGCACCGACAACGGATTCGCTACTCTGGTCGGCTCCATTCCCTTAAGAGCTTCTTCCATGCGTTGCCGCGCCAGACGCATGTCGCCATCGTTTGGAAGCACAGCCTGCGCCCATGTAGCGCTCGACACGGAATACGCAATTGAAGCCGCGATAAGTACGCCGCACCGATATCGATTCATGGTTTCAAAACGCTCCTTGGCAGCAGTTGCGTTTCCGGAAAACCATGTAGGCGAAGTCCTCGCCTTCAAAAGGATATTCCTTGCCTGCTCCCCACAGAACCGTTGATCGCCCCAGAGGCTGGCAGCATTTGCCAGCGATCTGCGCCGTCTGCGGGATCGGGTACAGCA
>DISA01000049.1 GCA_002421915.1 Gallionellaceae bacterium UBA6222
CGTTGAAGTAGGCCGGCACCGTGATGACGGCCTCAGTGACGGATTCACCCAGATAGTCTTCGGCAGTCTTCTTCATCTTCATCAATACTTCAGCCGAAATCTCGGGTGCTGAAATCTCCTTGTCGCGCACCTTGATCCACGCGTCGCCGTTCTTGGCCTTGACGATGGCATAGGGAACCATGGCAATGTCTTTTTGCACCATCGGTTCTTCAAAGCGGCGGCCGATCAGGCGCTTCACACCGTACAGGGTGTTCTTGGGGTTAGTTACGGCCTGACGCTTGGCAGGTGCGCCCACCAGCACTTCACCATCTTCCATGTAGGCGATGATGGAAGGCGTCGTGCGCGTACCTTCCGCGTTTTCGATCACTTTGGTCTTGCCGTTTTCCATGATGGCCACACAAGAGTTGGTTGTGCCCAGATCAATGCCGATAATTTTTCCCATGACGCTTTCCTTTCAGTTTAATTTGGTTGTTTCTGTAAATCTGCTGTCGCCCAAGGTGGGGCGGCAAATCTATATTTCAAGTGCTTGATATGGGGGAAGAGTGAAGGGGGAAGGGAGAGGGGTAAAAACGCCACTCCGAATTCAGAGCGGGTGGTTTTCCCTTCCCCCTTGAGCGCCGTAGGCGCGGTCCCTTCTCCCTTCCCGCTCTTTACTCCTTGCCTTTCGCCACCATCACCAGCGCCGGACGCAACACGCGATCATTCAGTGTGTAACCCTTCTGCATCACGCTGACCACGGTATTGGGTTCCTGATCACTCTCCACCATGCTGATGGCCTGATGCTTGTGTGGATCCAGCTTCTCACCCACCGGGTTTACTTCCTTAATGTTGAATTTTTCGAACACGCCGGCAAGCTGCTTCAGGGTCAGTTCCATGCCGCTCTTGAAGCTCTCGACATTCTCGGTTTGCACCGCAAGACCGGCCTGCAGGCTGTCCATCACCGCCAGCATCTCGCCGGAAAAGCGCTCCACGGCGAACTTCTGCGCCTTACTCACGTCTTCGGCAGCGCGGCGGCGAATATTCTCGCCTTCAGCCTTCGCGTACATCCAGGCATCGTAGTGTTCCTGTGCCTTGCGTTCGGCTTCCTGCAGCATCTCTTCCAGGCTGGGAATCTTATCCGTCGTTTGTTCCGGGGGCGTTTCCGCTGCGCCGGAGGCTTCCTGTTGTTCGATCTTCTGCTGATTTTCCTGCTGTTTCATTGAACTCCTCCTAATTTTTTCACGGTGGTTTATGGGGGCAAAGTTTCGGGTTTCAAGAGACGTAATGAAAAAATTGCTTTCCTGGAAATACCTGAATAAGGGTCGACGGGGGATGCGGCAAATTGCCGCGCGACATCATGTCGCATTCCCAAGAGAAAAAATCATTCATAGAATTCGCATGTTTATTTCTGGACGATAACAATAGGGGGAAGCAATGAAAATAAGCAGTGGAATCATCATATGCGGAGTGCTGGCACTGACGGTCCGGCAAGTAGCGCAAGCCGAAGTCGGCTCCCTGCCGGAGGTGACAGTGACATCGACCACCATCGATGATCGCTTCGATTCCAAGCGTGGCGAAGCATCAAATGTCAACAACATCAGCGGCAAAAAGGTGGATGAAGAACACGGCAAGAATATTGTCGAGATTCTGGAATCCATCCCTGGTGTGACAGCTGAAGTTCAAAGTGGCGATTCGGTGAAGATCATGCTGCGCGGCGTGGAGGCGCAGCGTTACATGGGGGAGAAGCCCGGCGTGGCGATCGTGATCGACGGCGTGCCGGTTCAAGAACGCACCGGGCGCGTCAATATCGACCTCGACAATATCGATTCGATCAAGGTTATCAAGGGCGGTGCGTCGTATCTGTTCGGTGAGGACGCCTTGTCCGGCGCGGTAATCATTACCACCAAGCGTGGCGCAAAAATGGCAGGTTTTACGGTGAGCACCGAAACGGGCAGCTTCAATTTTCGCAAAGGCCTGGTGCGTGCCGGTTTTGCTGAAGGCAATTGGGTCGGGCATGTACAGGCCACGAAACGGCAAACCGATGGCTACCACGATCAGGGGGAATCCTCTGCGAGGTATGTGGACGGCAAACTGCAATATCTGATCGACGAAACCAGCGATATCGCCTTCGGCTTTGAGAAATCCAAGCGTGACAAGGACAGTCATGGCACCGTCAAGGGGGTGACCGCCGCCGTGCTGGATCCGCAGAGTTTCAGCGGCGGCAAGGATTACGCGCGTAACTATGATGTCGATCTGGACAAACTGAACCTGACTTATGCGAAGGATATTGGCTCCAGCGGCAATTTGCTGGTGAACACCTACAGATTCAAGGATCACACTTTCAGTTGGTCCAACCCGAACGGGTTTCTGCGTGCAGCAGATGGGACCTTGCTGTATGGCACAGCTGCAGCCAGTGACATGAGCACGATGAATGATGCCTATGTTAATGGCGGAGATACCGATCAGGTACAGAAAGGGCTGAAAACCGAATGGCGCAGGGGCGGTGAACAGGTCGGCATGATGGCAGGGCTGGATATTCAGTCTTTTTCAGACAGGGCGGTTAGCCGCAACCTTGTGACTTACTCGACGCGCAGCACGGCGATTGGCGTGACGAATCCATTGAATCTTGCCGGTACTGTCACCGCAAACAATTTGTCCACATCCGACACCAAGGCGATATATGGGGAATTCAAATGGCAGGCGACCGAGCCGTTGACGGCCACGCTGAACGCGCGTTACGACGATATCGATACCCAATATGAAAGCTATATTCCGCTTACGCCAACCCAGATCGGGCAGGGTAGAACGACCACCGGCCAAAAGATTTTCAAGGTCTGGTCGGAACGCGTCGGATTGAATTATGCATTGTCAGCGGAACGCGAAATCTACTCGAACATTTCCACCGGCTTCAGGGTGCCGACCATCAGCCAGTTGTATGGCAGCACCGTCACTCCGACCGGATCGGTGACCGCCAATCCGGACCTGATTCCGGAAAAATCCCTCAACAAGGAAATTGGCCTGCGTGCCAAGAGCGAACTGCACGGCATCGCGCTGGACCTGGATGTGGCGCTGTTTCAGATTGATCGCAAGAATTTCATCCTGAATACCGGCGGCCAGTATCAGACTGCGCCGGATCCCACGGTGTCGACTTTCAACGAATTTGAGCAATACCAAAACATCGGCGGGGTGCGCAATCGCGGCGTCGAACTGGGTGTGAAGACTGATGCCAGGGAAGCCTGGTCGGGGGATATCGCCTACACCTATCTGGACGCGAAGTTCACCCGGAACGACACCTACTGGATGGCTATGGGATCGCGTACTTTGCCGCTGCCTTCGGTGCTGTACAACAACACCGGCAATGTCGTGCCGCGCACGCCGAAGCACAAGATGAACCTGTCCACACGCTACCGTTACATGCCTGGGCTGACCTTCTCTGCCGAGATGAATATGCAGAGCAGCATCTACGCCGACGAAGTGAATCTGGTCAAGATAGGGGGGCGCACGCTGTTCAATGCGATGGCCAACTATGAAATCAGGACCGAACACGAAACGAAATGGTCGGCGTTCGTGCGGATCGACAATCTGTTCGACCGATTCTATTACAGCACGATACGCGGCGGCTCGGACGGTAATGGCGACGGGGTTTACAACGCCGAAGATATGTCCATCACAGTCGATCCGGGACGTGTGTGGACGGCCGGGATTTCTGCAGTCTTTTAAGTGGAGTCGGATATGAGAATGAATGCGATCGGGGTCTTACTGCTTGTCTTCGCTCCATTATCAACTGCAACGGAGCCGCCACGGGCGGTGGTGCAGGGAGGGCATGACCATGCTGCCATGAGCGATGCGATGGGCGTGAGGGATATGCCGATAACAACGGCATGGACCGAATTGCCCACGCTGAAGACCAAGATGAGCGGTGCAAATCGTGAAAGCAGAATCATTACGGTGATGCCGCAAAATATTGTGGCAGCCAGTATCGATGCCTGGTCGAACAACCTGCAAGACGCGGATGCTCACCGGCAATTGCCGATGGAACTGGGCGGGGCAAGGTTGGACAAGCCAACCACAGGCGGCTTTCAGATGTTGACTGCGCGCGAAGAGCGGAGGGATGCCGTTCATGTTGCATCGACCGTGTATTACTTTGGCGAACGCAGTGCAAAGAATCCGACCGCCATGTTCATGCGGCAAAAGAACGAACTGGAGATTATTCCGCAGCCCTTCCCGCGCGAGCATTCGCGTTATCGCGCCAATGAAGATTGGCAATTTCTGGCCCGTTTCAACGGGCAGCCCCTCGCCGGGCAGAAAGTTGATCTGTTGACTTCCAACGGAAGCAGGATGGTGCTGATGACGGACGCGGCAGGTGTGCTCACCGTGCACGTGCCGGATGACTTCAAGAAGATCGAAGAAGTGAAACAGGGTGGCGGGCACGATCACAGCCCGCGCAGGGGAGCCGATCTGGTGCTTGCCACACAACATGTCGCGAACGGCAAGACTTACCTGACTGCGTTCAACAGTACCTATGGCCCGGATGCCTTCGACCAACGCAGCCTTGCACTGGGGTTGGGCTTTATCCTGCTGGGGATGATCGGTGCAACACCGTTGTTGCGCCAACGCAAGAACAAAAAACCGGTAGTGGTTAACACCAACAACAAGGAATCCTGACATGCTGAAAACCATTTTTCCAACGCTGACACGTTTCCGCTTTGCCATCCAAATTCTCATGCTGTTCGTTACTGTATACGGAGGTGTATTGCTGGGAAACTACACGGTTGACCGTATTTCGCAGGCACTGCCTTCGCTGGCTTGCGCCTACGACAAATCCACGGGGGACCATTGCATCCTGATCGTCAATCAGCACCAGTTTCATCACCGTATTGGTGAGGCACTGGTCAAGGCACAGGAGGTGACTTACAAAATATTGATTCCGACGATGATCTCGGTTGCCACCTTTTTTGCCTTTTTCTTTTTCCTCAACAAGGCGTTCTGTGGCTGGGTCTGTCCGATGGGTACGGTGCAGGAAATTGTTTACCGCATCGGCCGGAAGCTGGGCAGGCCGTTGCATCGTTTTGACAGAGGCAACGTCGGTCGGGTGCGCCCGGTCAAGTGGCTGCTGCTGTTGGTGTTGGTACTCGGCCTGCCATTGCTGGCTGGCTTGGGTACGGTATCGAATGAACTGGGGGATCCTTTCTGCCAGGTCTGCCCTTCGCGTCTGGCCACCACGCTGCTGACCGCCGACACCGAGCAGATTGCCGTGAAGACCTCGAGCGGCATTGGATTTTTTCTTGGCGCGCTGGGTAATACGCTGTTCGGTTTTGTCATCATCGCTGCCTTGGTGGCACGCCAGCCGTTCTGTCGCATCTGTCCGCTGCTATCGTGGAATGCCCTGTTTCAGAGGTTGTCGCCGATGCAACTGGTGAAGAAACAGAATGACAAGTGCGACAAATGCAGCGTGTGCGAGAAAGCCTGTCCGATGGATATTCACGAAATCGGCCGGGAATATGGAAGAAAAGCATTCCACGAGGATTGCACCCTGTGCGGCCGCTGTGTGGAGTTCTGTCCTGACGATGACGTGATCCAGATCAAGTTTCTGGGCATGCCGCTATTCAGGTCGTCGCGCGAGCAATACAAATATCGCGTCAAGCTGGAGACACCAGAAGGCACGTCGAAGAAGCGTGTGATCCCAATCCTGCCCAAACCGGTGTCTGACAATGGATAATTTTCTGGATCCTTCGCTCATCCCACAGCAGACCACGTTGTTCACGGTATGGCTGTTGGGGGTTTCGCTGGGATTGACCGCGTGTACTGCCACATGCCTGCCGTTTATGGGAACTTGGGTATTGGGGCGCGGTGGTACACAGCTGCAAGTCTTGCGTGACACGGGGTTGTTTGCCGCCGGCCGCATCCTTGCCTATACCTTGCTGGGTGCCGTGGCGGCTGCGGCGGGCACCTGGCTATCGCAGGCAATGCGGGGTGGAACGGGGCATCTGGTGATCGGTTTTGCCTCCATCGCGGCAGGTGTTTGGCTACTGCGTGCCGCAAAGCCACATTCACCGTGCGGCGTTGCAAAAAGCGCGGGAAGTACACCGCCTCTGTTGCTGGGGTTTTCCTTGAGTCTGACTCCCTGCGCGCCGTTGGCCTCTCTGTTGGCTGTGTGTGCGGCAGCCGGCAGTATCAAACTCGGCATGGCGAATGGAGTAGCTTTCGGTCTGGGTGCGGCACTTACACCGTTACTGATACTATTGCCCCTCATTAATTTTTTTGGGAAAAACCTGCGGGACAACCAAAAATGGATCACCCGCTGGATAGGGTGGGGTGCTGCCTCCGTATTGATTGCACTGGGTTTGCGCCGGATTTTTCTGGTACTTTGATTGTTGCCATTTTTTGTGCCAATTCATGAAACTTGCTTTTATTGTTGCAATTGCAATTGTCGTTTTATTTTCCGTCCCCGCGCGCGCTGAAGATCCGCCTACACTAAAAGAAGTTAACGTTACCGCGAAAAGTACTGGCATATCTGAACGCCGTGATGACAGCACGCAGAAGGTCATCATGGATCGCAAGGAAATCGAGAATCTGGGGGTAATGACGATCGGTGAGGTGCTGGGAAAATTGCCGGGTGTCGAGATTAAAGGGGATAGTCATCGCGCTCGTGGTATGTCGCGCGATTCGGTGCAGGTCCTCATCGACGGAGAGCGTCCTGCCGGTGGTTCACGCATGGTTGCTGGGGTGATCGGAAGATTGCCTTCGGGCGATCTGGAGCGCGTGGAGATATTGCGCGGATCATCTGCAGAATATGGTGGTGCCTCATCGGTGACCGTGAATCTGGTGATGAAGAAAGCCTTGTCCAAGCGAACGACTGCCGTCAAAGCAGCGGTGGGGTTTCGCGGCAACGAGCCAACCGGACAGATGACATGGACAGAGAATGGTGGTGACGGCGGGTTTGCTTGGTCCTTACCCATCACGCTGAATCTGCATCGCAACCCGACCCAAGGCGCGACTGATCGGCAAGCCTTCCCAAATGGTGTGCGCAACGTCTGGCAACAGGAGAGTGATGAAGGGTTGTACACCTTCCGTGAATTCGTGTTGTCACCAAGAATGACATGGAAAGACAGCGGCGATAGCCTGACGATCTCTCCTTTGTTGTTTGACGGGCTCGGCAAGCGCAATAGCGATACGACCTTGATCGATCAATTGGCGCCTTCCACGGATACGCGTAGCAGTCGGGAGACCAACAACCGTCGCATGTTGCGTCTGCGTGCGGATGGTGAGAAGAACCTGGATAGCTCTAAATTGACAGGGCGGATGTCTTTGAATCGCGGTAACCGTACCGTTGATCTGGTGCGTGAATCCACTGTGGCGAATGTCAGCAGCACTTCGACCGAACATTCCGTTGGTAAGGAAACTGAATACAACATGGCGTTGCGCTTGGATAAGCCGCTGGGCGAACATCTGTTGGCAGTGGGTGTGGAGCACATTAATCTGCGTCGCAACGATGAGCAGAGTTTTGGCGGTAGCTTCGTGGGCGTATCGACTAGCGACGCCACTGAGCGTCATAGCATCGCGTGGGTGCAGGATGATTGGTCGTTGCAACAATCAGTGGTGCTCACAGCGGGGGTGCGCGGTGAATATATGCGGCTCGCTTCGGATGGTGTTAGCCAGCAACACGGACGCCTCTTGCCTTCCATCGCAGTACGTTGGGAACCCGCCCAACAATGGTTGTTGCGGTCATCGCTTGGGGCGGGGCTGAAATTACCTAGATTGGAGGAACTGAGTAACACCGTGACACGAAGTATCGCTGTTAATACGCCACTTGAAGCTGATAGGCGTGGCAATTCCAATCTTGCTCCCGAGCGTAGTTTGAATTACGAGGCGGTATTGGAGCGCTATCTCGATCAAGAGGCGGGGGTGTTCGGTGTCAATCTGTATGTTCGTTCCACCGAGGATTTCATCGAACGTCGCGTGCAGTTGGAAGGGGTGCGTTGGGTCGATAGACCGCAAAACGAGGGCCGGGCTTTGCACTGGGGCTGGGAACTGGATGGCAAGGTGCGCACCGACAATTTTGGTTGGAAGGGCGCAACAGTAAAGGCGCATCTCACTTTGCCGAATGCTCGTGTCAACGATGCCCGTCTGGGTGTCACTCGTATGGCACGTGATACGCCTGACTATGCGTTCTCCGCTGGTGTGGACCAAAGTCTGCCGATGTGGCAATCGAGCTACGGTGTCTCCCTGCAGATGTCTGGCCCCAGCAAGACGGATATTCCCAACGAGCAACGTGGAACGACGAATGCCAAGACGACCTTGGATGCCTTCTGGCTTTATAAGCTGACACCCAAGTTCAACTTGCGCCTGAGTGGGCAGAACTTGCTTGCAGCCAAGACAGTTCGTGAGACGGTGTATTTGAATGGTGCAGACACCTATCAACTGCGGACAGAAGACAAAGGCATACGCGCATTATTGGTCACACTGGAGGGGCGCTGGTAGCATGTCAGTCCTTCAATTAAGCCTGCCCTGTATTCGCATGGATACCTCGTTCCGTGGTTCACCTCTGGATTCATCTTTGTACGAACGCCTGATCGTGGTTGGTGTGGTTATGCTGCTGCACTTGGCACTCATCGCAGGTTGGCTGTTGCAACCGGAGTTGCCCAAAGTGGCGATCAATGAGCTATCCATTTCATTCGCCAATATTCGTTTGCCACAGGCTGATGTTGTGCCGCAGCCAGAACCCAAACCGCAACCAGTACCAGAACCAAAACGTGAACCGGAACCCAAATTGCGTGAAGTTGAACCTGAACCAACAAGTGAACCCGCACCAATTATTCAAGAGGTAGCAGCACCCGCCGTACAAAACGAAACACCGCCAGCACCGGTGCAGTTGGATGCCGAGCCGGATTATCGTGCTGATTACCTCAATAATCCACGCCCGCCATACCCCATGGTGGCACGACGTATGGGGTATCAGGGTAAAGTTATACTCAACGTTGAAGTGCTGGCGGAAGGTAAGGCGGGTGAGGTCAAACTGCATCAAAGTAGCGGTTACGAGATACTGGACAAGGCCGCGCTGCAGACTGTCAAGACCTGGCGTTTTGCTCCGGCTCGCCGCTTTGGCCAACCGGTTACCATGTGGTTTTTGGTTCCCATCAAATTTTCTTTGGAGGATGACGGCGTATGAACGACTTTTTTTCGGTTAGCTCACCTATCGTCGCTACGACTCTGGTATTGCTGATCTTTCTTTCTGTTGTAACTTGGTCGATCGCCCTGTTTAAGTTGTGGAAGCAATACCAGGTCAGGCGGCAAGACAAGGAGTTCAACGAGGATTTCTGGGAGGCGCACGAGTGGAGTGAAGCGGAGCGGGTGGCCAATACCAGTCAGGGTGATATTGCACGCCTTGCGCAAGCCGGATTCTCCGAGTTGAAGACATTGGGTGAGGTGCATCGTGACTTGAAACACCTGGGTGCGCCACACGAGGTTTTGCAACGCCAAATGCGCCAGCAGTTGCAGAATATCCAGCGCTATCATGAGCGCGGCCTGGCGGAACTGGCTACCATAGGTTCCACCGCACCCTTTGTGGGCTTGTTCGGTACGGTGTGGGGCATCATGCACGCATTGCAGGATATCGGAGCCAGCGGCTCCGCATCGCTGGACGTGGTGGCCGGCCCGATCGGTGAGGCACTGATCGCCACGGCCATCGGTATCGCCACTGCACTGCCGGCGGTATTGGCCTACAACTTTTTTCTGCGTCGGCTGAAGGTGCATGTAACCGATCTGGAGAATTTTGCCCATGATTTTTTGCGACTGGCGCAAAAACACGATTACAAACTGTGAGGCTGATATGAGTTTTGGGAATACTTCTCCAGAAGACAGCATGATGAGCGAGATCAATGTCACACCATTGGTGGATGTGATGCTGGTGCTACTGGTGGTGTTCATCATCACCGCGCCTTTGCTTGCACCACAATCGCTTAAGATCAATCTGCCCAAAACAGAATCGGTGGCGCATGACGATAGGCTGCAGAAAATTAGTATGGCCATTGATGCCAAAGGCGAGGTCTCTTATGAGTCATTGCATTTAAGCGATGAAAGGTTGGCTGAGATGCTTAAGAGCCGTGCCACTGATCCAAATTTCCAATTGCAGATCCAAGCGGATGAGGCGGTGAATTATGGGCGGGTGGCACAGATAATGGCCATTGCGCAAAAAGTGGGAGTCGTCAAGCTTTCCTTTCTAACAGTCGCGGCAAAATGAAAGTTGACCATTTGGTCATATGTCCTTACAATGCCGCTCCTTAACCGACGCGGGGTGGAGCAGTCTGGC
>DISA01000091.1 GCA_002421915.1 Gallionellaceae bacterium UBA6222
GGTCTCGAACCAGCTGCAAATCGGCTTGTAGTTTGAGCACCGCCTCTTCGGTGCCGCCTATTTTTTCGGCGTCGTCATAAGAGAAGTCATGTGTTTTGCAGGCTAGATCCACAGGGCTTGTGCGACCATTAATGGTCACCGCAGGCACCAGCTTTTGCGCATCCGTAAGCGGCCCCGTAACTCTTTCACCGGCCGCCCAGCCCGGCCCGCCCCAACTGCCAAATGCGGGAATCCATGTCGAAGGATCCGTAATTGTAATTCCGGGAAAACCAATGCCATTGAGTCCAGCCATAATGCGCACTCCTTATTGATTTGTTCGATTGATTGCGAATGGCCGGGCTTATTGAGCCAGCTTGACGACGATGGGTAGCGACGACCCCAGTGATGGAATCTTCATCGTTTTCCATTCAGAAGAATTGGGGATGAGCATCCCGATACCCGCCTGCTTTTCCTTGAATCGATCGTAATGATCATCTGGCAAGCTATATATGAACGCGACAAACGTTTCGTTGGTGGCCATCACTATTGCAGTAATTCCGTTCGGCCCCCAGAATTTTTCTGGCGCAAGCCATTGACTCAGTTTCCCCTGAACAGACCTAATGAATATCGAAATAGTTGGCTTTTCACCTTTGAAGACTAGATCCCCATTCTTAGACTGCGTTGGAAAATCAGCATGATTGACTTCGGTCAATATTGGCTCTGGCAATTGTGATTGACCACGACTGGCCCTATAGGCTTGGCTATTGTTATACCGTTTTCCGTATCTCGACATGGATTGGGCATGCGCACTAGGTCCAAACCCATGGAAGAGGACCTCACTGTCTCCGGGCAGGTACTGCATCAGCATGCCCTCAAAAAACTCGAACGGCCCCGCAAATAACGTATCTTTCCCGGTGGTCAAGTCGAATTCCCAAATATCCAACCCAGAGGCCAGCGATTTGCTGTGCGGCTTGCGCAGTGTGCCGCGCCAATAGGCCAGCTTGTTGTCGTCGTTTGACAGAATAGGGCCATGCTTGTAGCCGGGGATTAGCGGCAGCACCCTGAAATCGGTGCCATCTGCTTTCATGATGGCGATCTCCGGGTTGTCTAATGTCTCTCGGACTTTGGATTCATCGCTTACATCAACTTCCTTGACGCGTTTCATCACGATGTAGTTGCCGCTCGGCGATATTTTGGCGTCGGTGTAGGCGTAACCCTTTGGCAGCGCGTAATGCTGTAAAGTATTTTTCTTGAGGTTGTAGCGCAGTATCCGGCTGTGTTCGGGAAGTTCCTTCTCATTCACTTCAACCAGGAGCAGTTCTTCGCTATTCGGGAAAATGCTCAGGTCGCGGAAGTCGCGACCGATAAGTGCTTCTACTGCCGAACTTTCCTGATTCATACAACCTCCAAGAATTAATATCAGAACAACAGACAGGGTAATCCGACATGAGCTAAGTACATTATTCATACCACTCTCCTATACTAGACATTCTCTGTTCGCTATGCGGATTAGCGAAAACAATTCAGTTAATGCCTGCCCGCTTTTTCCAACTCCTCCACCCGCTTCACCAGCTTAGCCAGTTGCGCCTGCTGCTGCGCATACACACTCACCAGTTGCTTGGCCGTATCGGCCAGCCCTTTCACAGCGATGGTGAGTTCGTCTTTTTTGCTGTTCACTTGGTCGATGCGCATCATTACTAGCTGCGCGACTTCTTTTGGGTCGCTGATGACGCGTTGTTGCTTGGCTTGGGGCTTGCCGTTGACTTTGGGTTGCTTGGATTCTTTGCTTGGGGTGGTGCTTGCTGCTTCGGTCATGCTATTTCCTCTCTATGTCTGGTTGCTTGTTGCTGAATCTTAATTCGTGCTCGTTCATTCTTCGGTGCGGGTTGTTGCGGGTGTTGTGTTCATGCTTCGACAGCCTTATCCCTCGATACGGCTTCTCCTACTCGGGACGAACGGGCTGTAGGTCGTTCATGCTTCGACAAGCTGAGCGTGTGCTGTTGGGGCTTCAGCCCCGTACAGCCACGGCCTACTCCTTGCGGGTGCAGCACGAACGGATGTTTTTCACTCACCGCTCCCTCCCCGCTTCCTGAAACGCCCCCATCACCGGCGATAACAAATATTCAAGAATGGTTCTCGTCCCCAAATGTATCTCCGCCGTAACCTGCATGCCGGGGCTCAAGGCGTGTTTGATGCCATCGACGATGAGTTCCTGGGCTTTGAGATCGACCAGTGCGCGGTAGGCGTAAGGCTGGCCGTTGGGTGATTGGGCAGCAGGCGGCGCGGATGCGCCTGCGCCTTGTTGGTTGGCGTCGGTGGCGTCTGCGCTGAGGTGGGCGACTTCGCCTTGCACCATGCCGTATTTCTGGAACTGGTAGGAGGCGAGTTTGACTTTGGTGGGTTGGCCTTGGTGG
Organism: Gallionellaceae bacterium UBA6222; assembly: GCA_002421915.1. Classification (GTDB taxonomy): domain Bacteria; phylum Pseudomonadota; class Gammaproteobacteria; order Burkholderiales; family Gallionellaceae; genus Sideroxyarcus. The sequence continues at coordinate 2,394 of DISA01000091.1, forward strand.
ATGAAACCGACATCCTGGTTGGAGACCCACACTTCAGCTCTGAGTATCTCGTCTTTGGGGACGAGGGTCATGAGGATGGTGCCGGGGCTGATGACGGTGCCGATGGTGTGGGTGGCGACGTCTTTGATGATGCCGTCTTGCGGGGCTTTGAGTTCGAGTAGTTCGTGGCGGTATTGTTGTTTGGCGTATTCGGCCTGGGTCTTGTCCAGCTTGCTGCCAAGTTCGGCGCGTTCGGCTTGCAGGCGTTGGCGGTAGTCGGCGCTGATCTGTTCGAGTTTGCGGCTGGAGGCAGTGAGGGTTGCCTGGGCGCTGGCGATGAGGTGTTGCTGGGTTTTGAGGTCCTGGGATCTTTCGGTGTATTCGCGTTGTTTGTCAGCGGCTTCGAATCTGCTGACGTAGCCGTCTTTGGCGAGATCGGCGAATGCCTCGGCTTGCTTTTGATAGTGCGGCAGGGTTTGGGTGAGTTTGGTGCTGGCTTGTTTGGCGGCGGCCAGTTCGCTTTGGGCTTTGTCGCGGATGCTGCGCTCTTCTTCGAGGGCGGTGTGGTAGGCGCGGCGGTTGGCGCGGTATTGAGCGAGGGCTGAGCGGTAGAGGGATTCGGGTTCGTTATCTCGTCGTTTGAAGTCGCGGTCGCCCAGTTCGGCATCGATGCGGCGCAGCGCGATCTGTTTGAGGAGGTAGTCGTTGCCGATGGCTTTGCCGTCTGCATCGGACAGGGTGGTGTCGAGTCGCATGAGGACTTGCCCGGCTTGGACATGCTGACCTTCGCTGATGAGGATCTCGCTGATGAGGCCTTGCTCGAAGGGTTGGACGATTTTGACGTAGCTTTGCGGGATGAGTTTGCCTTCGGCACTGGCGACGATATCCAGTTTGCCGAAGATGGCCCACAGAATGACGGCAAACAGCAGGACAAGCAGGATGCGCAACATGGCTTGTGCGAACGGTGCCGGCGGCTGGTTCTGCACGCGCAACAGGTTGGGAGCGAAATCCTGTGGATCGACACCGACGATGCGCGCCTTGCGCGCGACTTTCTTTGCAGCCGCCATCAAGTTCCCTCGACAAGATTGTCTTTATTGGTTTCACATCTTTTGATGCGCTTGCCGCCTGGATAACCCTGTGCGACATGTGGGAACGTACTTGATATTGAGAGTGAAGACAATATGCCGTTTGGCCTATATAGGTATATATATCTATCCCAATATGCCTATATATTTTTGGCAAATGAACCCCGGAATTAATTTCGAATAGTTTGTTTGTTTCGTTTATTGCGAATAATGGCAACTTACACTATCATCTGCTCACGCGTAGCCATATAAGGGTATGCGCCTTAGTCGCGACAAGCGACATCAATCAAACAGGAGAGAACAATGAGCAACAAAGCGCAAGGAAGTTTGCCTTTATTGCCAAGTGAGGTCGATATCGAATTAGCCAAAGAAAGCAGTCGCGCACTTTCGATGATCTTGGCAACAAAGGAAGCAGTACAGCGCGTCACGATTCAAAGTGATGGAGAAAAAACGAGGGTCGAATTACCAATGTCCGCTTTCAGATTGTTCATCGACATCCTAGCCAACCTGTCGCAGGGGAATGCCGTGCAGGTGGTTCCGGTGCATGCGGAGCTCACCACCCAGGAAGCCGCCGACCTGCTGATGGTCTCGCGCCCATATTTCATCAAGCTGCTGGATGAGGGCAAGATTCCGTACCGCAAGGTCGGTACGCATCGCAGGGTACGTTATAGTGATTTGCTGGATTTCAAGAGCAAGGAAGAACAGCAGAGAGAGGCTGCATTGGACGAACTTTCTGCACAGGCACAGAAATTGGGGATGGGTTATTGATGAGTAGCTTTACGGTCGTGTATGACGCTAACGTTTTATATCCGGCGCCCTTGCGGGATTTGCTGGTGCGTCTGGCCACGACCGGGCTCTTCCGTGCGCGCTGGACCGAGCGCATCCATGAGGAATGGATGCGCAACGTCTTGCTGGACAGGCCGGATATCAGTCAAGAACAGCTACTGAGAACCCGCTCGCTCATGGATGCACACTGCCATGACTGTCTGGTGGAGAACTATGAAGGCCTGATCGATACGCTGACTTTGCCTGATCCGGATGACCGGCATGTGCTGGCCGCTGCTATCCGGTGTGGCGCGGATGCGATCATTACCGCCAACCTGAAAGATTTTCCGGCGCACGAACTCGGCAAGTACGGGGTCGAGGCCATTCACCCCGACGATTTCATCGTCAACAATCTGGACTTGAATATTGCCAAGGTGCTTGAGGCGGCGAACAAGCAGAGAAGGTCATTGAAGCACCCGCCTGTCGAAGTGGATTCGTTCCTGGATAGGCTGTTAAGCCAAGGACTCCCCCAGACGGTAGAGATACTCCGGAATTACAAGGTGGCCCTGTAGTTGCTTTGATCCAGGGTGGCTCAGCTATTCCTCTACCCTATCGCTGAAGGCCACATCCAGCGCGACAACCCGATCTGCATCCAGTTGCCCGCAAGCCGCATCGAGTTTGATCCGGCTGAGGATGATGTCATAGCGCGCCTTGCGCCAGTCGCGTTGTGCGATGGCGAGTTGCTGTTCAGCTTGCAGCACGTCGATGTCGGCCTTGATGCCCCGCTCGCGGGCGGACTGCGCGCCCCTGCGGTTGAGTTCAGCAGACTGCATGGCTTGGCGGGCAGAGGTTTCGCGCACCATGCCTGCACGCCAGGTATACCAGGCTTCCTTCACGCTCATGCGCGCCTGCCGACGGGCGGCTTCCAGTTCCTGCATTGCCTTGTCTTTCAGCGCCAGGGCTTCGCGCACCTTGGCGCTCTGTCCGCCGCCCGCATACAGCGGCATGTTGAGTTGCAGGCCGATGGTGCTCTGCCTGGAATCGAAACCGAACTCCCGTCCTGTAATACCTGCTGCCTGCGCGGTGTTGCTATATGTGGCAACAAGATCGAGCGTGGGTTCGTGTCCCGCTTTTTGTTTGCGCACTTCTTCGTTCGCGGCATCCAATGCGCGCCGGGCAGCGAGCAAGGCGGGGTTGTCCGTCCCGGCTTGCGCCAGCCAGTGCTCCAGCGGCTCCGCACCCATCTGCGGCGAAGGGTACTGCTCGGAGAGCATGGGCGGTGTGAGTTGGACGGGACCGATGATCTGTTCCAGCGCGGCCAGCCTGATCTCCAGTTCGCTCTGCGCCATCGCGTGTTCGGCAAGCGCCTGCTCGTGTTTGGCGCGGGCATCTTCCAGATCGGTCAGCGACAGGATGCCCTTGTCGTGTGCGCGCTGCGACAGGTCGAGTTGCTGCCGGGCGGTCCGCACCTGCGCCGCGGCTGCCTGCACGCTGTCGCGCGCCTGCATGGTGTCGAACCATGATTGGGACAGACGCACCAACAGCTCTTGTGCTGCCGCGATCAATTGAAAGTCTGCCTGGCTCACCGCAAGATCGGCCTGCGTCATGGCGATGACGCTGTTGTGCCGCCATAGCGGCTGGGTGAGATTCAACTGGGCTGAGTTGCTGTTGTAGCGTTCCGTTGGCGTATTGGGTGGCGGCGGATCGCTATGTAAATCGTATTTGCGCTGGTTAGAGGTGGTGTTGGCACTGGCAGTGATTTGCGGGAATAGCCCCGCCACCGCTTGCTTGGAACGTTCACGCGAGACGTTGAGATTGGCTTGTGCCGCCAGAAAGGTTGGATCGTTGCTCATGGCGAGTTCGACGGCTTCTTTCATGGTGAGCCCGATTGCAGCTTGTGCGACCAGCACCAAGGTGAGTGTGAGGCACATTCGAACAAGATGATGACGCAGACTGGAGGTGTGTGCGGTTCGCATAGAACGGCTATCTGACACTTGCGGCGTCGGTTGCGGATACCCGGGCGATTGCACCCGCTTCCCGTTTACCAAAATTCAATATCTCATCCACCTGCAATGCCTTGGGCAACTGGTGGGTAATGAACAGCATGGTGACCTGCCCCTTGAACTTGTTGATGGTGGCCGCGAAATGTTCGGCGGTCTCGATGTCGAGGTTGCTCACGGCTTCGTCGAAGATGAGCACACGCGGATGCTTGAGCAGGGCGCGGGCGATGGCAATACGCTGTTTCTGCCCGCCGGAGAGACCGACACCATTCTCGCCCACCGGGGTTTGGTAGCCCTGCGGCAGTTGTTCGATGACTTGATGGATCTCGGCCATTTTGCACACGTGCACGATCTCTTCGAAGCCAGCGTGCGGGTTGGCGAGTTGCAGGTTGTCGTAGATGGTGCCGGAGAAGAGGCGCGTCTCCTGCGGCACGACGCCGAAGTTGGCGCGCAGTTCGTTGGCTGCGAGGTGGCGCAGATCGTAACCGTCGAGCAGGATGCTGCCGTCGCTGGGCCAGTAGAAACCTTGCAGCATCTTGGCCAGCGTGCTCTTGCCGCAGCCCGAAGGCCCCATTAGCACGGTGAGCTTGCCGGGTTGCAGGGTGAGACTGAGGTTGCGGTACAGATAAGGATGTTTGTCGCTGTAGCGGAAGCTGACATCCTTGAGTTCGACGCAGCCCCCTGCCCCGCCCTGTGCGCGCGCCGGTGTCAGGGAATAGGGTTCGTTCGGTACATCCATCAAGTCACCCAGCCGTTTGACGGCGATGCTGGCTTGCTGGAATTCCTGCCACAGGCTGGCCAGCCGCAGCATGGGCTGGGTCATGCGCGAGGCGAACATCTGGAAAGCGACCAGCATGCCGATGGTGAAGCCGTCGTTCTGCATCACCAGCAGCGCGCCCACCACCAGGATGGACAGCGTCATGATCTGTTCCAGCGCATTGACCACGACGTTGAAAGAGTTGGAGAGTTGCTTGGTGGAGAAGCTGGCCGCGAGGTATTGCGCCAGATAGTCGCCGTACTTTTGCACCAGCACGGGTTCCATCTGCAAGGACTTGACGGTTTCCATGCCGGCGACGTATTCGGTGACGAAGGCCTGGTTCTTGGCGCCGAGCAGAAACTGTTGGTCGAGCCGCTCGCGCAGGGCGGGCGTGACCAGCAGGCTGGCAAGGGTGATGAGCGACATCAGCAGCAAGGCGATGAGACTCAACTGCCAGCTGTACCAGAACATGACCGCGAGGAAGATCAGCAGGAAGGGGAAATCCAGCAGCAGCGACACTGCCGCACCGGTGATGAATTCGCGCACGGTCTCGACACCATGCAGACGTGCTACCAGCGTACCCGTAGGTCTTTGCTCGAAATACGGTACGGGCAGATGCAGCATATGGCGGAAGACATGACTGCCCAGCACGGCGTCGATGCGGTTGCCGGTGTGCAGCACGAAGTATTGGCGCAACCAGGTCATGGCGCTGGAGAACAGCATGAACATCACCAGCCCGACCGCGATGGCGATGAGCGTGCTCCGGGTCTGGTGCACCACGACCTTGTCGATGATGACCTGGGTGAATAGTGGTGTGACGAGACCGACAAGCTGAATCGCCAGCGAGGCGATCAGTACGTCTCGCCAGATGCACTTGTGTTTCATCAGCTCGGGGATGAACCAGCGGAAGCCGAACGGTTCAGGCTCCTTGGGCGAACTGGCCGCTTCTTCTCCCTCGCTTGCGTTTTGTTCCTTGCGCGCGATCAGCAGTATGTCAGTGCGGAACAGTTTGAAGAATTCGTCTATCGCAATCGTTTCCGGCGATTCCGATCCGGCCCGGAAGAACATCAGTTGTCCACCGCTGGCCTTAATAAGCAACACGGGGACGGTGAGTACGGGAATTTCTTCTGCTTCCGGCTGTTCTGAACTGTTGGGTTGGGCAGAAGGCTTGTCCTGCTCGGCATCTGGCTTGTCAGCCGTCTGCGCTGTCGGCTGGGGGCGCAGAAATGCGACTGCCGGAAACGGGAGTTGCTCAAGCGATGCAAGTGTCTTGTTGTCCAGATTCCACTCGCCGACCTTGAAGTTCAATGCCTGCAATGCATTGAGCACGGCCACGCGCGAGTATGGGGGCGGGAACTGTTGACGAATGAGTTGCGGGTCGAAAGGTAAGCGGAAGATGCGCGACAGGCTGCCGATCAGCCAAAGCATGTCTTGCCCTGTGTGATGCATTGCGCGCCTTTCTTCCGGAGGGGATTGACTATTCGGGTTCCCGCGATGCTTTCACTGCAAATATTCTCCGATGCGGGAAGGTGTCACCTTCCCGGCTGGATACAGGATGAAAGCGTGAACTGCTTCGGGCGTTACTTCTTGCCGCCGTTGACGGCAGCCTTCAGGGTTGCGCCGGCCTTGAAAGCGGGCGCCTTGCTGGCCTTGATCTTGAGCTCTGCACCCGTGGCCGGGTTGCGGCCGGTACGCGCAGCACGCTTGCGCACTTCGAATGTGCCGAAGCCAACCAATGCAACGTTGTCGCCCTTCTTCAGGGTGCTGGTGATGATTTCGATCAGTGCTGCGATGTTGCGGTCTGCGTCAGCCTTGCTGCTGCCTGTTTTGGCGGACAGTGCGTCGATCAGTTCCTTGCGATTCATGTGTAGCTCCCTTGGTTGAAATTATATGACCGTTGGGATTGTTGTTTAAAACCTTAAAGACAGCAAGGGAAAAATGTCTGCCTAGCTGAACCACCAATTGGCAATTATCGAAAACTGTTCCCCTTGCGCCCCCTAGACAACCTAAGCAGAAATACCATGAAAAATCACATCATCAATAAATGGTATCAAACAGTCCCAAGTCAGAAGGCGACGTCTATACCATTCAAAATACCATTGATTATTCAGATTACAGCATCAATAAGATTAACTTGTTTGCTATAAATCAAGTAGTTAGCAACAAGACTCACTCCCACTCGATGGTGGCAGGCNNCGGTTGATGCCGCGCACTTCGTTGATGATGCGGTTGGAGACTTTCCCCAGCAACTCGTAGGGCAAGTGCGCCCAGTGCGCGGTCATGAAGTCCTGTGTCTGTACCGCGCGCAAGCTGACCACCCATTCATATGTGCGGCCATCACCCATCACGCCCACCGACTTCACCGGCAGGAAAACCGCAAAGGCTTGCGAGGTGAGTTCGTACCAGCTCTTGCCGCTGGCGTCTTTTGTATTATTCAGCTCTTCGATGAAAATCGCATCGGCACGCCGCAGCAGTTCGGCGTATTCGCGCTTGACTTCACCGAGGATGCGCACGCCGAGGCCGGGGCCTGGGAAGGGGTGGCGATACACCATGGCGGGCGGCAGGCCCAGAGCCACGCCGAGTTCGCGCACTTCATCCTTGAACAGTTCGCGCAACGGTTCCAGCAGCTTGAGGTGCATGGATTCCGGCAGGCCGCCAACGTTGTGATGCGACTTGATGGTATGCGCCTTCTTCGTCTTGGCACTGGCGGACTCGATCACATCCGGGTAGATCGTGCCCTGCGCCAGCCATTTTGCCTGCTCGAGCTTGGCCGATTCGCGCTGGAACACTTCGACGAACTCGCGTCCGATGATCTTGCGCTTCTGTTCCGGATCTGCGACGCCTTTGAGGTGGCCCATGAACTGCGCGGTGGCATCGACGTGGATGACCTTGACGCCGAGNNACCTGCGCGCCCTCGTTCAGGCGCAACAGGCCGTTGTCCACAAATACACAAGTCAGGCGATCGCCGATGGCGCGGTGAATCAGGGCCGCCGCGACGGAAGAATCCACACCGCCGGACAGACCAAGAATGACTTCTTCGTCACCCACTTGATTGCGGATTTTCTCCACTGCCTCACCAATATAGTCCGGCATGTTCCAGTCCTGGCCACAACCGCAGATATCGTGCACGAAGCGGGCGAGAATGGCTTTACCCTGGGGCGTGTGTGTGACTTCCGGATGGAACTGCACCGCATAATAGCGGCGCGCCTCGTCCGCCATCGCGGCGNNTGTCGCCGTGACTCATCCATACATCAAGCAGGCCATGGCCTTGTGCATTGGTTTTATCCTGAATGCCTTCGAATAATTTTGAATGGCCCTGTGCGCGGATCTCTGCATAGCCGAACTCGCGCACCTTGCCACTCTCAACCTTGCCGCCAAGTTGCGCCGCCATGGTTTGCATGCCGTAGCAGATGCCCAGCACCGGCACACCGAGATCGAATACTACCGGCGGCGCTTTGGGAGTCTCTTCCTCATATACCGAGTTGGGGCCACCGGACAGAATGATGCCGGCAGGATCGAAAGCGCGAATATCCGCTTCGCCCATATCCCAGGGATGGAGCTCGCAATACACATGCGCCTCGCGCACGCGGCGGGCAATCAGTTGCGTGTATTGGGAACCGAAGTCGAGGATAAGTATTTTTTTATGCATGGCATGGAACCTGAGAAGGGGTAAGGGAGAAGGGACCGCGCCTGCGGCGCTCAAGGGGNNTAGTTCGGCGCTTCCTTGGTGATCTGCACATCATGCACGTGTGATTCACGGATGCCGGCTGCGGTGATCTGCACGAATTCGGCTTTGGCATGCATGGTGGGGATATCTGAACAGCCGAGGTAACCCATGCTGGAACGCAGGCCGCCCATCAACTGGTGGATCACGGCGAGTGAGCTACCCTTGAAAGGGACACGGCCTTCCACGCCTTCCGGTACCAGTTTGTCCTGATTGGCTTCGTTTTCCTGGAAATAGCGGTCACTCGATCCCTGCTGCATCGCCCCCAGACTGCCCATGCCGCGATAGGATTTGTAGGCGCGTCCCTGGAACAGCTCGATCTCACCCGGAGCTTCTTCGGTGCCGGCAAACAGACCGCCAAGCATGACGCTATGCGCACCGGCAGCGATCGATTTGGCAATGTCGCCGGAGAAACGCACACCGCCATCGGCAATCAGCGGCACGCCGGTACCCGCCAGTGCCTCCGCCACGTTGGCGATGGCGGAGATCTGCGGTACACCGACACCGGCAACGATGCGTGTGGTGCAGATAGAGCCGGGGCCGATGCCCACTTTGACACCGTCCGCGCCGTGCGCAACCAGCGCCTTGGCCGCCGCTGCGGTGGCGATATTGCCGCCGATCACATCGATCTGCGGATAATTTTTCTTCACCCACTGCACCCGACTTAGCACACCGCGCGAGTGACCGTGCGCGGTGTCCACCACGATCACGTCCACCCCGGCTTCCACGAGCAGCGCAACGCGCTCTTCGGTGCCCTCGCCCACACCGACCGCCGCGCCGACACGCAGACGCCCCTGGCTATCCTTGCAGGCATTCGGATACTCGGTGGATTTGAGGATGTCCTTTACCGTCATCAGGCCGCGCAACTCAAAGTCGTCATTGATCACCAGCACACGCTCGATCCGGTGCTTGTGCATCAGCGCGCGTGCTTCGTCGATACTGGCATTCTCCTTGACCGTAATCAGGCGCTCGCGCGGCGTCATGATGTTGCCGATCGACTGGTCCAGATTGCTCTCGAAACGCAGGTCGCGATTGGTCACGATGCCCACCACTTGCCTGCCCTGCAATACCGGCAGACCGGAAATCTTGTGCTGGCGGGTCAGATTGAGCACATCACGCACAGTCATGTCTGAACGGACGCAGATCGGGTCTTTCACCACGCCGCTCTCAAAGCGCTTGACCCGTGCCACCTGTGCCGCCTGGTCCTTTGGCATCATGTTCTTGTGCACGATACCGATACCACCTTCCTGTGCCAGGGCGATAGCCAGGCGCGCCTCGGTCACGGTGTCCATCGCTGCCGACAGCAACGGAATATTCAATTGGATGTTGCGGGATAGCTGTGTGCGCAGGCTGACATCGCGTGGCAGGACATCGGATTGGGCCGGGAGCAATAAGACATCGTCGAAAGTAAGTGCTTTTTGAGTAATACGCATGGGTGTCCCTTCCGCAAAGGACGCATTATATCAAAACTTGCCCCTGCCCCGCGTCCGGCCGGACACGTACCACTGGGTCAGAGGCTTTCTACCCGGCCGGATTGTCCGGTATGTGCTTCCCTGACCAAAATTTTCGTCTGCACCTATCATTCCCCGCAAGGCCAAGCATGCGAATCAGCACACAACGAAAAATTGACTCGCGGCAAAAGAATAGGTAGCTTCGAAGAAAGTTTAACGGGATTGGGCCATGAAAACTCTGCTCGCACTCTTCTTACTGGCAATGTTCACCCTGACCGCCCATGCGGAACCCAAGAAATGGGTCGATGCCAATGGCGTGGTGCATTACTCGGACACCCCGCCTGCGGGCATCAAAGTTGATTCCGTACGCAACGTTACCGGCAAAGATACTGCGGCCCCGCCCGCCAGCGACAAACCCAGGAGCTATGTTGAACGCGAAGCAGAGCTGAAGAAAGCGCGTCAGGAAAAACAGGCGGCAAACGACAAGCTGGCAAAGGAAAAAGCGGTGCAGAAAGAACGTCAGAGCAACTGCGCCATTGCGCGGGAAAATTTGCGCACTTTGGAAAGCGGTGGACGTATCGCCACCTATGATGCAAGCGGCGAAAGAGTCTTTCTGGATGATGCAGCGCGGGAACAGCGCACGCGCGATGCGCGCGCGGCGGTGCAGGCACACTGCGATTAGGCCGCCGCCTCTGCCTGGCTCTGCTTATCACTCAAGCGCATCGCCTCTTCGATATCCACCGACACGATCTTTGACACGCCGCGCTCCTGCATCGTGACCCCAATCAGCTGGTGCGCCATCTCCATGGTGATCTTGTTGTGGCTGATATAAACGAATTGGGTCTTTTCCGCCATCTTCTGGATCAATTTGCACAGCCGCTCGGTGTTGGTGTCATCCAGCGGCGCATCCACTTCATCCAGCACGCAGAACGGCGCCGGATTAAGCTGGAACAATGAGAACACCAGGGCGATGGCGGTCAGCGCCTTCTCGCCGCCGGACAGGAGCTGGATGGAGGTGTTCTTCTTGCCGGGCGGATGCGCCATCACCTGCACCCCGCTGTCCAGAATTTCATCACCGGTCAGCACCAGGCGCGCCTCGCCTCCGCCAAACAGTACCGGGAACATCTCGCCCAGATGTCCGTTCACCGCTTCGTAAGTCGCCATCAGCAACTCGCGCGATTCCTTGTCGATACGGCGGATCGCCTCTTCCAGCGTGCCGATCGCCTCGTTCAGGTCTTTTGCCTGGGCATCCAGATAGGTCTTGCGCTCCTGCGCCGACTGCAATTCTTCCAGCGCCGCCAGGTTCACCGCGCCCAGGACATTGATCTCGTTGCCGATGCGTGTCAGTTCATTTTGCAAACCGCCCGCCTTGGCCCCTTCGATCAGCGGCAGCAGCAGCGACTCGTCGATTCCCTGCAATTGCTCCGACCATTGTTCGAATTGCAGGCGCGCCTCCTGCTCTTTCAACGTCAGCTCGCTCGCCTTGTCGCGCAGCGGGTTCAACCGTTGCTCGCAGGACAAGCGGGTTTGTTCCAGTTGGTTCAGGCTGGCTGAGGCAGCCTCCAGCGTATTGCGTGCTTCCGCCAGCGCCTGCTCCTGTATTTGCCGCTGCTGCAACACACCCTGCAATTGTTCCTGCACGCCGTCCTCGCTCATGCTGCCCAGCTCCTGCTGGCTGCGTGCCAGCGCTTCCTGCTGTTGTTGCAGGGTTGCAGTCTGCTGCTGGATGTTTTGCACCAGGTCGGCGAGTTTGTCAGCGCAGGTCTGGGCGAAGAAACGCGCTTCCTGCAATTCGCGCTGCGCGTGCTGCGCCCGTTCACGCACGGCGCGCAAAGTCGCTTCCTGCGCATTCGCCTGTAGCCTGACCCGGTCGCTTTCCACCTGGTGCTCGGACGCCCGGACACGCAATTCGTCCATCCTGACAGAAAGCTCTGCCTGCTGTCTTTGTGCCTCGTCAAACCGTTCTGCCAGCTCATCCAGTTCCAGTTGGATCTGTGCGGCACGTTCGCGGCTGCGTTCGTTGGCTTGTGTCAGTTTGAGGATTTGCAATTGAAGCTGATGCTGGCGCTGTTGCGCGGCAGCGCTCTCGCTGCGCAGCGAACCGATGCGGCCCTCGATGTCGCGATACGCCGCTTCCGTCTGTTCCAGCGCAGTCTTGCCTTGCTCCAGAGCCGACCGGCGTTGTCCAGCTTCCTGCTGCAAAGTTTCGATCTCGCGCTGGCGCGCCAAAATGCCGTGCACCTGGCTGTCCGGCGCATGGAACAACACACTGTGCGCCCCGACCAGATGCCCCTGCGGCGTCACCAGCCACGCGCCTGCGGTCAGTTCGCCGCGCTGTCGCAGGGCAGTCTCCAGATCAGGCACCGCGTAGACCTGTGCCAGCCAGTCGGCTAATACCAGTTGCACGCGCACATCCTGACTGTGCGCATGGTTCACCAGGGGCACCCAGCCGTTGGGCACCGGCACGGCGGCACGCTCTCCACCGTCCGCCGCATACACTGCCAGTTTGGCCGGCGGCGGTGCATCGCGCCACGCCTGCGCCTGCTCCAGTTGCGGCAAAGCGAGCGCGTTGACACGCTCGCGCAACACCGCTTCCAGCGCATCTTCCCAGCCTGCTGCGGTGCGCAGGGATTGCCACAGACGCGCCGCACCCTGCAGACCGTGCGCGACCAGCCACGCTTTCAAATCCTGATCATTGTCGAGCTGCGCCTGCAATTGTTGCAGGGCGTGCAGGCGCGCCTCGGTCTGCGCCAATTGCCGTTCCAGTTCCTGCGCCGCGTTGCGCGCATCGTGCCGCGCGCTGTCCGCCAGCGGCAGTTGCGTCTGCAATTCGCCCAGCAGTTGCTGGTGTTGCTCGTATTCCAGTTGCGCCGCCGCATGTTGCTGTTGTGCCAGTTCCAGCGCGGGCATGTCTGCCGGCGGCAAATTGTCGCGCTCCAGCATCAGGCGCGAGCGGCGGCTGTCGAGTTGCTGCACGTTGCTCTGGATGTGCCCACGCTGCGTTTCCGCCAGTTGCACCTGTTGCTGCATCAGCAACAACTCGCGCTGTACCGCGTTGTGCTTTTCCTGCGCCAGGCGTGCCGCCTCTTCCGCCTGCGGCAAGTCCTGCGCTTCACTGTTGGCACGCTGTTCACACACCGCCACCCGGGTTCCCGCATCCTGCTGCTGCCCCTGCCAGTGCGTCTGCAACGTATGCAATCCCTTCAACTGGGTCTGTTGTTGCGCGATCTGGCGCTCGCCGTTCTGGATCTGCTGCGCCAGACGGTTGCGCTGCTCGGTGACGAAAGCGATCTGCTGCTCCAGACGCGCCACTTCGGCGTTGCTCGTATACAGTTCGCCCTGTTTGGCATGTAACGCATCGGACAGGGCGAAATGCTCGCTGCGCGCACTTTCCAGCCGGCTTTCCGTTTCGCGCAGTTTGGCGATCTCGGCCTCCAGCTCGTTGCGGTTTTTCTCCAGTTGTTGTGCATAGCGCACACGTCTGGCTTCTGCTTCCTGCTTGTTCACCAGCCACAACAGGCGCTGGGTCGTCTCGCGCCGTGTCTCCAGTTCGCGATAGGTTTTGGCCACTTCGGCCTGTTCGGTCAAGTGCACCAACTGCTGGTCCAACTCATGCAGGATGTCCGCCACGCGCGACAGATTGACGCGGGTGTCGGCCAGACGCAGCTCGGTCTCGCGCCGCCGGTCGCGGTACTTGGACACACCCGCCGCCTCTTCCAGGAACACGCGCAGCTCTTCCGGCCTGGCATCGATGATGCGCGAAATCATGCCCTGTTCGATGATGGCGTAAGCGCGCGCGCCAACCCCGGTGCCAAGGAAGATGTCGGTGATGTCCTTGCGCCGCACGTTCTGGTTGTTGATGTAGTAGTTGGAGTCGCCTTCACGCTGCAGCACGCGCTTGATCGAGATCTCCGCATAGCTCGCCCACTGCCCGCCGACTTTGCCCAGCGAATTATCGAACACAAGTTCGACGCTGGCGCGTGACACCGCTTTGCGGTTGCCGGAGCCGTTGAAGATCACGTCCTGCATGGATTCACCGCGCAGGGCGGAGGCGCGGGATTCGCCCAGCACCCAGCGCAGGGCGTCGATCACATTCGATTTGCCGCAACCGTTCGGGCCGACGATGCCCACCAACTGCCCGGGCAGGGAGATGACGGAAGGATCGACGAAGGATTTGAATCCGGCGAGTTTGATCTGGCTGAGACGCAATTTGGAAAAGGTCAGGCGTTATAATGCGGGGCATTCTAACCGAACTGACCAAGGCCACCAAACATGAGTACACAACCCGCCAAGACGCTGGAAACCTTCCCCAATCCGCAGCCCGGCCGCGACTATCACATCCACATGGAAATCCCGGAATTCACCTGTCTCTGCCCCAAAACCGGGCAGCCGGATTTCGCCACGCTGGCCCTTGATTACATCGCCGACCAAAACTGTGTCGAGCTGAAAAGCCTGAAACTCTACATCTGGTCGTTCCGCGAGGAAGGTCATTTCCACGAGGATGTCACCAACCGCATCCTCGACGACCTGGTCGCCGCCACCCAGCCGCGCTTCATGCGCCTCACCGCCAAGTTCTATGTGCGCGGCGGTATCTTCACCAACGTGGTGGCCGAACACCGCAAAGCCGGCTGGCAACCCGCGCCGCGCGTCGAGTTGACCGATTTCTCCAGCCAGTCCAACACGCGCGGATAAAGCAAGATGGAATACCGCACCCTCGGCAGCAGCGACCTCAAAGTATCCGCCCTGTGTCTGGGCACGATGACGTTCGGTGAGCAGAACAGCGAAACCGATGCCCACGCGCAACTGGATTACGCCGTGTCGCGCGGGGTGAACTTCATCGATACCGCCGAGATGTATCCGGTGCCGCCGCGCGCCGAAACCGTGCATCGCACCGAACAATACCTCGGCAGTTGGCTCAAACGACAAGCGCGCGAAAAACTCATCGTCGCCACCAAGATCGCCGGCCCCGCGCGCGGCTTCGCCTGGATCCGCAACGGCCCGCGCATCAACCGTGCGCAGATCAACGCCGCCCTCGACGGCAGCCTGCGCCGCTTGCAGACCGATTATGTCGATCTGTATCAGATCCATTGGCCGGATCGTTATGTGCCGATGTTCGGCGCGACCAGCTACGACGCCAGCCGGGAACACGAGACCACCTCCATCGCCGAGCAACTGGAGGCGCTGGCAGAACGAGTCAAGGCGGGAAAAATACGCCACATCGGTTTGAGCAACGAAACGCCGTGGGGGGTGATGGAATTCCTGCGCTGCGCCGAACAATCCGGTCTGGCCAGAATCGTCAGCATCCAGAATGCCTACCATCTTTTGAACCGCACCTTCGAGAGCGGCCTGGCCGAGGTCTGCCATCATGCCAACGTCGGGCTGCTCGCCTACAGCCCGCTGGCTTTCGGCTTGCTGAGCGGAAAATACCTGGACGACCCTGCCGCGCCGGGGCGCATCACCCTGTTCCCCGGTTTCGGCCAGCGCTACCACAAGCCCAACGTGCCGGCTGCCGCGGGCGAATACGCCCGCATCGCACGGGAAGCCGGGCTCACCCCGGCCATCATGGCGCTCGCTTTCGCCCGCACCCGCCGCTTCACCAGCAGTGTCATCCTCGGCGCGACCACACTGGCGCAGCTGAAAGAGAATCTCGATAGCACGGAAATCACGCTTTCAGCCGAAGTCCTGGCACAGATTGATGAGGTGCACCGGCGCTTCCCCAACCCCGCCCCCTGACACAATTTAAAATACGCTATGATGGCGGCAGAGTCCCTAACCTTGGGAGGTTCACGATGGTCAAAAATCTGATATTGGCGGTCCTGGTGGTCCTGGCAGCAGGCACCTGGTTCTATCTCGATCAGCTGAACAAAGCAGAGCAGGTAATCGCAGAGCAGACACGCCAGGAAATGGCACAAGCCCGCGCTGAAGCACAAAGAAGAGCCGCAATGAAGAATGAGTGACGCGGCCGGCGCCTACTTCCTCTTTTCGTCCTCGGGCAGCATGCAGGCCGGGGCTGTGCAGCCAAAGATAGAGAAATAGCGCCACCACACAATCAGCAGGATCGGGAACAACAAAAACCACACCCAGTTCCCGTCCTCGGTCAGCACGAGTTCACCCTTCCACCAGCCCAGCGCCACCTTGGCACAGACCACCATCAACCCCAGCACAATCACCAGCAATACCGGGCGCAGCACGGCATCGCGCCAAATGTTCATGCAAGCTCTCCCCTGGTCAAAGTAGCGGCGCGACTGCTGTGCGGCAATTCCAAATAGCGGCGCGTGCGCATTTCGGACAGGCGACTCAGGATGCGTTGCGCCTCGCTGTCGTGCCGGCCCGCACCGTACAGCAATTCCGGCGGCACCTCAAATGACGCGACCAGTTTTACATGGTGGTCATACAGCACATCCACCAGCCAGGTAAAGCGCCGCGCTTCGGCACCCAGTTCGGCAGTGAAGCGCGGGATGCCGGACAGAAAAACGGTCGGATAATGCGCGGCAAGACCGAGGTAGTCCGACTGGTCATGGTTACCGCCGCACAACTCCCCGAAATCAAACCACGCGACCTCGCGCGCCAGCCGTTTGACATGCAGGACGACATGTCCCACCTGCACCGATGTTTCCGGGCTGGTTATTCCCGCAGTCAGGCGCCGGAACAGGGACTGCATATGCGCCTCGGTATCGGCATGCCGGGTCAGCAGGAACAGCGGGTCGCGTGCCATCTGCAACAGGCGATAGTCAGTATCACCATCCAGATGCAGCACTTTAAGTTCGCGTTTGAGCAGGGCGATGGCGGGTAAGAAGTTCTGCCGCTGCAAGCCGTTCGGATACAAATTATCCGGTGCAAAATTGGAAGTGGTAAGCAGCACCACACCGCGCGCGAACAGGGCTTCCAGAAGACGGCCCAGAATCATCGCATCAGCGATGTCGTCCACATGGAACTCGTCCAGACAGAGCAGCCGCGTGACCTCGGCGATGCCGTCAGCCAGCGCCAGCAGGGGATCAGGTTCATGTATCAGGCGCTGCATCTCGTGGTGCACCTCGTGCATGAAGCGATGGAAATGAAGGCGCCGCTTGCGCCGATACGGCAGGCAGGCATAGAAACCATCCATCAGGAAAGTCTTGCCGCGTCCCACGCCGCCCCAGATATACAAGCCTTTGGGGACCTCCGGACTCAACAGGCTGCGGCCGAGAAACCGGTTGCGCCGGGTTTTAAATTCGACCAGCTGCCGCCACAGCGCTTCCAGTTCTTCGATGGCGTCCAGCTGGCGCTCATCACAGACCATGCCGGAGCGCTTGCAGGCCGCCCGATACCAGTCGCGCGGACTGGTATCTCCACCAGTATTCATGGCGCAGCCTCGATGAATTCCAGTGCATTCAGGTCCGGGTCGCGACAAAACAGCGCGCGCCGCCCGGATCGGCTTGCGCTATACGTCACACCCGCCGCATCCAGCCGTGCCATCAGTTGCGATAAATCTTTCACGCGCAGGGCGATATGGCGATCATGCCCGCCATGCGCGGGACGCGGCAACCCCGCTTCCGGATCGGGCAACGCCATCAGGTGGATCTGCTGGTTCGGCGCCACGTCATACCACACGCCGTCAAAGCCCATTGCCGGGCGTTGCGGATTGGCGCGCAGTCGCAATACGCCCTCGTAGAACGCGCGCGAGCGCGCCAGGTCGCTGCTGAGAAAGGTGGCGTGATGAATGCCGAGGATCATCCCTGTACCGGTGTCACTTTGCCGGCTGCCAGTTTGGCGCGCGCCCTCGCCTCATCGGTATCCTTGCCGTTCGCCAGCGCCACGCCCATGCGCCGCTTCCTGAAGGATTCCGGTTTGCCGAACAGGCGCACATCCGATTCCGGCACACGCAACGCCTCATCCACCCCGCGAAAAGCAACACCCTTTTCCTCAAGCTGGCCGTAGATCACCGCCGAAGCACCCGGTGCGCGCAAGGCGGTGTCCACCGGCAATCCCAGGATGGCGCGCGCGTGCAATTCGAATTCGTTCAGGCGCTGCGTGCACATCGTGACCATGCCGGTGTCGTGCGGGCGCGGGCTGACTTCGCTGAACCACACCTGGTCGGCCTTGACGAACAGCTCGACGCCGAAGATACCCAGTCCGCCCAGGTTGTCAGTGATTTTTTTGGCGACATTACGCGCGCGTTGCAGCGCCAGCGGGGACATCGCCATCGGTTGCCAGCTTTCCACGTAATCGCCATGCACCTGCACATGGCCGATGGGCGCGCAGAAGTGCGTTTCGATGCTGCCGCCGGCACCGACCGCGCGCACGGTGAGCTGGGTGATCTCATAGTCGAAATCGATGAAACCTTCGACGATGACACGCCCCTGGTTCACCCGCGAACCGCTGGCGGCATAATCCCACGCCGCCTGCACATCGCCCGCGCTGTGCAGTTTTGATTGGCCCTTGCCCGAAGACGACATCACCGGTTTGACGATGCACGGGTAGCCGATGGCCTCTGCCGCCGCACGCATCTCATCCAGACTGTCGGCGAAGCGGTAAGGCGAAGTCGGCAGTCCCAGCGTTTCGGCGGCGAGACGGCGGATACCCTCGCGGTTCATGGTGAGCTGCGCCGCGCGCGCGGTCGGAATCACCCGCGCCATCCCCTCTTTTTCGATCTTAACCAACATCGCGGTGGCAATGGCCTCGATCTCCGGCACGATGACATCCGGTTTTTCCCGCGCGATCAGGGCGCGCAGCGCGGCGCCGTCAGCCATGTTGATGACATGCGCGCGATGCGCCACCTGCTGCCCCGGCGCATTCGCGTAGCGATCCACCGCGATGACTTCCACGCCCAGACGTTGCAATGCAATGATGACTTCCTTGCCTAGTTCGCCGCTGCCAAGCAGCATGACCCGGGTGGCGGAAGCAGACAGGGGTGTTCCGATTTTGACAGGGTGCATGGTTGATCCTGGAGGGTGGCTCAGGCGACTGCCTGTAGCAGGCTGTAGCTGCGCGCAATGCCGTATCGCTTGAGTGACGTCAGCAATTCAGCTTCACCGCGAGCGACCACGCTCTTGAGGTAGGCCATATTATTCTCGATGGCCTCGATGTAATGGTTGCGCCGTACATCAAAAACCGCCTCGAAATGCCGATCAAGGTGGCAATAAATTCCGCCCAGAACTCCATCCAGCTTTTCGCGCGTGAGCCGGTAAAAATGCGGGGTTTGGCGCATCAGATCGAACATGCTGCGATAGTTGCCGAATTCAGCTTCCTGAAATTCGAGAAACAGGAAGCCCAGTTTTTCGACGTACTTGCGATCCGCCATCTGTCCCAGAATATCGGCCGTGGCCACGATCTGCGCCAGCAGGCGCGAACGCTCGCTGGCAAAGTCGATTTGTGCAAAGGGATGAAAATGCTCCGTGCCCAGGATCATGCCTTTCACGTCCACCAGAATCTCCGAGGGCAGCCTGCGCTCGCCAAAATAGTGCTCCATGAACTTCACCCCGCGTTGCACATGAGTGCGCGTAAGTTGCGCGCCGGTGCCAACCTCCTCTCCGCGCCGTTGCGCGTAACCGATGTCGTGCATGAGAATGGCCAGCAACATCAGGTTGATCTCTTCCTCCGTCAGCAGGGTGCCGGAACGATGCACACCGTGTATCAGGCGCACACCGCACATGAATACTTCGAGGGTGTGTGACAGGTCGTGGTACAGGGTCTTGATCGGGGCATAGCCTGGAAACTCCCCGTAGAATACGCGCTGCACATCTTTGTACACCTTTTCGACCAGGGTGAAATCATAGCGCGGATAAATCAGGCGGATGACATCAGCCGCCTTCGCCCACACCAGATTCGGATCCGTGTTGTCGAAACACCTGGATATTTCTAGAGTGGCCAGTGATTCATTCGGGTCGTGCCGGGACATTATGCTTTTCATTCACAGGGGGTTGACGAAAGTTGCCCGCAGTCTACCCCACGCCCCTCCAGGCTGACAATTGTCCCTTGCCGGGGAGTGATATCACCGGGACTCCGCCTCGCGGTATGACCGCCCGGAAAGCAGACTCGCCGCAACGATCAGCAGTGCGCCCAACCCTTCCTGCACCCCCAATAATTCCCGGGTCAGCAGGCTGGAAGAAACTGCGGCGAACACCAGCTCGGACAGGAACAGCACGATGGCGCGATTGGCGGGCAGGTGCGTCACCCCGTACTGTACGGCGAAACTGGTCGCGCACAGCACCGCCCCCATCAGTACCAGCAACAGCCATGATGGGGCGGCGATCAGGGTGACTTGCTGCGCCATCCCGCCTTGCCACAACAAGAATGGCAGGGTCAGTGCGACCGTCCCCAGCCAAAGACTGAACGATTTCACCTCGACTGAAAGATGGCCGGCACGGCGCGAAACAACATTCGACAGCGAAAAACCCATGCCTGCCGACAATCCCAGCCATTCGGCCATGTTGTGCGGCAAAGGCATGCCGAGTCCAGGTCGCCACAGCATGATGAATGCGCCGCCGAGAGACAGCACAACGATGGCGTAGCCGTAGCGATTGAGTCGCTCACCCAATAGCCAGTACGAGAACAGGATGGTCCAGACCGGCGCAAGGTAGAACAGCAACAGCACGCGCATGACTTCACCCTGCAACATCCCCAGCACATAACCCAGGTTGGCCCAGCCCGCGCTTAAGACCAGCAGCAGCGCCCATCCGCCAAGGGTTGAACGTTCGCGCCACACGCGCGGCAACACAAAAGCGCCGCACAGCAGGGCCAGAAAGTAGGTGAGGAAAGTGGCCGTCACGCCGGAGATGCCGGCATCCTGGAGCACGCGGTAGGGATACCAGATCAGGCCCCATACCAGCGCCCCGCTTAAAACACCGGCGACCGGCAATATATTTCTTTTTGTTGGCAATTGACCGGCCCTTATAATGCGCATCCCTTCGCGCCGCGAGTTTGCAGATGAACCCAGATCTGAAAAAGCTACAGCCCTACCCGTTTCAGAAACTCGCCAGATTGTTCAGCGAGGCCAATGCCAATGCTGCGTTCAAGCCAATCAGCCTGTATATCGGCGAGCCGAAACATGCGACGCCCGCTTTTATTCGTGAGGCTTTGAGCGCGGGACTGGATGGACTGGCGCATTATCCCACAACGATCGGCAGCGAAACCTTGCGCACCAGCATCTCCGACTGGCTGGCGCGCCGCTACGGCATCCCCGCACCGGATGCAAAAACCCAGGTATTGCCGGTAAACGGCAGCCGCGAAGCCCTGTTCGCATTTGCCCAAGCGGTGATCGACCGCAACCGTGCCGATCCGGTCGTGGTCTGCCCCAATCCGTTCTATCAGATCTACGAGGGAGCGGCGTTTCTCGCCGGAGCGACCCCCCACTTCCTCAATACGCTGCCTGCTGATAACTACGCCCTGAATTTCGCGCAACTGACGGAAGAAATCTGGCAGCGCACGCAACTTGTCTATGTCTGTTCCCCGGGCAATCCGAACGGGCACGTGATGCCGCTAACGGAATGGCAAACGCTGTTCGGGATGAGCGACCGTTACGGTTTCATCATTGCTGCGGACGAGTGCTATTCGGAAATCTACTTTGGCGACGAGAAACCGCTGGGTGCGTTGCAGGCCGCACAGCAACTCGGCCGCGGTGATTACCGTAATTTGGTGGTGTTCTCCAGCCTGTCCAAACGCTCCAACGTGCCGGGCATGCGCTCCGGTTTCGTCGCCGGTGATGCCGGCGTGCTTCAGAAATTTGCGCTGTATCGCACCTATCACGGATGCGCGATGAACCCGGCAGTGCAAACCGCGACCATTGCCGCCTGGAATGACGAGGCGCATGTCGCCGAAAACCGCCGTTTGTATGCGGAGAAGTTCGAGCAAGTCATCAAACTGCTCGCGCCGGTATTACCCGTATCCAAACCCGATGCCGGCTTTTATCTTTGGGTGCGCACTCCCATCGCTGACACCACCTTCGCGCAACACCTTCACCGCGACTATAATGTGTCCGTGCTGCCGGGCAGTTTCCTTGCCCGGGAAGCGCACGGGATCAACCCCGGCGCGAATTTCATCCGGCTGGCGCTGGTCGCCAATCTGGAGGAAACACTGGAAGGCGCACGACGTATCGCCGAATTTGTGAGGAATATTTAAACAAACCCAACCACGAATGAACACGGATGTGCACGGATCAAATCAGTGTTTCGTCCGTGTTTATCTGTGGCAATAATGCAATTAACTACAATTCAAGGAACCGCCATGCCCCATTTGCAAACCATCATCGAAGAAGCCTTTGAACGCCGCGCCGAGATCACACCGCGCAATGTCGATGCGCAACTGAAAGAAACCATCAACACCGTGATCGAATATCTGGACCAGGGCAAACTGCGCGTAGCCGAGAAAATCGATGGTGCGTGGACCACCCATCAGTGGATCAAAAAAGCGGTATTGCTGTCGTTCCGCATCGAGGACAACGCCTTCATCAAGGGGGGCTTCACCAATTACTTCGACAAAGTGCCATCCAAGTTCGCCGACTACAACTCCAAGGAGTTCCGCGAAGGCGGCTTCCGCGTGGTGCCGCCGGCTGCTGCCCGCCGTGGCGCGTACATCGCAAAAAATGTCGTGCTGATGCCCTCCTACTGCAACATCGGCGCCTATGTGGATGAAGGCACGATGGTGGACACCTGGGCCACCGTCGGCTCCTGCGCGCAGATCGGCAAGAACGTGCACTTGAGCGGCGGTGTCGGCATTGGCGGCGTGCTGGAACCGGTGCAGGCCAACCCCACCATCATCGAAGACAACTGCTTCATCGGCGCGCGTTCCGAAGTCGTCGAAGGCGTGATCGTGGAAGAAGGTTCGGTCATTTCAATGGGCGTATTTATCGGCCAAAGCACCAAAATTTACGACCGTGAAACCGGTGAAGTGCATTACGGCCGTGTACCCGCCGGCTCCGTCGTGGTCAGCGGCAGCCTGCCTTCCGCCGATGGCAAATACAGCCTGTACTGTGCTGTCATCGTAAAGAAGGTGGATGCAAAGACGCGGGGCAAAGTCGGCATCAATGAACTATTGAGGGGAATCTAGTCCATTTTTTACATGCTTCTGAAAATCAAAATGGCTAAACCAGACAAGGCGCGCGACACAAATCGCAGCGCCGCATATGGACAATGCGCAAGCAAAATTTTGGGAGTGCAACGCCGTATGGCGACGCAATTTTGATTTTAAGGAGCACATGATGATCGTTACGCCATTATTGAAACTTGCTGCCGACAAACTCGCATCCGACCTGTTCTTCTCGGTCGGCGCACCGATCAATATCAAGATCAACGGCATCGTAATGCCGGTCAACCAGCAGAAGCTGACGGAAGAACAGATCAAACAGATCGCCTACGAGATGATGAAGCCGGCACAAATCGCCGACTTCGAGATGCATATGGAGATGAACTTCTCCTACCGCGTGCCGGAGATCGGCAACTTTCGCGTCAATGTGTTCCGCCAGCGCGGCAGCACCGCCATTGTCATCCGCTACGTCCGCGGCCAGGTACCCGATGTCGAGATGCTCAACCTGCCGGCAGTGCTGAAGGGGTTGATCAAGGAAAAACGCGGCCTGGTTTTGATGGTTGGCGCCACCGGTTCCGGCAAATCGACCACGCTGGCCTCGATGATCCAGCATCGCAACACTACCAGCAGCGGGCATATCCTGACCATTGAAGACCCGATTGAGTATTTGATTCATCACGACAAATGCATCGTGAACCAGCGCGAGATCGGTACCGATACCGAGGATTACGGCGCGGCACTGGTCAGCGCCATGCGCGAGGCACCCGATGTGTTGATGATCGGCGAGATACGCGACCGCGACACACTGAAACATGCCTTGATCTTCGCCCAGACCGGCCATCTGTGCCTGTCCACCCTGCACGCCAACAACAGTTATCACGCGCTCAATCGCATCGTGAATTTCTTCCCCTACGATGCGCGGCAAAGTGTGTTGTCCGACCTGTCCATGTGTCTGCGCGCGGTCATTTCACAGCGTCTGGTGCGCAACGTGCAGGGCAGCCAGGTGCCTGCGGTGGAAGTGCTGCTCAATTCGGCAATGATCGCCGACCTGATCAAGAACGACCAGATCGAAAAGATCCGCGAAGCGATTGAACAAAGCGTCTCGCAGGGTTCGCAGACGTTCGAGCAGTCGCTGTACAAGCTCTTCAAATCGGGTGAGATCACCAAGGAAGAAGCCTTGCTCAATGCGGATTCCGCCAGCAACCTGTCATCACACATTGATTATTCGCAGACCAGCCAGGTCAAGGCGTTTAATCCAAACGAAAAACCATCCGCAATATCCAGCGCACCCGCAGTGAATTTCGACGGCATAAAACTCAACATCGAGACACCAGGAACGGATCAATGAGGCTGTACGGCATTCCCAATTGCGGCACGGTGAAGAAGGCCCGCGCGTGGCTGGAACTGCATGACGTCAAATATGAATTTCTAGATTTCAAAAAACATCCGATAACCGAGACACTGTTATCCGGCTGGCTGAAACAAATCGGCTGGCAACGTCTGCTGAAAAAGACCGGTCCGACCTGGGGGCAATTGCCGGTCGAGGTAAAGGCATCGATCAAGGACAATGTCTCGGCGTTGGCACTGATGCTGGAGAAACCCAACATCATCAAACGTCCGGTGCTGGAACACAAAGGCAAAGTGCTGGCGACCGGATTCAACGAAACTGATTACAGAAACCTCACAATTTGACTCATCCGCAGATTGCGCAGATTCACACAGATTAGAACCAACAGCAAAAGCGAATTAATCTGAATCTTGCATTAATCTCGAAAAGCTTCGGACAAAAATACTTATGAGCGACACTCTTACCTTGGCCAAACAACTCATCGCCCGTCCTTCGCTCACCCCGCAGGATGAAGGCTGTCTTGATATTATCGGCGCGCATCTCACGCCGCTCGATTTCAACTTGGAACAGATGCGTCACGGTGAGGTCGACAACCTATGGGCACGGCGCGGCGATGCCGCGCCCCTCGTCTGTTTCGCCGGGCACACCGATGTGGTGCCGACCGGACCGGTTGAACAATGGGATAGCGGCCCGTTCATGCCCACCGTGCACGCCGGCATGCTCTACGGGCGTGGCGCCGCCGACATGAAAGGCTCCATCGCCGCCTTCATCACCGCCACCGAAAGATTTGTCGCGGAGTATCCACAACACAAGGGCTCCATCGCACTGCTCCTCACCTCCGATGAGGAAGGGATTGCGGTGGACGGCACGGTGCGCGTGGTGGAAGCATTGCGGAAACGCGGCGAACGGCTCGATTACTGCATCGTCGGCGAACCCACCTGCGTCGGCAAACTCGGCGACACCATCAAGAACGGGCGGCGCGGTTCGCTCTCCGGCACGCTGGTTGTGAAGGGCGTGCAAGGCCACATCGCTTATCCGCATCTGGTCAAAAATCCCATCCACCTCGCCGCGCCCGCCATCGCCGAACTGGCTGCGACCGTGTGGGATGAAGGCAACAAATATTTCCCGCCGACTTCCTGGCAGATCTCCAACATCATGGGCGGCACCGGTGCGACCAATGTCGTTCCGGGCACGGTGGAGATCCTGTTCAACTTTCGCCATTCCACCGCCAGCACGACAGACGAGCTGATGGCCAAAGTTCACGCCATCCTCGATAAACACGGACTGGAATACGACTTAAGGTGGGAAATGTCCGGCAAGCCCTATCTCACACCACACGGCGATCTGGTCGATGCGGTGGCCGCAGCGATAAAACAGGTCACCGGCATCGAGACCGAACTCTCCACCAGCGGCGGCACCTCGGACGGGCGCTTCATCGCCGACATCTGTCCGCAGGTGATCGAACTCGGGCCGCTCAACGCGACCATCCACAAGCTCAACGAATGCGTGGCCGTCGCCGATCTGGATGCCTTGTCGGAAATCTATTACCTGACGCTGCGCAAACTGCTGGCTGAATGATGTCGCCCGCCTTCATCCTGCTCATCGTCACACTCCTGCTGCTCTTGCTGTTTTGGGCATGGAAAGCCCGCAGGCGCGCCCCAAACAACAGTAGCGACAACAGCAGCACTGGCGGCAATTCCGGTGACTCGTGCAATAGTTACTCCCCATCGCACTGCGGCGACAGCAGCGGCAGTTGTGATGGTGGAGGAGGAGGCGACTAGATGGACATCAATCATTTTTCCGAGGCAAGCGCCTCGCTGCAAACGGTGCGCGATTGCTTCCGCTTCGCCATCAGCCGCTTCAATGACGCAAAATTGTTTTTCGGCCACGGCAGTGAAGATGCCTATGACGAAGCAGCCTATCTCATCCTGCACACGCTGCACCTGCCGCTCGACCAGCTGGAACCCTTCCTCGATGCGCGGTTGGCGCAATCCGAGTTGTACGAGGTGCTGAACATCATCGAAAAAAGAGTCGAACAGCGCATCCCCGCTGCTTACCTGACCCATCAGGCATTCCTCGGTGATTTCAGTTTCTACGTCGATGAGCGCGTCATCGTGCCGCGTTCTTTCATCGCGGAACTGCTGCGCGAGCAACTCTTCCCCTGGCTGGAAAACCCGGATGAAGTCAATAGCGTGCTCGACCTGTGCACCGGCAGCGGCTGCCTCGCTATTCTCGCCGCACACGCCTTCCCGTTTGCCAAGATTGACGCGGTTGACCTTTCCCCCGATGCGCTGGAAGTGGCCCGCCGCAACGTGAGTGACTACGGGTTGGAAGCGCGCATCAACCTGATCGAATCCAACCTGTTTACCGGCCTCGCAGGCAAGCGCTACGACCTCATCGTCAGCAACCCGCCGTATGTGGACGCGCCCTCGGTCGCCGCTCTGCCGCCCGAATACCAGCACGAGCCGGCGCTGGCGCTGGGCAGCGGCAGTGACGGCCTGGATGCCACGCGCATCATCCTCAAACATGCCGCCGAACATCTGAATCCGCACGGCCTGCTGGTGGTCGAGATCGGGCACAACCGAGATGTACTCGAAGCCGCCTACCCCGACCTGCCGTTCACCTGGCTGGAAGTCAGCGCGGGTGATGAATTCGTGTTTTTGCTGCACCGGGAAGAACTGCCACGTGCCGGTTGAACACTACGAAAACTTTCCCGTCGCCTCCATTCTCATGCCTCGGCGGCTACGCCAGCCGGTGGCTGCGATCTATCATTTTGCCCGCGCGGCGGACGACATTGCGGACGAGGGTGACCTTGGCGACGCGGAGCGCCTGCGGCAACTGGATGAGTTTCGTGCCGAACTCGACCGTATCGACAAGGGTGAAAAGTCCCGCTCTGAACTGTTCTTCGCCCTCTCCCACCAGATCATCGCCTACGACCTGCCACTGCAACCGTTTTACGACCTGCTCGATGCTTTCTCCCAGGATGTGGTGAAGAAGCGCTACGCCGATTTCGACGAGTTGCAGGATTACTGCCGCCGCTCCGCCAACCCGGTTGGCAACTTGCTGCTGCATCTGTATGACGAGGCGACACCCGTCAACCTCGCCTACTCGGACGCCGTCTGCACTGCGCTGCAACTGATCAATTTCTGGCAGGATGTGGCGAAGGACTGGGCCATCGGCCGTGTCTATCTGCCGCAGGATGATCTGGTACGATTCGGCGTCAGCGAAGCACAGATCGGCACAGGTCGCGCGGACGGGAGATGGCATGCACTGATGCAGTTCGAGGTGCGGCGTGCGCGCGAAATGATGCTGACAGGCCGTCCGCTGGGCAGCATCCTCACCGGCCGCACCGGACTGGAGATGCGCATGATCATCCAGGGCGGGCTGCGCATCCTCGACAAGCTTGAGGCGGCCAACTATGACGTGTTCAACCGGCGCCCGGTTCTGCGCCCGTTCGACTGGGCTATCATGCTGGTAAAGAGTGCGCCGTTCTGAATATGACCCCCGACCAGTATTGCGAAGACAAATGCCGCCAGAGCGGCTCCAGCTTCACCATGAGCTTCCGCTTCCTGCCCGAACCAAAACGGCGCGCGATGACGGCGCTGTATGCCTTCTGCCGCGAGGTGGATGATGTGGTGGACGAGTGCTCGGATGCCAATGTCGCGCGCACCACGCTCAACTGGTGGCGCGGCGAGGTCACGGCCATCTATGGCGGCACACCGGAGCATCCGGTGTGCCAGGCGCTGGTTCCCGTGGTCAAACGCTTCAATCTGCCGCAGGAACATCTGCTGGAGATCATCGACGGCATGGAGATGGACCTCGACCAGCCGCGCTACGCGGATTTCAAGTCGCTGCAACTGTATTGCTACCGCGTCGCCTCGGTGGTCGGTCTGCTCACCGTCGAAATATTCGGCTATACCGACCGGCAGACACTGAAATACGCGCACGATCTCGGCATTGCCTTCCAGCTCACCAACATCATCCGCGACGTCGG
>DISA01000038.1 GCA_002421915.1 Gallionellaceae bacterium UBA6222
GAAAGTAGGTCATCGTCAGACTCCTATAAAGTGAAAAGCCCAACCTTGTGTTGGGCTTTTTGCTTTATGGAATTTGTTTATGACCTGCTTGAACGAAGTGACAACACGCCGCACAGCGGCTTGTTGCGGTGACGTTATGCAAGGATGGATACCTCTCGTTTATAATCGGCGAAAGAATTGATACGGGTGCTGACATGAATAAATATCTGAAATACGCGTTGTGGGTACTTGGCGGTTTTGCTTTGCTCGTCAGCGGTGCATTGGCTTATGTCGTGCTGACGTTTGATCCCAATGCGTACAAACCGGAAATCATGCAGGTGGTAAAAGAAAGCACGCAACGCACGCTCAAACTGGATGGGGACGTCAAACTCACTCTTTTCCCCCGGATTGGCGCACATCTTGGTGCAATTTCTCTTTCCGAGTTTCAAAGTGAGCAGGAGTTCGCCTCAATCAAGAGTGCCGATATTTCTCTGGCGCTATGGCCTTTGTTAAATAAACACGTGGTAATCAATCAGGTTGCGTTGAGCGGGGTCAAGCTGCAAGTCATCAAGAACAAAAACGGCAAGCTCAATCTGGATGACCTGATGGGGCAGAAGCCGGCGTCAGGAAGCCCAGCCGGGGCACCACAGCCGAAGACTCCCGTAAATTTTGAGGTGGCTTCAGTCAGGATCGATAACACGGAATTGATCTATCGTGACGAGGGAACGGGGGGGCAATACCGGATTTCGGATATCAGCCTTGCGACGGGTCGTATCGCCAATACAGTTCCAAGCAGTATCAATGTTAGTGCGCGCATCCAGCTCAGCGAGCCGAAGCTGGATATTGGTAGCCGGCTCAAAGGCATTCTGCTATTTGATCTGGAGCAGAACAGGTACCAGTTGCAGGGACTCGATCTGCAGCTCAACGGAAGTGCAGTCGATATAACTTCGCTCGCACTGAAACTGAACGGTGATATCGACGCGCAGCTGGCCACGCGGGTATTTTCGGTTCAAAAACTTGCTGTCACCGCAAGCGGCAATAAGGGCACGGAGCCATTCGAGGCACGCATGGCGCTGCCTGAGGTGTCATTGCGGAAAGAGCAGATTTCCGGTGCAGGACTTACTTTTAACGGCAAATGGAATGGCGAATTCGGAAAGCTTGATGCTGCCCTTTCACTTGCCTCATTGGAAAGTGATCTGCAGAAATTCAAATTGAACGGGCTGTCACTGAAAGTGGGGGTCAAGCAGCCGGCACAGGCTTATGACTTGAAGATTGAAACGACTGCGAACGGCAACCTTGAAACGGAGCAATATAACCTGCCGGATATGAGAATAGCGTTGAATGCCATTGGCGATCAGTTGCCTGGCAACAATGCCAAAGGCGAATTGAAGGGGGGTGTTCAGGCCGATCTGAAGCGCCAAAGTGTACAGGCAAATTTTGCGGGGAAACTGCTGCAGAGCCAGATCAAAGCCAAGGCAGCCGTGGATAATTTTAAAGCCCCCCGTATTCGCTATGACTTGGAAATCGATCAATTCGATGCCGACTCGTTTTTGCCTAAAGACCCGGTGACTGCCGGGCAAAAGCCCAAGCCGGCGGTAGCGGAACAGCAGTTTGATTTGTCTTTCCTGAAGTCTCTGAACCTGGAGGGGAGCCTCCGTTTGGGCGCGCTGAAGGCGGCCAATATCAAAGTTGGCAAATTAAGAATGGACATCAAAGCCAGGGATGGCGTTGCCAATATCGCGCCTTTTTCTGCCAATCTATATCGGGGGAGTATGGCCGGAAAGGTGGTGGTTGACGCGAATACCTCGACCTTTACGGTGGATGAGCGTCTGACAGGTGTAGATATTGCACCTTTGCTGAAGGATGTGCTGGATAAGGAGATTGCTGAAGGCAAGGGGGACGTGGGTATTGCGTTAACCGCAAATGGGCTGACCGTCAGTGCAATCAAGCAATCCTTGCAGGGAAAGGTGTCAGTCAATTTGGCGGCGGGTGCGATCAAGGGTATCAATCTCTCCAAGCTGATAGAAGGAATTCAGCGTTTGAACAAGGACAGCCGCCTTGAAACGATAGGCGTAAATCAGAACGAGAAAACCGCCTTCAGCGAATTCAAAGCCAATTTCATCGTGAAGAACGGGGTGGCGCATAATGATGATCTTGTGGTGAAGTCCACCGTTTTGCGGCTAACAGGGAGCGGCGATATCGACATCGGACATGATCAGATGAATTACAAAGCAAGGGCCATCTTTGCCAAGACAGAGCAGGGCGGAACAGCAACACTGCCAGTCAACGTGAGTGGCCCCTTCGATGCACTCAAGATCAAGGTGGACTATGGTGCGCTATTGGCAGATGTGGCGAAACAAAAGCTCGATGAGAAGAAAGAAGTGCTGAAGGAAAATGCCAAGACCAAGCTACAGGATGAGTTGAAAAAGGGACTCAAGGGGTTATTCAAATAAAATTTTTTCACCACAGAGACACCGAGGCACAGAGGCCTGCATGAGAAAAAACGCCCGCACGAACGCGCAGATGTTTTTTCCTTGCGTGTCTTTGTAGTTAAGCTGTGGATTCTTTCGCTTCGCGACTTGTTGCATGGCAGCGCACGCACGGCCGCCACGACCTGCCGTGGCAGGGGCGGGATGCCTATTGCGTCTGGCTGTCCGAGGTTATGCTGCAACAGACGCAGGTCGCCACTGTCATTCCGTATTACCTGCGCTTCATTGAATCATTTCCCGACGTTACTGCGCTGGCCGCCGCCAGTGAGGAGCAGGTGCTCGCACACTGGAGCGGTCTTGGCTACTACGCCCGGGGGCGTAATCTGCATCGTGCCGCACGGATTATCGTCGCCCGGTATCAGGGCGAGTTTCCGCAAGAGATTGCAGATATTCAGGAATTGCCGGGAATAGGACGCTCTACTGCAGCTGCTGTCTGTTCTTTGGCTTACCACGAACGTCACGCCATTCTGGATGGCAACGTCAAGCGTGTACTGGCACGTTACTGCGGTATTGAAGGTTGGCCGGTAAACCGGGAAGTGGAAGAAAAACTTTGGCAGCAAGCTGAAGCCTTGATGCCGCAACAGGATGTTGCACTCTACACTCAGGCATTGATGGATTTAGGGACCGCAGTTTGCATCCGTAGCCGCCCGAAGTGTGCAGCTTGCCCGGTGCAGGCCGATTGTATCGCGCTGGAAACTAACCGCACCGCCGAGATCCCTGCCGCACGCCCCAGGAAGGTTATGCCAGAAAAGCACGCCACCTTTCTGTTGCTCATGCATGGCAATGACATCTTTTTGGAAAGGCGCCCAGGCAGCGGTATCTGGGGCGGGCTGTGGTGTCTTCCGCAATTCGATACTGAAATTGCAGCCAGGGAATGGTTCGTGCGAAATGGAATGGAAGCGACAGCGGGAGAAAGGCTGAAGACATTTGTTCACACCTTTACGCATTTCAAGTTGCACATCACACCGTTGAGGGTAGAGTTTGCACATAAACCCCGGCGAGCCGCGCAACCGGGTGGTGTTTGGCTGGATATGACGGGAGCGTTGGGGGCCGCAATACCAACCCCGGTGAGGTCTATGCTGCTGGGGCTGATACGGGCACAGGCTGGCGTATGAAACTCTCCATACATTCAGTCATCGACGCTTGCGCTGTGCGTCCAGGATTTCCCGATACTGCTTGAGCTCTGTTTCTATGGTGGAGAGCTGGTAGTAGTTATTTCCGGCCAGTTTTGCCAGCTCCAGTTGCTCGATCGCGCCACGCAAGTTGCCGTGCAAAATCTGGAAGTAAGCAAGTACGTGATGCGCTTCCTGATGGCGGCCCAGCGCCGTGTAGGCTCGCGCCTGCAGCTCGTAAAGCTTGGCATTATTGCCGTCACGCGCAACTTCCTTGTCCAGCAGGTCCAGGGCTTCGGCATAGTGATGCTGATTTAACAGTACACTGGCGTAGTCAAAGATAAGTGCACGGTGGTTGGGGTACCGTTTTATTGCCTCGCGATAAAAGTTGAGGGTACTCTGATCCTGCCCCTCGGCTTGCTTGATGATGCCGGCCAGCGTGGTGAGTGTGGCGTTCGGCGGTGCCACCCGGTAGAGTGTGGCGAATTCCTGTATGGCACGAGAATTCTGCTTGGCGCGCAACAGGGCGAGAACCAGCCCGTAGCGGTGGGCCAGCGGATTGCCGAATTTCTTGTCGCCAAGCGCTGACTGGAAAAAATCGATCGCCTCTTGCGGTGTTTTCTGTGCAGCCACCACACGCGTGCGCATGAGCTGGAAATCAAGGCTATCCGCTACCAGTTTGAATGGAATTTGCTGTACACGATTGCCCACATCAGCGACCCGTTCGGTGGTGAGCGGGTGAGTGCGCAGGTAACTCGGGGCATTGCCCTCGACCAGTTGGGTGGCCTTTTGCAGACTGTCAAAGAAGCTGGGCATGGCATGCGGGTCAAAGCCGGAGCGCTGCAAGATACCGATACCGATACGGTCGGCCTCTTTTTCATGCTCGCGCGTGAAATCGAGTTGGCGCTGTACCAAGCCGCCCTGTGCACCGATGATGCCAGCCTCTGCCGCTTGCGGGCTGTTGCGTGCGGCGAGGATGGCAATGGCAATCGTCGCCATTGCAGCCAGCGAGTCGTATTTCTGGCCGGATACTATCCGTGCCAGGTGGTGCTGGGTGACGTGCGAGATTTCATGGCTCAATACCGAGGCCAATTCGGATTCATTTTGGGCCAGCAGGATCAGTCCGGTATTGACGCCGATAAAACCACCAGGCAGGGCAAAGGCATTGATGGCGTTGTCATCCAGCACAAAGAACTCGAATGACTGCCCGGGTTCACTGCTATTGGCCACCAGTCGCTGCCCCAGCCGGTTTAGGTAACTGGCCAACTCCGGGTCGTCCAGGTAGCGGTCACTGGCACGGATCTGCAACATGCTTTGCTCGCCGATCTGGCGTTCCATCAGAGGCGATACCATGATTTGCGACTCGTCACCCAGATCGGGCAGGCCATCCGCCGCAAGATACAGGGGAAACAGGAGTAGGGTGAAAACAATAATCTTTTGCATGGGCGGTATGATAGCACTGTGCCGGAGAGGTTCCCCGTGCTGGACAGCTATGTGGCAAAACGGGAGAATGCGCATCCGTGAGCGCAATGGTCAGCATGGAATCAATCGGTAAATACCAGGTTATAAAAGAGATCGGACGCGGTGCGACCAGCACCGTGTTTCTTGCGCTCGACCCATTCAGCCAGCAGCATGTTGCACTTAAACTGTTTAATGCCAGTGTGTTGCAGCATGGCGCGAGCAGCAAGGCATTCAGGAAGTTGTTGCTGACCGAGGCGTCGCTCGCCGGTAAATTGTCGCATCCACATATCGTGAAAATTTACGACGCGGTTATGGATGGTGATGTGAATTACATGGTGATGGAATATATCGAAGGTGAAACACTGGAAAAATATGCCGAGGTTGACCATTTGCTGCCACTTGGGCGCATCGCGGAAATAATTTATAAATGCTGCAAGGCACTTGAGTATGCGCAATATCAGGGCGTAATTCACCGTGACATCAAGCCGGCGAACATCCTGCTACGCGGGGAGAGTGATATCAAGATATCCGACTTTGGTGCGGCTTTTCTGGAAAACCAGCAGACCACACAAGTGAGCGGGGTGGGGTCGCCGGCCTACATGTCACCGGAGCAGATCAAGGAACAAAACCTGACGCACCAGACCGATATCTATTCACTGGGTGTGACGATGTATCGCATGCTGACAGGAAGGCTGCCGTTCGAGGCAGCCAACAACTTCAGCATGATCTACCAGATCATGAATATCGAACCACCACCGCCGAGCAATTACCGCCCCGAGATACCGCCTGCACTGGATGCCATTGTGCAACGTGCAATGTGTAAAGAGGCTGCACAGCGCTACCCGAGTTGGGATGCAATGGCGCGTGATCTGGTTGCGTTCATCAGCACTGACATGCCGCAACAGGAACAGATACTGGATACCGAAAAATTTAATACTGTTCGCGCCCTGCCGTTCTTCTCCGATTTCAGCGATGTTGAGCTGTGGGAGGTGTTGCGCATCAGCGAATGGCGCAAGGTGCACAAAGACGAGCAAATATTGCATGAGGGTGAAGGTGGACAAACTTTCTTCAT
This sequence comes from Gallionellaceae bacterium UBA6222, assembly GCA_002421915.1. Lineage (GTDB taxonomy): Bacteria > Pseudomonadota > Gammaproteobacteria > Burkholderiales > Gallionellaceae > Sideroxyarcus. The sequence continues at coordinate 6,114 of DISA01000038.1, forward strand.
CATCGCTACCGGCTCGGTGCGCGTGGTGAAGCAGGGGCGATTATTGAGCCTGCTGCACAAGGGTGATTGTTTCGGTGAAATGGCGCACCTCACCGGGAAAGATGCCAGGCGAACAACCGATGTGTTCGCCAAGACGGACGTAAAACTGATCGAGATTGATCCAGAGGTGTTGGCGCGTGCATCAGCCAATTGCCGTTACCAGTTTGGTGAGGCATTCCTGCATTTGCTGGTCAAGCGACTGGCCGTGGCCAATACCTGCATATCCAGATTGCTGAGCGACCATCAGGAAGAGTTGTAGTTGTGTATTGAGTGAGAAGCGGAGAGAAAGCAGTGAATGAATTCAGAAACATTACGGTGGCCGAATTGCCGGCTTTAATTGCCAGTGGTGCCGTTCAACTCATAGATGTGCGCACTGATGCCGAAATCGCGCGCGGTCGCATAAAGGGTGCGACCAGTTTGCCGCTGCATCTGTTGCCGTTGCGACTGCATGAACTGGATACGAATAGACCGACCGTATTCTACTGTCAGATGGGGGGGCGCTCCGCCCAAGCCGCTGCCTTTGCCGCCGCACAGGGGCATGCCAAGGCCTTCAACCTGCAAGGTGGCATTACGGCCTGGTACCACGCCGGGGGGGAGCTCGAGGTATGAGTGCGACCGGATTCGATGTGGAATTGGATGTGCGCAAACTGGCCTGCCCGTTACCCATTCTGCGTGCCAAGAAATCGTTGGCGGCAATGAGCGCCGGTCAGGTGCTGCAGGTCGTGGCAACCGACAGGGGATCGCCCGGAGACTTTATGGATTTTTGCAGCAAGACCGGCAATGAATTGCTGTCTTCTACCGAGCAGAATGGCGAATTCGTGTTCCTGATCCGTCGTGGCTGAAATTTGCCCGGCAGTTATCCCAACTTCTTGCGCTGCGCATGCAACTGCGTCAGCGTAGCACCGAAATCTCCCAGGCGTTTCTTCTCTTGTTCCACCACGGCTGCCGGCGCGCGCGCGATGAAGCTCGCGTTACCGAGCTTGGCTTGTGCCTTGGTGATCTCGTTGGAAAGGCGCGTGATTTCCCTGTCCAAACGCTCGCGTTCGGCTGCCACGTCGATTTCAACCTTGAGCATCAGTTTGAAATTACCGACGATGGACACCGGTGCGTCACCTTCCGGCAGTTTGGCGACGACCAGAACTTCGCTCAACTTGCCAAGGCCGCTGATGTAAGGCGCGAGTACATTCAACACTGACGCCTCACCTGCCACGATCAACGGAACACGTGCAGCAGGTGACAGATTCATCTCGCTGCGCAGGCTGCGGCAGGCGGTGACAAGTTCCTGTAGCAATGCGACCCGCGCAACAGCTGCGTCATCTATCTTGCTGCTGTCGGCTTTGGGATAGGCTTGCAACATGATGCTGTCACCTTTACGGTTTGCCATCGGTGCGACCGATTGCCACAACTCTTCGGTGATAAACGGGATGATCGGGTGCGCCAGGCGCAGGATGGTCTCCAGCACGCGCACCAGGGTACGGCGCGTTGCGCGTTGCTGTGCGTCATTGCCAACTGCCATCTGCACTTTGGCCAGTTCCACATACCAGTCGCAGTAGCTGTTCCATACCAGTTCGTACACCGCGCGCGCCGCCATGTCGAAACGGTAGTCGGCGAAGTGTGTCGCCATCTCGGCTTCGGACTTTTGCAGTTCGCTGATCATCCACTTGTCGGCGGCGGAGAATTCCAGCGGCAGGCTCCCGTCGAGTCCGACATCCTTGCTGTCGCAATTCATCAGCACGAAGCGTGTGGCGTTCCATAACTTGTTGCAGAAGTTGCGATAACCCTCGCAACGCTGCATATCGAACTTGATGTCGCGACCGGGCGAGGCGAGCGAGGCGAAAGTGAAACGTAGCGCGTCGGTGCCGAAGGCGGCGATGCCCCCCGGGAATTCCTTGCGCGTGCGCTTCTCGATCTTCTCCGCATCTTTTGGGTTCATCAATCCAGTGGTGCGTTTCTTCACCAGCGAGTCGAGATCGATTCCGTCAATCAGGTCGATGGGGTCGAGCACGTTACCTTTGGACTTGGACATCTTCTGGCCTTCCGCGTCGCGGATCAGGCCGTGCACGTACACATCCTTGAACGGGATATTGCCGGTAATGTGTTTCGTCATCATCACCATGCGCGCCACCCAGAAGAAGATGATGTCGAAGCCGGTGACTAATACCGACGACGGGAGATATTGTTTAACGAACTCGTTCTGTGCATCGAACGGCTTGCCCATCTCCCAATCTAGTGTGGAGAATGGCCACAGTGCGGAAGAGAACCAAGTGTCGAGCACGTCAGCATCGCGGTCTAGTTGTCCGGCGTAACCTGCTTTGTCGGCGAGCTGGCGCGCCTCGGTTTCGTCATGCGCAACAAACACTTCGCCGTTGGTGCCGTACCACGCGGGGATCTGATGCCCCCACCACAGTTGGCNNCACTGGTTGTAGGTGTTGACCCAGTTCTCCGGGTGGAACTTGATCTCGCCGGAGGCCACGCATTCCAGTGCCTGTTCGGTGATGCTCTTGCCTTCGGTGCCCGCTTTGCTCATCGCGACAAACCACTGGTCGGTGAGCATCGGCTCGATCACCACGCCGGTGCGGTCGCCGCGCGGCACTTTGAGTTTGTGCTTCTCGGTCTTCTCGAACAGGCCGAGTGCTTCGAGATCGGCCACGATCTGTTTTCGCGCTTCGAAGCGGTCGAGGCCGCGATATTTTTCCGGTGCATGCTCGCTGATCTTTGCATCCAGCGTGAGGATGGAGATCATCTCCAGTTTGTGGCGCTGGCCCACCGCATAGTCGTTGAAGTCATGCGCTGGCGTGACTTTCACGCAACCCGTGCCGAATTCCTTGTCCACATAGTCGTCGGCAATGATGGGGATGTTGCGCTCGCACAGCGGCAGCTTCACTTGCTTGCCGATCAGGTGTTTGTAGCGGTCATCCTCGGGATGCACCATCACCGCCACGTCGCCGAGCATGGTTTCGGGACGAGTAGTTGCGACCACCAGATGGCCGGAGCCATCCGCCAGCGGATACTGGATGTGGTACATGAAACCGTCTTCTTCTTCCTGCACCACTTCAAGGTCCGACACGGCGGTGTGCAGCTTCGGGTCCCAGTTCACCAGACGTTTGCCGCGATAGATCAGGCCTTCTCTGAACAGGCGCACGAAGGTCGCGGTGACGGTCTTGTTCAGTGCGGGATCCATGGTGAAGCGTTCGCGCGACCAGTCGGGAGAGGTGCCGAGGCGGCGCATCTGTTTGGTGATGGTATTGCCGGAGTATTCCTTCCACTCCCACACTTTCTCGATGAATTTTTCGCGCCCCAAGTCGTGGCGCGAAGTGCCTTGTCCGTCGAGCTGGCGTTCAACCACGATCTGCGTGGCGATGCCCGCATGGTCGGTGCCCGGTTGCCAAAGTGTGTTGTCCCCGCGCATGCGGTGGTAGCGCGTGAGCGCGTCCATNNGCAGCAGGATGCAGAAATTGTCCTGTTTTGAGGTGTCGAGCCCGGCCTTGAAGTAACCGGCGTTTTCCCACGCGGGATACCAGCGTGCTTCGATGTCCTTTGGGTCAAAACTTTTGGCGAGTTCCATTTTGGTCAGCTTGATGTGCGGCAGAAAAGGCCACGATTATAACAACTCTGTGTGCCGTGCGAAGGTGACTAGCGGCCAGTCTGATTGAGCGCCGCGCGTATCAACTGCGGTAGCTTATTCTTCATTTCAGTGATGGCTTGTTCGATGGCTTGCCGTTGTGCCGTGGCGAGGTGTTGTTGCAGCTTTTCGGCAAGAACGGTATCGATGTACGCTTCAAACGCGTGCTGCAATTCGGGCAGTTCGGCCGGAGCCGGGGTGGTTGAGGGGGGTGTGACATCCTGCGCGATGTCGGTGAGCACCGGCAGGTCGTCCATCGTGCCGGGAACGACCTCGGTCAGGAGCGGAATGTCATGTGGCAAGGTTTCAGAACCGGTCATGTATGTAGCTTGGCGAGATCGGTGTGGCCAAGTTCGTAGCCCCGATCGCGGTAATGTTTGAAACGCAAGCGCCCGCGTGCGGCCTCTTCCGCGTCACAACCAACGATCTCGATCACGCGCTCGAAGCGGCTGAAGAAACTCACACATTCCTCATGCAAACTGATCAGCAATTCGGAGTGGGGGAAACTCTCGTCGCACCCAATCACCACCGGCATGCCGGCCGCTTCCGCCTCGTGATTGCGGCAGTGCGGGATGAAGGCGGTCGGCGGGTAGTGCCACAGTAATTTATCCAGTTTGTCGGCCAACTCGTCATCCGGCACATGCAGCAGCACGCGCAGCCCGTTCTGCATCGCCTTGTGGCTCAGCTGACAGGCGGTGCGCAGCTTGTCTTCGCTGCCGGTGTAAAAATCTATTTTAGTCATGATGAAAAATCATTCAACCACGGATGCACACGGATAAACTCGGACAAGGCAAGCCCCGAATTTCGGGCGCGCGGTTTCATCTGTCAATATCCGTGTTAGTCCGTGGCTAATTCTCATTTGCCTGCGCGGTTGATGAGGTATTGCGTGAGCAGCGGCAACGGACGACCCGTAGCGCCTTTCTCCTTGCCGGACTTCCACGCGGTGCCGGCGATATCCAAGTGTGCCCAGCGGTAATCCTTGGTGAAACGCGACAGGAAACAGGCGGCAGTGATGGTGCCGCCGGCGCGGCCGCCGATGTTCTGCATGTCGGCGAAGTTGGAATCCAGCAAAGGTTGGTAGTCGTCCCACAGCGGCAGTTGCCAGGCGCGGTCGTTGGTTTGCTCGCCAGCGGCAAGCAGTTCAGCGGCAAGCTTGTCGTCATTGCTGAACAGGCCGCTGGCCACATGCCCCAGAGCGATCACGCAGGCACCGGTGAGCGTGGCAATATCGATCACGGTGTCAGGTTTGAACTTGGCCGAGTAGGTGAGCGCATCACACAAGACGAGGCGACCTTCGGCATCGGTATTAAGTATCTCGATGGACTGGCCGGACATGCTGGTGACGATATCGCCCGGTTTGGTCGCGGTGCCGCTGGGCAGGTTCTCACTGCTTGGAATGACACCGACCACATTGAGTTTCAGCCCCATCTCGGCAATGGCCTGCATCGTGCCGAGCACACTGGCTGCGCCGCACATGTCATACTTCATTTCGTCCATTTCGGCGCCCGGTTTGAGCGAAATGCCGCCGCTATCAAAGGTGATGCCCTTGCCGACCAGCACGACGGGTTTGTGTTTCTTGTCTGCGCCGTGGTACTCGAGGGTGATGAGTTTGGCGGGTTGTTCACTACCGCGCGTTACGGACAGGAAAGCGCCCATGCCAAGCCTGCGCATATCTTTTTCGTCCAGCACGGTGGCCTTGATCTTTTTATATGCCTTGGCCAGTGCCAGCGCCTGAGCGGCGAGGTAAGTCGGCGTGCAGATGTTGCCCGGCAAGTTGGCGAGGGTCTTGGTCAGTGCCATGCCGCGTGCGCTGGCGGCGGTTTGCGCTACCACCTCCTTCATCTGTGCGGTCGGTTTAACCAGGGAAGCAAAGGTGATGTGCTTCAGTTTTGCTGCGTCGGCCGGCTTACTTTTCAGGCCGTCTGCACGGAAAGCGTGTTCGGAAGCGATGAGTACCGCTTGGCGCAATACCCATGCTGCATCCTGATTCATCTCATCTTCGGTCAGATACAGTGCAGCTTCTTTGGCCGGTGTACCGTGCAGTGCCTTGAACAGGGCTTGCAGAATCTCGATGCGGGATTTGCCGGTTTGCCCATCTGCTTTGCCCAAGCCGACCAGTAACACGCGTGCGGCGGGGATGCCGGGCAACTTGTGCAACAGCAGCGTGGTGGCAGACTTGCCGCTCATGTCGCCCTGCGCGACCAGGTCACTCAGGACATTTTTGCAGATCTTGTCCAAGGCCTGTGCCGCCTTGGATAGTTTGCCGCCCTCGAACACGCCGACCACCACACAATCGCTCTTCAGTTTTTCCGGGCTACCCTGTTTTATGCTAAATTCCACGCGACTCTCCTCAATTGATCTCTGAATCCACCCAGATGCCGGATTATCCGCAATCCACGCCGCAAAAGTCAAAATTGTCTGGCCCACCCGGAATACGCGGTATTTTTTTCCGCACGCTGATCCGTGAGTTTATCGCCAGCGGACTGCTGGTGTTTTCCATTCTGCTTGGTATCGTGGTGTTCACCCAGTTGATTCGTTTCCTCGGTGAATCGGTCAGCGGTTTACTGGCGGTGGATGGCATTCTGGTGATGCTGGGTTTCAGTGCCATGAACTACCTGCCGGTATTGCTTTCAATCAGTTTGTTTCTCTCGGTACTGATCACCCTGTCACGTTGCTATCGCGATAGCGAGATGGTGGTGTGGTTTTCATCCGGTGTCGGCCTCGTGCGCTGGACGCGCCCGGTACTGGGTTATGCCATTCCGGTTACTCTGGTGATTGCGTTCATGAGTCTGGTGTTGTCACCCTGGGCCTTATCCAAGGCGGACGAATTCAAGCGCCAACTGGATAGCCGTGACGATGTATCGCACGCCACTCCCGGTGCCTTTCGTGAATCGAAACAGGCGGATCGTGTGTTTTTTCTTGAGGATGTGGATGCCCGCAGCAAGAAGGTCGGCAACATCTTTGTGCGTTCGGTACAGAACGGCAAAGAAGGCACAATGGTGGCAAAGGAGGGTTATCAGGAAACGGCAGAAAACGGCGACCGTTTTCTGGTGCTGTTGAATGGCTCGCGATATGAGGGTATCCCGGGCCAGGCTGATTTCAGAATCTCCCGTTTCGAACGCTACGCGGTGCGTATCGAACCGGCCGAATTGGGTAAGGCGCAGCCCAACATCAAGGCCTATTCCACGCCCTACCTGTTGCAGCACCCGCACTCCCTGCATACGGCGGAGTTGCACTGGCGCATCGGATTGCCCCTCAGCGCGCTCATTCTGGCACTGCTTGCCATTCCGCTCAGCTATGTCGATCCGCGTGCGGGGCGCTCGCTCAATCTGATCACCGCGATGGTGGTCTATATGTTCTACAATAATATGATTAGCGTCACCAATTCCTGGGTGGCATTGAAAAAAATTAGCCCGTTAACCGGTTTGTGGGGTCTGCATCTGTTTATGCTGCTGGCCTTGGTGCTCTTGTTTCAATACCGTTCCTCGGTAACGCCGTGGTGGAGGTTTAAGCGGTGAAACTGCTTGCCCGCTATCTGGCGCGAGAAATCTACTTCAGCATCGGCTTGGTGCTTGCTGCTTTGTTGATGTTGTTCGCCCTGCTCGACCTGATCAACCAGCTCAACGAGATGGGACGCGGGGATTACCGGCTGAGTTACGTCATGCTGTTCGTGCTGCTGACTCTGCCCGGCCACATCTACGAGTTGTTCCCGGTTGCCGTGTTGATCGGGGCAATTTTTGCTCTGGTGCAGCTGGCGGCAAGTTCGGAGCTGACGGTCTATCGCGCTTCCGGCGTGTCATTGCGACAGATGATCGTCACGTTGCTGGGAATTGGCGCACCCCTGCTCGTGCTTTGTTTTATTTTTGGCGAGTTCATCGCGCCGCCGAGCGAGAAACTGGCACAGCAGATCAAGCTCAAGGCGCAAAATGCGCAGGTCAATATCAAGGAATTCCGATCCGGAGTGTGGGTTAAGGATGAGGGTAGTTTCATCAATGTCAGAAACGTGCTGCACGACACCTCGCTGCTCAATGTGAGCATCTACCAGTTTGATACAAATTACCAACTCCAGAGCATTACCGCAGCCGGGCGCGCCACCTATCAGCGCGAGGGATTCTGGCAACTGGAGGAAGTAAGGCGAACCCTGTTTTCGGAGCAGGGGACGACCGTCGATGCGCAGCCTCTTGCGGAATGGCGCACCTCACTCAATCCCGACATTCTGAATGTGCTGATGGTGGTGCCGGAACAGATGTCAGCCTGGAACCTGTACCAATACATCCAGCACCTGGCCGACAACAAGCAAAAAACCGTACGCTACGACATCGCGCTCTGGAACAAGCTGGTCTACCCGTTTGCCGTGCTGGTTATGCTGCTGCTGGCGCTGCCGTTCTCTTCCTATCAACGGCGCGAGGGCGGTATCGGCGGAAAGATATTCGTCGGAGTGGTGCTGGGTTTGAGCTTCCATTTTATCGGACGCCTGTTCGCCAATCTGGGGACGCTTAATGAATGGCCGGCGGTCTTCAGTGCTACCGCCATGAGTTGGATATTTTTGAGCCTGGCGTTGATTCTACTGTGGCGTGCTGAACGGCGTTAACCCCGGGGATTGGTCACCGTTCCATCCGTGGCTCAATCCGGCTTTCGGCTTGACTCGTTCCCTCCCGGAGGAGGGGCAGGCTGTGTTTCCTGCTCGCGTACTATTCGTTTCACTGCATCCCGTCTTTCTGCGGGCACCTTGCTGAAGGCGGTAAATTTCTCCCGTGCCCGGTGGCGCTGTTCCGGGGTCAGCGTCGCCCAGGTCGAAATCTGTTCGCGCAGGCGCTGCTGTTTGTCGGGCGTAAGTTGCGGATACGCTTTGGCGATACCGACGAAGCTCTTTTGCTCGGCCTTCTCCAGACTGTTCCAGCTTTTGGCTAGCGGTGCCAGTAATTTTTGCTGCGCCGGTGTGAGGTTATTCCACTTTTCCGCGTGCGACACTACCGGCAGCAATAACAGCAGGCTGCATAATCCCGCAACGTGCCAGATTTTTTTGGGCTTATTTTGCATTGCAGTCATTCAGTCGACGTACATCCTGACCGGTAAGTCATCAATCAGGATGGCAAGATCAAGCGCGCTGTGGTCGTGGATGGCGAAATGCTGCCATTGGAAAAGAACGGCGATGAGGATGGCGGCAAACAAAAACGCCACCCCCCATCCCAGCGGGCGGTTGCGTGCCGGTGTCGACAGTACCGGCACCAGCTGATGCAGACGGATTTGGAGCGGATTTCGTTGTGCCTGTCGTTGCAATGCGGCCTGCCGTGCGCTGGCAAGACGGGCTTCTATAGCCGGCGGCAGTTGGCGCGTCGAGTCATCGAGTAGTGAGGCCAACGCTTCGTGATCTAGTTTGATGCCCATGTCAGGTCTACCCCCTTTCGTTTCAGGATATGTGCCATTGTAGTGGTTGCGCGTGAACAGTGTGTCTTGACACTCCCTTCGGAACACCCCATCACCACCGCTGTTTCCGCCGTATCGAGTCCCTCCCAGTAACGCAGCAGGAAGGCTTCGCGTTGACGTGCCGGCAATTGGCGCAATGCAGCTTCGACGAGGACGACCAGCTGCTGCCCTGCGGCTGCTGTATGCGGGGTTGCCGGTTGACTGGCATTTTCCTCATCCTGCAGGAAATCCAGCGCATCCGCCTCATCCTCGCTCTGCGGCGGAGTGAATGACGAAAACAGGCTGAAACGGGCGCTGCGCACTTTCTGGCGGCGAAAATAGTCGCGAATGGTGTTTTGCAAAATTCGCTGGAACAGCGGCGGGAACTCTTCGGCGGGTTTGTCCCCGTAGCGTTCCGCCAGTTTGATCATGGCATCCTGCACAATATCCAGCGCCGCATGTTCGTCGTGCACTGCATAGGCCGCATGTTTGAAGGCGCGGCGCTCGACACTGGCGAGAAAATCGGAAAGCTGGACTGGGGTGGACAAGGGTGCGGGAACCGGAATGGGGTGGGACGATAATAGCAAATTCCTGTTGCAGCAAGGGTTTTCAGCCTGTCCACAAGCGCTTCGGGGTTGACCAAAATGCTGCCAGCCTTTATCGTGCACGACCTTTAATCGACGCAATCTACAGGTAGTTGTCCCATGGAACTGACCGGTGCTGAAATAACCGTCCGCTGTTTGCAGGAAGAGGGAGTCGAGTACGTTTTCGGCTACCCCGGCGGCGCGGTGTTGTTCATCTATGACGAGCTGTTCAAGCAGGAACGGGTCAAACACATTCTGGTGCGCCATGAACAAGCCGCAGTGCATGCGGCTGACGGCTATGCGCGCTCCACCGACAAGGTCGGCGTGGCACTGGTCACTTCGGGGCCCGGCCTGACCAACGCGGTGACCGGTATCGCCACCGCTTACATGGATTCCATTCCCATGGTGGTAATCAGCGGCCAAGTGCCGACAGGCTTCATCGGTGAAGACGCATTCCAGGAGGTGGATGCGGTCGGCATCACGCGCCCCTGCGTCAAGCACAACTTCCTGGTAAAGGACTCGAAGGATATCGCCATTACCCTGAAGAAGGCGTTCTATCTGGCCAAAACAGGCCGGCCCGGCCCGGTGTTGGTGGATATCCCCAAAGATGTGTCGAATCAGAAAGCCCTTTACGAGTACCCGGCCACGGTCAATATCCGCTCCTACAATCCTGCCACCAGGGGCGATCCCGCCTTGATTAAACAGGCGGTGCAGATGCTGCTCTCGGCCAAACGCCCAATGGTCTATACCGGCGGCGGCGTGGTGTTATCCGACGCGGCCAAACAGCTGACCGAACTGGTGCGGCTGCTGGATTTCCCGTGCACCAATACTCTGATGGGCTTGGGCGGTTACCCGTCACCGGACAAAAATTTTCTTGGCATGCTTGGCATGCACGGCACGCTGGAAGCCAATATGGCGATGCAGCATTGCGATGTGCTACTGGCAATCGGCGCACGTTTTGACGACCGTGTGATCGGCAATGTGGCGCACTTCGGCGAGGTGCCACGCAAAATCATTCATGTTGATATCGATCCCGCCTCCATTTCCAAGCGGGTGAAGGTCGACGTGCCTTTGGTTGGTGACGTGCGGCATGTACTCGACGACATTCTGGCGTTGCTGCACGCCAGCAAGCAAAAACCCGATGCGGTCGCCCTCAAGGATTGGTGGCAACAGGTTGAGGAATGGCGCGGGCGCAAATCGCTGACTTACCGCAATTCAACCGAAGTCATCAAGCCGCAGTATGTGATCGAAAAGTTGCACGAAGTCACGCAGGGTGATGCGTTCATCACTTCGGATGTGGGGCAACACCAGATGTGGGCGGCGCAGTATTACAAATTCAAGCAGCCGCGCCGCTGGATCAACTCCGGCGGCCTCGGCACCATGGGCTTCGGCCTGCCGGCGGCGATGGGCGTACAGCTGGCACACCCGGGCGCATCCGTGGCCTGCATCACCGGCGAGGGCAGCATCCAGATGAACATTCAGGAACTGTCCACCTGCAAGCAGTTCAACATGCCGATCAAGATCGTCCTGCTCAACAACCGCGTGCTCGGCATGGTGCGCCAGTGGCAGGAATTCTTCTACGGTGAGCGCTACTCCCAGTCCTACATGGAAGCACTGCCGGATTTCATCAAGCTGGCGGAAGCTTACGGCCACGTCGGCATGACCATCGAAAAGCCGGGCGACGTCGAAGGCGTCCTGAAGGAAGCCTTTAGTCCGGCCCTGAAGGAGCGCTTGGTGTTCATGAACTTCATCACCGACCAGGCAGAGAACGTCTATCCCATGATCCCCGCCGGCAAGGGGCTCAATGAAATGATTCTGGTGTAACCATGCGGCATATCATCTCTCTACTGATGGAAAACGAGTCGGGCGCGCTGTCCCGCGTGGCCGGGCTGTTTTCGGCGCGTGCCTACAATATCGAATCACTGACCGTGGCACCCACCGAGGATGCCACGCTGTCGCGCATGACCATCGTCACGCGCGGTTCCGACGATGTGATCGAGCAGATCACCAAGCAGCTCAACAAACTGATCGACGTGGTCAAGGTCGTGGATTTGTCCGAGGCCGGCCATATCGAGCGCGAATTGATGCTGGTGAAGGTGCGTGCCGAGGGCGAATGGCGCGAGGAAATGAAGCGCATGTCGGATATTTTCCGCGGGCGCATCATCGACGTCACCGACAAGACCTACACCATCGAACTGACCGGCGCCGGCTACAAGCTGGACGCCTTCCTCGAAGCGCTGGACAAGAGCGCCATTCTCGAAACCGTGCGCACCGGCGCATCCGGCATCGGGCGCGGCGATAGAATTTTGAAAATTTAATTGATTTGAAAGGAAAGAAATGAAAGTTTATTACGACAA
>DISA01000019.1 GCA_002421915.1 Gallionellaceae bacterium UBA6222
TGGACTTAATCAGAGATTCCTTAGGTTTAGGCTTGTTCTAAATTCTTTACGCCGCCGCTTCCTTCAACACATCCGGCCTGCGTTCCGCAATGCCGATCAGTGTCTTCGCCGCGCCGCTGGGTTGTCTGCGGCCTTGTTCCCACTCTTGCAGAGTACGCACGGATACGCCCAGCAGTTTGGCGAACTCGGCTTGTGACAAGCCGGATTTGGTCCTGGCGGAAATGACGGGAGAAAGTACGACTCGCCCCCTTCCTGCGGCCATCTGGCGTGCCGATTTCAGCAAGGCTTTCCCCATGTCGCGCGAGGCTTCGAAAGCTTCCAGCTCCTTGTCAGTCAATGGTTTTTTCGATTTCATTTTTCAGCTCCTTCAATACGTTTCCGTCTATCGAGTCCCGTTTGCTTTTGGCGTAGATGAAGATCAACCAGATTTCGCCGTTCGCCTTGCGGTTGAAATAGATAACACGCACACCGCCCGACTTGCCAGACCCCGAACGTGATCAGCGCACCTTGCGCACTCCGCCGGAGCCCCTGACCACATCACCCGCATCCGGATTTTCCGCGATGAAGAGCGCAAAGGCATCGTGTTCTTTTTCTGTCCAGTACAACGGCCATAGCTTCTCGAAATCGCCGGTCTCAATAACGGTGTGCATGGCCGGTTATTATCCGTCTTTGACGTATAGTGTCAAGCGGGGATGCAGCCTCGTGCGTTCGCCGGCACTTCTGCTAAAGTTCTGCCATGGGCAAACAGACACTCGAACGCATCCTGCAATCGCAGGGATTCGGCACCCGCAAGTGGTGCGCCACTCTGGTCGCCAACGGTGAGGTGCGGATCGGAGGTGAAATCATCAATGACCCGCGCCGCACTTTTGAGACGGGCGACCTTGAATTCAGCGTGTATGACGAGCCATGGCTATATCGCGAGCACGTGTACATCGCACTGCACAAGCCGACCGATTACGAATGCTCGCGCCAGCCCAGCCATCACCCCGGTGTACTGTCGCTGTTACCGGAACAGTTCGCGCTGCGCGACGTGCAGCCGGTGGGACGGCTCGACCACGACACCACCGGGCTGTTGCTGATGTCGGATGACGGCAAGTTTATCCATGCGCAATCCTCGCCCAAGCGCCACATTCCGAAGGTGTATGTCGCCACCACACAGGAAGCGGTCACGCCGCAACTGGTCGGGCAATTATTGAAGGGGGTGAAATTGCACGACGAACCCGCGCCACTGGCTGCCGTCGTGTGTGAAAAACTGGGTGAACACCAGCTAAAAATCGTGCTGGAACAGGGCAAATATCATCAGGTGAAACGCATGTTGGCGGCGGCCGGCAATCATTGCACTGCACTATGCCGCACCCGGATCGGCGAGCTGAATCTGGATGATCTGGAACTGGCGGCAGGAGAATGGTGTTATCTGGACGAAGCGGCGCGGGCACTGCTGAAACCTGCCGCTTAAGCCGTTACCCGTTCACGTATTTGCAATACGTTTCGCGGATGAATGCGATGGCGATCAGGCTCATGAGTGAAAAACCCAGCATGATGCCGATGCCAACCTGATAGTCCGCCAGCCCGAGCGGCGATGCACTGCCCGCATGGGCGCGATCGATGGCCCAACCCACCAGCGGCTGCAGGATGGCGGTGCCGAGGAAAGCACCGACGTTGACCACGCTGGTCGCCATGCCGGACAGCGCGGGCGGATTGACTTCCTTGGCGCATGCCCAGCTCAAGGTAAAACTCGGTGCGCTCAAACCCATCAGCAGGAACAGGGCATGGCTCGCCACACCGCCCATCTGCGTGCCAAACAACAGCGGCAGCCAGCACAGACAATACGCCAGCGCACCGGCGAACATCACCGGTTTACGTCTGCCCATCCGGTCCGACAGGGTGCCGATGAAGAATGCGCCGATGGCAAAACCCGCCAGTAGCCAGGTGGTGTGGTCGGTGGCGGCGGCGCGGTCCATGCCGTACACGTCGTGCAGAAACGGCACTGCCCACAGACCGCCGAAGGCGAATAGCGTGCCCGCCAGCCCCATATTCACCCACAGTCCAGGCCAGGTGGCGCGATTCTTCAGCACGACCAGCAGTCCGTCGTACCAATGCCCTGCGTGCCTCGGGTGCGCTGCTTTTCCGTCCAGTTCGCGCAGACTGGGCAGACCGGTTTCGCCCGGATGATCGTGCACCAGCCACCACGCCAGCGCCGCCAACAGCAAAGAAGCCAAGCCCACCGCGACGAACACCGTGCGCCAGGAAACAAAACCCAGCGCCCAGGCCAGTGGCGATGCTGCAAGTACAGAACCGAGGTTGCCCAGCAGAATGGTCGCACCCGTCGCGGAGGCAAAATGGCGGTCGTGAAACCAGACCGCATTGAGTTTGAGCATGCAGATGAACGAGACCGACACACCCAATCCCACCAGCAGGCGCCCGACCGATGCGACCGCCAGCGTGTCCGCCATGCCGAACAGCACCGAGCCTATCCCCGCGATGACACCGCCGATCGCTACCACGCGGCGCGGCCCCAGCGTATCGGCCAGAACGCCGGTGGGAATTTGCATCAGGGTATAGACGTAAAAATAGGTGGCGGCCAAACCGCCCAGTGCCGCACCGCTGGTCTGGAACGCCAGTTGCAGATCGGGCGAGATTGCCGCCGGTGCAAAGCGATGGAAGAACGACAGCACATACGCCAGCCCGACAATGCCGAACGCCGTCCAGCGCAATCGTATGAGTTGTTGGCGTTGCTGGATACTTAACATGGGTAAAAAACGTATAGACTCGGCGGGATTGCATCATGCAACATGTCGGGACGCGACTCAACACATCGCAGCGATCATTACTTCGGAAAATTCATGGCAATCAAGGCAACCATCTTTAAGGCCAATCTGCAGATCGCGGATATGGAGCGGCATTACTACCAGGATCACGCGCTTACACTGGCGCGACACCCTTCAGAGACCGATGAACGCCTGATGGTGCGTCTGTTGGCATTCGCCCTGCATGCCCGTGAATACCTGGAATTCGGGCAGGGCATGAGCAACGACGATGAAGCGGATGTGTGGCAAAAGGACCTGACCGGAGCCATAGACCTTTGGATCGATGTCGGCCTCCCCGACGAGAAATTGATCCGCAAAGCCTGCGGCCGTGCCAAACAGGTGGTGGTGTATTGCTACGGCGGCCGCGTGGCCGAGATGTGGTTCGCCCAGAACCGTTCACTGTTCGAGCGGCAGAAGAACCTCACCATCGTCAACCTGCCACCGGAAAGCACCCGCGAATTGGCCAAGCTGGTGCAGCGCAGCATGCGACTGCAATGCACTATTCAGGATGGCCAGGTGTGGGTGGGCGACGGCGAGACCAGTGTGGAGGTAGAGCGGCAGAAGCTGCTCTGACCACGACCATTATTGGGCGGTGGCAGTCGCTTTTTCGATCAACTCCTGCAATTCGCCCTGCTCGTACATCGCGGCCATGATGTCGGAACCGCCGATCAGCTCGCCGTTGATGTAGCACTGCGGGAAAGTGGGGAAATCGGCATACGCCGGCAGATAATTCCACGCGCCCTCATCTTCCAGCACATTTACCGCGACGTAATTATTCAGTCCGCACGCTCTCAGCACCTGCGCCGCGCGCCCGGAAAAACCGCATTGCGGAAACTGTGGCGTACCCTTCATGTAAAGCACCACCGGATTTTCGGTGACCGTCTTGCGAATTTGTGCCAGTGCGATTTCTTTTTCGTCCATGTTCTTCTCCGTTGTTTACTGTTGTTTCGCCCACTGCGCGGGCGTCATTGTTTTCATCGACAGGGCGTGGATCCTTTCCATCCTGTCACCCAGCACCTGATACACCAGCTTGTGCTGTTGCAACATGCCTTTTCCTTCGAAATCCGGACTCACGATCACCGCATCGAAATGACGTCCGTCGCCCTCGACGCGGATGTACTCGCACGGCAATCCCTGCTGAATGAAATCCTCAACGTTCTGTGGTGTCGTTTTCATCGTTCGGCCTTCACACGCAACCGGTCGGCTTGGGCATGCCGCCGTATTTTGTGATCGGTTTCATCGGGCCGGTCATCCACAGCTCGAACACATCCTTCTGGTCTTCGTCGATGTATTTGGCGAATTTGCGGATCGGCGGCACCGAGGCAAACTCTTCGAAATACTCGCGTGCTTTTATGATTTGTTGCCACTTTTTGTCATTTAATTCATAGCCATCGGCCTCAGCCATAGCCCGACCGACCTCCTCGGTCCAGTCACTCATATCGACGAGATAACCGTCGCCGTCACGATTGGGGATTTGCATGGTCAACACCTCTCAAGATTGATAAAGTGTGCGCATTCAACCTTACTTGAGTGATATAGTCAACTACCCAAAAGAGTGATTTTATCGTCACCCCGATTCAATCTACGCAAACAGGAGGTCGTCATGTCGCACACACCACTTGCCCAAGCTGCACTCGACCAACTTTTTCTGGATGCACATACCCACAATGCCTGGCTGGACAACCCCATACCGGGAGCGTTGCTGCACCAGTTGTACGATCTGTTGCGCATGGCGCCGACCTCGGCCAACAACAGCCCGGCGCGCATCGTGTTCGTCCAGTCGCAGACTGCCAAGGAAAAACTGATGCCCGCGCTGATGGAAGGCAACCGCGCCAAGACCATGGCCGCGCCGGTCACCGCTATCATCGGCTACGACCTGCACTTTTACGACCAGCTCGGAAAATTGTTCCCGAATGCGCCGGATGCGGCGAGCTGGTTTAACAAGGACGAGCAAACCGCCTTCACCAACGCCTTCCGCAACGGCACGCTGCAAGGCGGCTATTTGATCCTGGCCGCGCGCGCACTGGGTCTGGATTGCGGCCCGATGTCCGGCTTTGACAACGCAAAGGTGGATGAATTGTTCTTTGCCGGAACCAAAGTGAAATCAAACTTCCTGTGCAATCTCGGATACGGCGATCCCAAAGGCGTGTATCCGCGCAACCCGCGTTTGAGCTTCGACGAAGCCTGCCGCATCGAATAGGTTCAGGCCGCGCTGCTGTGGTTCAGGCGCGGATCGAACGCGTCGCGCACCGCATCGGCGAACAGGTTCGCCGCCAGCACCAGCACCAGCATAAATGCGAAAGCGGCAGCCAGCGCCCACCACACCATCGGCTCGCGTCCCATCTCCAGGCGCGCGCCGTTGATCATGGTGCCGAAGGAAATCATCGACGGATCGACGCCAACACCAACGTAGGACAACACCGCTTCGGCCAGCACCAGCGCGGAAAAATCCATCACCAGAGCGATGAGGATGATGTGCGTCAGATTCGGCATGATGTGGCGGGTGAGGATGCGCAATGACGACACACCGAAGGATTGCGCCGCCTGGATATATTCCATCTCGCGCAATTTCAACGTCTCGCCGCGCAGCAGGCGGCACAGCCCGGTCCAGCTCGTCACGCCGAGAATGAAACACAGCGCAACAAGGCGCACGTCCGCGCGCGCCGCCGAGGTGGCGAACCATTCGGGATGGGTATCGATGGTTACCTGCATCATCAATACCGCCGCCGCGATCAACAACACACTCGGGATCGAGCTCAGCACGGTATAGACGTACTGGATTACGTCATCCACCCAACCACGGAAATAGCCCGCAGCAATACCAAGCAACAGCGCCAGTGGCAGCGTCACCAGCGTCGTCACCGTGCCGATGATGAGGCCGGTACGGATGCTCTTGAGCGCCAGATAGAGCACGTCTTGCCCCACCTTGTCGGTGCCGAGAACATGATAGACAGAGGCCAGATTTGCGATTGCGCCAATGAGTGTGGCGAGGATGAGCGTAGCAATGATTACAGGTCGCCGGATAACCAGCCACTTGCCAGCTTGCCGGCTTGGTGGATGGGCTAGTCGTTTCATCAATGCCGAAGTCGCAGCGAGCAACAACAACCCGGCCAGAAAACCGGCTGCCGCGCCGAACAATGCCTGCTTCGCCACATCCCAGGCGAGCTGCGCCTCATCCACCAGATGCGCACCGCCATATTGCAACCGCGAATATTCACGCACGACATTGCCCTGTGCATCAGTCACACTTTCTTTCGCATACAGGGTTAAGGCAAACGGCGCGGAATAAGTTTTTTCGGTATGCGTGCGCAGCGGCTCGACCAGTTTATCGAACACACTCAACACCTCGGATGAATAAACCTTCTCGCTGCCGTTGGCCTGCGGCAGCGCGGTGCGGAAATGCAAACTGTCGAGCAAGCCAATGCCGAAGAACAACGACAATACCAGCAGCGACGCAAGCGCCACATTGCTCTGCGCCACGCGCCGCCACGGCAGCAACAGATGCTCGCGCCGGCGGATATACAAAGCACCGGCGATGCCTGCGGCCAGCAACAGGAACACCAGCGCGTCGCTCCACAGGATGACGGGCAGGAAACTCATGAGAGACGCACCCTCGGATCGACCGCCGTATAGGAAACATCCGTCAAAATCAGTCCGACGATGTACAGCACCGAACCCAAGAACACCATTGCGCGCACCACGGAAAAATCTTGCGCGTTGATCGCATCAATGGTGTAGCTGCCGAGGCCGGGGATGCCGAAGAACGACTCGGTCAGCAGGCTACCCATGAACAGCAGCGGAATGACCACCACCACGCCCGTCAATATCGGGATCATCGCGTTCTTCAATACGTGGGTGAACAGCACGCGCAACTCGGACAGCCCCTTGGCACGCGCGGTACGCACGTAGTCCTTGCCGATCTCCTCCAGAAAGATGGTGCGGTACCAGCGGCTGCTGGAACCAACTCCGCCGATCACGCCGATGACGATGGGCAGCACCACGAACTTGAAGCTNNCCAGCCACTGGCCGCCGATGATGTAGAACAGGCCGGAGATGGACATCAGCAGTACGCACAAGGCCACCCCCGCCATATCCAGCGCGGTGGCGCGAAACAAGGTCATCAGCAAGGCGAAACTGACGTACACCACCAGACCGATGAGAAATGTCGGCAGCGCAATGGCGAGGCTGGGCCCCATGCGCGTGGCGATCTCGCGCCCGATGCTGCGGCCGTCGTCGGAGTAGCCGAAATCGAACACGAACATGCTGGCCGATTTCTGCCAGAAGATGGTGTCGGTGATCTTGTCAGTGCCACCGGCCGCACTGTTGACGAGCAAAGGCTTGTCGTAGCCGCGCTGCTGCTTCCACTTGTCGATGGCCTCCGGCGTCACCCGCTTGATACCCAACTGCATGCGCGCCATGTCATCCGGCGTGTTGACCACGAAGAACAGCGCGAAGGTGAGCAGATTCACCCCGATCAGGATGGGGAGGGCGTACAGTATGCGACGAACGAGATAGGCAATCATGGCTGGCCGCCATTGTACGGCAAACATCGCCTTGCCCGGCACGGGGGCGGCCTTCTTCCGCAGCCGGATCGTTCCGCATCGCCGTGGAAAGCCACCCCTGATCAAGCGATAGGTTTTCGCTATCACATAGATTTAATCAATCAATTAGATTTAAATGATTTACTTTATTAATCTTCACCCCGCAGCAAGATTCCTTTCAACCACTCAGGAGATACCCACATGAACACGACGCTGATCAACACCGAAATCCTCCCGTTCAAGGCCACCGCCTTCCACAACGGAAAGTTTGTCGAAGTAACCGAAGCAACCCTTAAGGATAAATGGTCCATCGTCTTCTTCTATCCGGCCGACTTCACCTTCGTCTGCCCGACCGAACTGGGCGACCTGGCCGACCACTACGCCACCTTCAAGTCGCTCGGCGTCGAGATCTACGCCGTGTCGACCGACACCCATTTCACGCACAAGGCCTGGCACGACTCGTCGGAGACCATAGCCAAGATTAAGTACCCGATGATCGGCGATCCGACTGGCGCCATCACGCGTAACTTCGGCGTGATGATTGAGGAAGCCGGCCTGGCCGAGCGCGGTACCTTCGTCATGGACCCGCAGGGCAAGATCCAGATCATCGAGATCAACGCCGGCGGCATCGGCCGCGACGCCACCGAACTGCTGCGCAAAGTGCAGGCCGCGCAGTACGTCGCCAGCCATCCGGGCGAAGTTTGCCCGGCCAAGTGGAAGGAAGGCGAAGCCACCCTGGCGCC
>DISA01000081.1:0-202 GCA_002421915.1 Gallionellaceae bacterium UBA6222
AGATATTCCAGGTTGACCTGATGCACGATGCCGATGCCGGGCGGCACCACCTTGAACGTGTCAAACGCCTGCATGCCCCACTTCATGAAGCGGTAGCGCTCGGTGTTGCGCTCGAACTCCATCTCCATGTTGATCTTGAGGGCGTTCGGGTTGTTGTAGCTGTCGATCTGCACCGAGTGGTCGACCACCAGATTCACCGGCA
>DISA01000081.1:210-15234 GCA_002421915.1 Gallionellaceae bacterium UBA6222
GTGAAGTCCTGCAACACGATGCGCGCGACGACGAAGGGGATCTCTTCGGTGCGCGGCGCGTTCGGTTTCCAGTTCGCCAGTTCGCGCACGTGCTGTTCGGTCACCTTCTTGCCGTCGCAGTTGCGCAGCACCGATTCCAGCACGATGCGGATCGAGACCGGCAGGCGCGAAATGTTGCCAACGCCCGCTTTTTCCAGCGCGGGCAGGGAATACAGCGTGGCTTGTTTGCCGGAGGCGAGCTGGAACGGCCGGCGGGTGTTGAATGGATCGTTTGACATGAAATGCGCCTCCAAAAAATGAAAAATCAGGTGCGTGATTATAGAACCCTGTTATTCCCCGTGGGTCCGGTTTCACACCGAAAGAGCGGAATCCCGGCGACGCAATTCTGTGTCCAGCCAAATTCCCCGCTAAAGATTGCCGGGAATTTGCCGATGAGATGCGAGTACGGCCGTCTATTTTGCGGTGTTGTAGCACTGATGCACTTGTGCTGATTTTTAAGATGCACACCCAAATCCTGAAGAGAGTGCGGCTTTGTTGATTTCCTGGAATTTTCCACTGGTCATCCTGTTGGTGGTGATCGCCTTCATCGGTTCCCATACCGCACTGATCCATGCCCGGCGCATGCGGGTCAAGCACGGCAAACCGCTGCCGCACGGAGATTTTGAGGCGTTGCTGGCGAGTAATAGGGCAAAATACCGCGCCCTGTAACCGGGGCTGGAAAAACAAAGGTAATTTAGTGGCAATTAAATTCAACACACTTGGAGCACGCCTCACTGTCACCATGTTGCTGATGGCGCTTTTGCCGGTCGTGGTCATTGGCTGGATGGCCTATGCCACGATGGTGGAGACCGTCAAATCAGAGCGGATCAAAGCGGTGGGGCACATTGCCGATTCAAAACACGACCAATTGGTCATGGTGCTGACCCGGGCAAATATCAGGGCAGAGCATTTCCTGTCGGACCTGGATACCCAATGCGGTAACAATGTCACCGGGCTGAATCGGCGTTGTGCGACCAGTTTGATCAAGACTTACCTGGCTGCAGAAGGCGCCATCGGGGCAAACTTGCGCGGCAAGGACGGGGCTGACCTCACTGTCGGTTCTTCTGCGGCGAAGAACAGGGAATACATTACTTTTCAAGCCGGGCAACTGGCCCAGTTTTCCGGTGCCAGCCCCCGGGGCAACCAGTCATACTTCATCGAAGTGGAAGATAGATCGACCGTATTCCGCTTGTTCATTACCTATCCATCCTCAACCCTTGATCCCATTTTTAATCCGCCGCCGGCAGACCTGGGGCGTTCGGGAGAAACCTTTCTGGCGGATGGCGAAGGTTATTTTGTCACCCAGCCCAGATATGATTCGGCACAATGGGGCAGTACCCGCATTTCCACCCCGCAGATGCGGGCCTGTCTGAACGGGCAGAATGGTGAAGCACTTGATCTGGATTACCGTGACATAGCCATTATTCACAGCTTCCGCTTTGTTCCTGAATTCGGTTCGGCCTGCATCAAGGCCAACATCACCCGGGAAGAGGCTTTTGCCCCGGTAAAGGCGCTGGAGCAGAAAATCATTGTCACGATGTTCCTGTTTGGCATGATCCTGTTCGTGATGGCTGTCTATCTGGCGAGAAGTATCGTGAAGCCGATCACCCGGCTCACGAAAGTGACCAAAGCCATCGCAGCGGGGGATGACAAGATTCAGGCGGACACGACAGGGCGCGGCGAAATATCGGAACTGGCTGTTTCATTCAACCGCATGACTGACCGGCTGCACGAGTCTCGGGATGACATGCATCGCCTGCTCAACTCGATGATTGAAGGTGTATGTGGTGTGGATACCGGCGGTAACTGTACCTTCGTCAACCAGTCGTTCCTGCGGATGCTGGGTTACCGGAACGAAAATGAAGTGCTGGGCAAGCACATACATGAAATCATCCATCACTCCCGTGCCGATGGCAGTCCTTGTCTGGCAACTGAATGCAGGATATATCGCGCTTACCAGACCAATCAGGCAGCCAATGTTGCGGACGAGGTGTTTTGGCGCCGGGACGGTGTTGCGATCCCGGTCGAATACTGGTCTCATCCCATCATCACCCGGGGTGTTGTAACCGGCGCAATCGCCACCTTTGTTGATATCACCGAGCGCAAAAAAGCGGAAGAAGATATCAGCCGCCTGGCTTTCTACGATTCGCTGACCGGCCTGCCCAATCGTCGTTTGCTGGTCGATCGCCTGCAACATGCCCTGGCAAATAGCGCGCGCAACGACAGGCATGGCGCGATCATGTTCATTGATCTGGATAACTTCAAGGGAATCAACGACACCAAGGGGCACGATTGCGGTGATGTGATCCTGGTTGAAGTGGCACGGCGCCTGCTGTCCTGTGTGCGCGAGGGCGATACGGTGGCCAGGCTAGGCGGTGACGAGTTCGTGGTCATGCTGGAAGAGCTGGACAGTGAGGCGGAGCATGCCGCAACACAGGCTGAAGAGGTGGGTGAGAAAATCCGCGCTGCGATCAATCAGCCTTATCTGCTCAAGGGTGAGCAGCATCACAGCACTGCCAGCATCGGAATCAGCCTGTTCGTGGATCGCACTACCACCTCGGATACCCTGCTCAAGAACGCGGATATTGCGATGTACCAGGCGAAGGGGGCGGGGCGGAATGCCGTGCGTTTTTTCGATCCCAGGATGCAGGCTATTCTGGAAGCACACGCTTCCATGGAAGCGGATCTGCATGGTGCGCTCGCCAAGGGACAATTCCGGCTTTATTACCAGGCACAGGTTGACAAGGCCGGGCATATTTACGGTGCCGAAGCGTTGATCCGCTGGATGCATCCGCAGCGCGGCATGGTGCCTCCCGACCAGTTCATCCCCATTGCCGAAGAGAGCCAGCTGATTGTCGACATTGGGCAGTGGGTGCTCGAAACAGCCTGTCAGCGTCTCATCTTGTGGAGCATGGACGAGCAAACACGCAAGCTGATGCTTGCGGTGAATGTCAGTGCGCGCCAGTTCAAGGCGGACGACTTTGTGGACCGGGTGGCGGCAGTGATACGGGAGCATCGTATCAATCCGGCGCTGCTGAAGCTGGAATTGACCGAGAGCATGGTGTTGCATGACGTGTCCGACATCGTGGCCAAAATGCACGCGATAAAGGATCTCGGGGTCGGATTGTCCATGGACGATTTCGGTACGGGCTATTCATCGTTGTCACTTCTGAAGCAGCTTCCGCTGGATCAGCTCAAGATCGACCGGAGTTTTGTGCGCGACATCGCGACCGATCCCGGTGATGCCATCATGGTGCGGACCATTATCGGCATGGCGCATAACTTTCACCTGAAAGTCATCGCTGAAGGTGTGGAGAGTGAAGTGCAACAGACTTTTCTCAAACAGCATGGCTGCATGGCGTATCAGGGATACCTGTTCAGCAAGCCGGTGCCCGTGGCAGAATTTGAACAGTTGCTGCACCTCTCCGCCAATGACGGCACCACCCCGGACGCCATCCATGACTGATCACGCCGGTATTTCACCGCGTGACATGGTCGTCAGAATGCTGCTGCTGGTCTCGGCCTACTTTATTGCCGGCAGGCTGGGCCTGCTGCTGCCCTTTTTTGGCAGCAACATCACGCTGATCTGGCTGCCCACCGGCATCGCGGTCGCGGCCTTGCTGCGCTGGGGCAAGGTCTATTGGCCGGCTATTTTTGTCGGGGCATTCACCACCAATCTTGCGATCGGCTCACCCCCATTGTTGGCGGCGAGTATCGCATTGGGGAATACGCTCGGCCCGCTGCTTGCGGCTTATCTGTTAAGGAAGCTGGCGTTCCACAGCGAATTCAACCATGCGCGCGACATTCTGCTGTTGGTGATATCCGCTGCCATCGGGATGACCGTCAGCGCGAGCGGCGGGGTGGCGAGCCTGGCACTGTTCAGCATGCTGCAGCCGGCTGACATGGTCATGGCGTGGCTATCCTGGTGGGCGGGTGATTTCACCGGTGTGTTGCTGGCAGCACCGCTACTGCTCAATCTTTCACGCGCCGAATTGGAAAAATTCCGGGCGCAGCGGATGGAATTCCCGGTTTGGTGTTTGATCATGCTGGCGGCGGGATGGGGGGTGTTTTTCCCCGGCAACAGTTTCGGTGGGCATTCCTTGCCGCTGGTTTTTACCATCCTGCCGCTGGTTGTCTGGTCGGCCATGCGCTTCGGAGTGGCGGGGTCATCACTGGGCATACTGCTGCCGGTGACGATCGCCGCATGGGCAACCAGCACGGGGATCGGGCCGTTTCGTACCCAAGACATCCATCACAGCCTGCTGTTGCTCTGGACGTTTCAAGCCACACTCGTGTTGCTTGGATTGATGGTGGCGGCCCTGCAGGCAGGGCGCAAGCGGGCCGAAGATGAACTGCGTTCGAGTGATGCGAACCTGCGGGCCATTCTGGATAACTTCCCCTACATGGCATGGCTGAAAGACACAGCGGGCCGTTATGTGTTGGTCAACAAGGTTTACCTTGAATATTTCCGGCTGAAAGATATGTCGCAGGTTATCGGCAAGACCGATCTTGATTTTCAGCAGAAGGAGTTGGCGGAAATATATCGTTCGAATGACATCGATGTCATGACCTCACGCCAACAGAAGTATTTCGAGGATCCCTCGTTCGATGGTAAAGAAACCCATTGGACCGAAACTTTCAAGACACCTGTCATCGACAAGAATGGTGAGGTGCTGGGTACCGCCGGCTTTGCGCGCGACATCAGCGAGCGCAAGCAGGCCGAGGCCGAATTGCAGCACAACCGTGACTTGCTCAACGAGGCGCAGCGGCTGGGGCAATTGGGCAGTTGGGAGCTGGATATGGTGAGCGGCGTGTTGCGCTGGACGGATGAGGTTTACCGCATCTTTGAACTTGATCCGGCGCAGTTCTCGCCCTCCTACGAAAACTTCCTCAACGTGATCCATCCGGATGACCGTGACAAGGTGAACCGGGCTTATACACAGTCGCTGGAGAATCATCAGCCTTACGACATCGAGCACCGCCTGTTGTTGGCGGATGGGCGCATCAAATGGGTGCGCGAGCACTGCAGCAGCGAGTTTGACGCGTCGGGCAAGCCGCTGCGTTCGGTGGGGGCGGTGCAGGACGTCACGGGACAGCATCTGGTGGCAGAGCAGCTGCGCATTGCCGCGACCACATTCGAAACACAGGAGGCGATTTGCATCACCGATCCGCAGGCCAATATCCTGCGCGTCAACCACGCTTTCGAAGTGCTGTCCGGTTACAGTGCGGAAGAGATGCTCGGGAAGAATCCGCGCATTCTGCAATCCGGGCGGCATGATGCGGCTTTCTACCAGCTCATGTGGTCGGAACTGCTCAATGCCGGGAAATGGTCGGGAGAGATCTGGGACAGGCGCAAGAATGGCGAGATCTATCCAAAGTGGATGACGATCACGGCGGTCTGTGATGACCAACATCGGGTGACACACTTCGTCGCTGTATCCGCAGATATCAGCCAGCGCAAGCAGTCGGAGCAGGAAATCCATCAGTTGGCTTTCTTTGACCCGCTGACCAAATTGCCGAATCGCCGCCTGCTGCTGGATCGGTTGCAGCAGGCAATGGCGGTCGGTCTGCGCAGCGGCCGCTACGGCGCGTTGCTGTTCCTGGACCTGGATCATTTCAAGACGGTCAATGACACACAGGGCCATGCGGTGGGTGATCTGCTATTGCTTGAGGTGGCGCGCCGGCTGCAAGCCTGTGTGCGTGAGGGCGACAGCGTGGCGCGGCTGGGCGGTGATGAGTTTGTGGTGGTGCTGGAAGAGCTGAGCCGGCAACGGGATGACGCGGCCGCCCAAGCCGAACTGGTTGCGGAAAAGATTCGCAACGAACTGAACCAGCCTTACATGCTGGGAGATTACGAATGTCATTCCACGCCAAGCATCGGCATCAGAATGTTCCGGGGGCATCTGGACAGTGTGGAAGATTTGCTCAAACACGCCGATGTCGCGATGTACCAAGTCAAGGCGGCAGGGCGCAATGCCATTCGTTTCTTTGATCCGCAGATGCAAACAAACCTGGATATGCGAATCGCATTGGAAACGGATCTGCATCGCGCGCTCGTCGGCCAGCAATTTCGCCTGTATTACCAGGTGCAGGTGGACGGCCGCGGCAAGGCGACCGGTGCCGAAGCTTTGCTGCGCTGGGAACATCCCGAACGCGGCCTGGTTTCTCCCGCCGAGTTTATCCCGTTGGCCGAGGAAACCGGGCTGATCGTGCCGATTGGCCTGTGGGTCTTGCAGATTGCCTGCACCCAGCTCAAGGCTTGGCAACAGAATGTGCAGACCTGTAATCTCACCCTTGCCGTCAACGTCAGCGCCAAACAATTCCGCCAGGCTGATTTTGTCACACAAGTCCAGCGGACTCTTTTGGAAAGCGGCGCAAGGCCGGCACAGCTCAAGCTGGAACTGACCGAAAGCACCGTGCTGGAGAACGTGGAAGACACCATTGCCAGGATGCGCGAACTGAAACTGCTCGGCATCAGTTTTTCGATGGACGACTTCGGCACCGGCTATTCTTCACTGCAATATCTGAAGCGCCTGCCGCTCGACCAGATCAAGATCGACCAGAGTTTTGTGCGCGACATCACCAGCGACCCCAATGATGCCGCCATCGTGCAAGCCATCATCGCGATGACCGAGGCGCTGGGATTGAATGTGATTGCCGAAGGGGTGGAGACGGTGGAGCAGGAGCAATTCCTCAAGCTGCGCGGCTGCCATGTGTATCAGGGGTATCTGTTTGGCAAGCCGCTGCCGCTGGAATCATTCGTCGATAGGCTGAAACAAGAGCCGTTGTGAATAAGTTGCCGATCGGGTGACGGCTCCAATTACCCTGTCCCTGGCAGGGTTGTGCGACAGGGGCGGACTTGCCGTGGCTCTGGCAGAATGCAGCATGTTCTAATCACACTGTGCCCCTACGAACCGTGTTCGAGAAATGAAGACCCCGCACAACAGACTAACGCGATTTCCACGTAACCTTTTGCTGGTCGTCGGCATTTTCGCCGCTCTCGTGGCTCTCTTTGTCTATTACGTATGGTCCGAAAAACAGCTCGATCGCGCCAATGACCAGCGCTATAACTCCATGTTGCTGGCCGATGAATTGCGCCAGTCTTCGGATGACCTGACCAGGATGGTGCGGCTCTATGTGGAAACCGGAGAGGCCAGATACGGGCAATATTATCAGGACATCCTGGACATCCGTGACGGCAGGAAAGCACGCCCCGAGAAATACCACAGTATTTACTGGGACCTCGTTCTGGTGGAAGGCAGGCCACCGCGCCCCTCCAGCGGACAAGTTATTCCGTTGCTGGAATTGATGCGGCAGGCGGGCTTCACCGGGCCGGAAATGCAAAGACTGGCGGAGGCCAAGGCGAATTCGGATGCGTTGACCGCCATCGAACTCGCAGCCATGAAACTGGTCGGGCCGGATGATCGCCATGCCGGAGCCAATCACGGCAAAGCGCGCATGCTGGTATTCGGCGATAGTTATCATCAGGCCAAAGCGGCCATCATGAAACCGATCGGGGAATTCTACGCTTTGCTGGACCAGCGTACCTTGGATGCGGTACGGAGCGCTGAAGAAAATGCCGTAATCTGGCGGGATGTGTTCATTGCATTTTGCCTGGTGTCGATATACCTGCTCTGGCGGTTCAAGGCCCTTCAGTCAATCCTGGCAGGGCGGATCAGTGATGCCGCCATTGCGTCTTCGATCAATGCCATCGCCATTGCCGGTCTGGACGGCAAGATCACTCTTGTCAACCGGGCGTTTGTCGATCTATGGCGGCTGCATGGACCGGAAGAGGCCATCGGCCGTTCAATAGTCGAATTCTGGGACAAGCCCGAAGACGCGGTGGCGGTGATGAAAGACCTGCAGCAACGGGGCAGCTGGCAGGGTGAATTGATCGCCCGCCGTCATGACGGTTCGCTGGCCAACTTGCAGTTGTCGGCGAGCATGGTCAAGGATGATGCAGACCAACCTTTCTACATGATGGCTTCGTTCGTGGATGTTACCCAAAGCAAGCAGACCGAGGCCGAATTGCAGCACAACCGGGATTTGCTCAACGAGGCGCAGCGGCTGGGGCAGTTGGGCAGCTGGGAACTGAATCTGGCGAGCGGTGAATTGCGCTGGACGGACGAGGTTTACCGCATCTTCGAGCTGGACCCGGCGCAGTTCTCGCCCTCCTACGAAAACTTCCTCAACGTGATCCATCCGGATGACCGTGACAAGGTGAACCGGGCTTATACGCAGTCGCTGGAGAATCATCAGCCTTACGACATCGAGCACCGCCTGTTGTTGGCGGATGGGCGCATCAAATGGGTGCGCGAGCACTGCAGCAGCGAGTTTGACGCGGCAGGCAAGCCGCTGCGCTCGGTGGGGGCGGTGCAGGACGTCACGGGACAGCATCTGGCGATGGATCAATTGCGTGTTGCGGCGGCAACCTTCCAGACGCATGAGGCCATTCTGATCACCGATGCGGACTCCAATATCGTCCGTGTCAACCAGGCTTTTCAGGATATCACCGGCTATACCCCGGAAGAGGTGCTGGGAAAAAATCCGCGCATCCTCAGTTCGGGGCGTGAAGACAAGTCGTTTTATGTTGCGATGTGGCAGCAGTTGCTGGCGACCGGTTCCTGGACCGGCGAGATATGGGACCGGCGCAAGGATGGGAAGATTTATCCGAAGTGGATGACCATCAGCGCCGTCAGGGATGAGCAGGGAGCAACGACCGAATATGTCGCCATCTTCAGCGATATTAGCGCGCGCAAACAGGCCGAGACCGAGATCCGTAACCTGGCGTTCTATGACGCACTGACCCGGTTACCCAACCGGCGCCTGCTGCTCGACCGTTTTCATCTGGCGCTTTCGGTATCGGCGCGCAGCCATTATTACGGCGCGGTGCTGTTCCTCGATATGGATAAATTCAAGGTGCTCAACGATACGATGGGACACGATTACGGCGATGTGATGCTGATCGAGGTGGCACAGCGGATTCAGTCCTGTGTGCGCGAAGTGGATACCGTGGCACGTTTGGGGGGTGATGAGTTTGTGGTGTTGATCGAGGAGATTGACACGAATGCACAGGAGGCTTCGCAAAAGGTTGCGCTGGTTGCCGAGAAGGTGCGCGCGTCACTCGCGGCCCCCTATCTGTTGAAGGGGCATGAATACCACAGCTCGCCGAGCATCGGGGTGTGTCTGTATAAAGGCAACAGGGAGTCGGTCGATACTGTGCTCAAACATGCCGATCTGGCGATGTATCAGGTCAAGGATTCGGGGCGCAACGGGGTGCGCTTCTTCGATCCCGCGATGCAGCACGCGGTGGAGGTGCACGCTGCATTGGAGACGGATTTGCGCCGTGCCCTGCCCAACCGGGAATTGAGCCTGTATTACCAGATGCAGGTGGATAACGAGTTGCGTCCGCTGGGTGCAGAGGCGCTGTTGCGCTGGACGCATCCGCAGCGCGGCATGGTTTCCCCCGCCCAATTCATCCCCGTCGCCGAAGACAGCGCGCTGATTTGCGAGATCGGGCATTGGGTGCTCGAAGCCGCCTGCCGGCAACTGGCGGTATGGGACAGGATCGAATCCATGCGCAATCTGGAGCTTGCGATCAACGTCAGCGCGTATCAATTCCACAAACCGGACTTTGTGGAAACGGTGGCCGCAGTCATCCGCGAGTACCAGTTTGCTCCGGCACGACTGAAGCTGGAACTGACCGAGAGTGTGGTGCTGAACGATGTTGCCGATGTGGTGACCAGGATGCACGCGCTGAAAGCACTCGGGGTCAAATTGTCGCTGGATGATTTCGGCACGGGTTACTCGTCGCTGTCCTATCTGAAGCAACTGCCGCTCGACCAGCTCAAGATCGACCAGAGTTTCGTGCGTGATATTGCAACCGATCCGAACGATGCGGTGATGGTGCAGACTATCATCAACCTGGCGCAAAACTTCCGCCTGAACGTGATCGCCGAAGGGGTGGAAACTGAAGCACAGCTGGATTTCCTCAAGCGGAACGGCTGCATGGCATACCAGGGCTATCTGTTCGGCAAGCCGGTACTGCCGGGCGAATTTGAAGCGCTGCTTGCGCGTTAAATGGGCTCTTTGCGCGCAGTTCCCGCTTCTTTTTATCCCGCATTGAACCAATCACGCAACGCCCGGTCGTAGCCGCCGGGCGTTTTTTTTATTGCGTTCGCCCCGGCTAGCCGATATTGCCTGGACTGTCAACTTTGCAATTCCCGGCGAACCGTTAGAATCGCGCCCGTTTTTCACGAACAGATCGCTCATGACGCATACGAATACAGCACAGGTGAAGGTGTGGGATGTGCCGGTCAGGCTGTTCCACTGGCTATCGGTCGCCGGTTTCGTGCTGGCTTATATTTCGGCCGAGACGCACAAGATGGCGCTGCATATGTGGGTCGGCTATGCGCTGCTGGCGTTGCTCCTGTTCCGTGTCGTCTGGGGTTTTGTCGGGAGTCGCTACGCGCGATTTGGCTCTTTCGTATTTCCGCCGCAGCAGACCCTGGCTTATGTGCGTTCCCTGCGCAGCGGGCATGCGACCCATTATTACGGGCATAACCCGGCAGGAGCACTGATGGTGTTTGCGCTGCTCGGTGTGCTGGCTGCGATCTTCGTTTCCGGACTGGTCACGCTGGCGGTGATCGATTACGAAGGACCGTTGCTGTTTCTGGCCAATGCGGTGAGCGACGATACGGCCTATTTCTTCCGTCACGCGCATGATGTTTTTGTGAATGTGGCGCTACTGCTGATCCCGCTGCATCTTCTGGGTGTGGCCGCCGGCAGCATCCAGCACGGGGAGAATCTGGCGCGCGCGATGGTGACCGGCATGAAGCGCGAAGTGCCGGCAGAAAACTGAAAAACAAGCCCGTCGGAATAAGCCCCGACTTACAAGATATTTACAACAGGAGGGAGTTATGCAAGTGAATCACCGATTCAGAATATTGCTGGCAGGGGGGATGCTGCTGGCCTGGGCAGAAGTGGTATCGGCACAGGAAGCGCCGCTTGACCTTTCCACACCGGCACAATCTTACGCGCAGCGCGCCATGCCGCTGATGCTGGCGGCGAACGACAGTGTGCTGACGGCGCGGAAGCAGCCGGTGGCACCTCTACCCCAGCCGGAGTTCGATCCCCCCCTGATATCCGGCAGCAACGTGCACCTGGCACTGGGTGTGGCAACGATCGCCGCCGCCGTGGCGACCGCCATGACCGGGCCGGAAGGTTACGAATGCGAGACCGGGCCCTGTTTGCCGCCTTCGCAGCAGCCGCCGCGCGAGACCGACGGCACGCACGCCAAACTGGGGGAACTTACGGCAATCCTCGCCATTGCAACGGTCGCCTCCGGCCTAGTCACGCACTGGGATGATTTCCACCTGGAAGACGGCCTGACCGACCCCGACAACCTGCATGTGATCCTCGGCGTGACTGGTGCTGCGCTGATGGCCTACGCGGTCAACAAGTCGGCGAATTCAACCGAGCCGGTGAGCCATGCCGGTATTGCCGAGCTGGGCGCGTTGGGCATGATTGTCGGTATCAAGATGACATGGTAGGAAGAAACGATATGAAGAAAATGGTGGTACTGGGGTGCGCTTTGGGCATGTTCTTGTCAACAGCGGTGTTTGCTTCACCGGAGAGCGGTGCGCTGCTGCAGAAATATCAGGCAGCAGGGGCGGGCAAGGCCGACCCGGAGAAGGGCAAGCTGGACTGGACACGGGTTGTGGTGGTGGATGGCGAGAAGATGTCTTGCGCCACCTGCCATACCAGTGATTTTTCCAAGGATGGCAAGCACCATGTAACCGGCAAGGCGATCGGGCCGATGTCGGCACGGGTGAATCAGGAGCGCTACACCAGCATGAAAAAAATGGAGAAGTGGTTCAAGCGCAACTGCATGGACACATGGGGTCGCGAATGCACCGCGCAGGAAAAGACCGATTTCCTGATCTTCATGCTGACTCAATAAACTCTGGAGAATGACTATGCGTATCAATGTGAAGACGATGTTTTTGTTGGCGGGCCTGTTGTGCGCCCCTTATGCGGCACAGGCTGAAGAAACACAGTGGGGCTGGCTGGGAAGTTTCACGCGCCAGAAGGAAGTCAATCCGGTCAATAACAAGGTGTATCAGGAGGAATGCGGTTCGTGCCACTTTGCCTATCAGCCCGGCCTGCTGCCCAGCCAGTCGTGGGAGAAGCTGTTGAACGACAAGGCGCTGGCCGACCACTTCGGCGATAACGCCGAGCTGGATGCCGATACGCTGAAGGAGGTTCGTGCATTTGCGCTCGAGAATGCGGCTGACAAGTCGTATTACAAGCGCGCGCGGAAGATCGCCAAATCGACTGAAGGCGGCGAGGCGCCGTTGCGCATCACCGAGGTGCGGTACATCAAGCGCAAGCACAACGAGATCCCTGAAAAGATGATCAAGGGCAACAAGGATGTGAAATCGTTGAGCTATTGCGATGCTTGCCACACGAAGGCGAAGGACGGCATGTATGACGAGGACGCCGTGCGCATCCCCAACTATCCGGATTGGGATGATTGATCCTTTGCGGATTGCTTTAAATGGAAAGGGCAGCAGCGGCTGCCCTTTTTGGATCCCTTATAGAATATTCAGTGCGACAGCCTCGGCCACTTCGATGCCGTCCACCGCCGCCGACAGGATGCCGCCCGCATAGCCCGCGCCTTCACCGGCCGGGTACAGACCTTTGATGTTGATGCTCTGATAATCCCCGCCGCGCTTGATGCGCACGGGCGAAGAGGTGCGCGTCTCCACACCGGTCAAGATCGCATCGTCCATGGCAAATCCCTTGATCTGTTTGTCGAACGCGGGCAACGCCTCGCGGATGGCGGCGATGGCGTAGTCGGGCAGGGCGGTGGAGAGGTCGGTAGGCGTCACCCCGGGCGTGTAGGAAGGCACCACTTCACCCAGATGTGTGGAGGGTTGCCCGGCGAGGAAGTCGCCGACGCGCTGTGCCGGAGCGTTATAGCTGCGGCCGCCCAGTTCGAACGCGCGTGATTCCCACTTGCGCTGGAACTCCACCCCCGCCAGCACATCGCCCGGAAAATCTTCCGGGGTGATGCCGACCACGATACCGCTGTTGGCGTTGCGCTCGTTGCGGGAATACTGGCTCATGCCGTTGGTCACCACACAGCCTTCTTCCGAGGTTGCAGCAACCACCGTCCCGCCGGGACACATGCAGAAGCTGTACACCGAGCGCCCGTTGCCGGCGTGATGCACCAGCTTGTAATCCGCCGCGCCGAGCAACTCATTGCCCGCATTGCTGCCGAAGCGCGCACGGTCGATGACAGGCTGCGGATGCTCGATGCGGAAGCCGATGGAGAACGGTTTGGCTTCCATATACACACCGCGCTGGTGCAGCATCTCAAAGGTGTCGCGCGCGCTGTGGCCGACGGCGAGCACCACATGGCGGGTGGCGATGCGTTCACCATTCGCCAACACCACGCCGCGTACTTCGCCGTTCTCGATCTCGATGTCCGTCACCCGGCTCCGGAAGCGGATTTCCGCGCCAAGTTGTTCCATCTCGTGGCGCATCGCTTCCACCATGCCGACCAGGCGGAAGGTGCCGATGTGGGGATGGCTCACGTACAGGATTTCTTCCGGTGCGCCCGCTTTCACGAACTCGGTCATCACCTTGCGACCGTAGAATTTCGGATCCTTGATGCCGCTGTACAGCTTGCCGTCGGAGAATGTGCCAGCCCCGCCTTCGCCGAATTGCACGTTCGATTCCGGATCGAGCTTGCCCTGGCGCCACAAACCCCAAGTGTCTTTGGTCCGCTCACGCACTTCCTTGCCGCGTTCGAGGATGACAGGCTTGAAACCCATCTGCGCCAGTAATAGCCCCGCGAAGAGACCGCAGGGGCCGGTGCCAATGACGACCGGGCGCTCACACAATTCCTGCGGCGCCTGCGTTACGAAGCGATAACCCATGTCCGGCGTGACCGTTACATGCGGTATGTTTCTCTCGAGCAGGCTGGCCTCGTTCTTCACCCCGACATCCACGGTATAGACGAACACGATGGCGTTCTTCTTGCGCGCGTCATGGCCGCGCCGGAAGATCTCGATGGCGGTCAGATCATCAGTTTTGATGCCCAGTCGTTTGAGGATGGCGGCCCGCAGCTCGGGCTCTGCATGGGTGATCGGGAGGCGGATTTCGGTAAGCCTTAACATGTGCGCTATTTTACCCGAAGCCTCTGGGTTATCCTTGCGGCACACCCATAAATTCAGTGGTCGGGCGAATTACGGCGTTGCGCGGTGCTCGCAATCCTCATGTACCTGTCGTACATTCCGGCTGCTGCGTGCCGTGCGCCTTATACTTCATCCCGACAAGAGAATTTCCGGGCACGCCGTGGACCTATAGTAGACGAAGACAAAATATGGCAAAAGCAAAAACGATCTATTCCTGTACCGAGTGCGGCGGGCAATCGCCCAAATGGCAGGGACAGTGCCCGCATTGCGGCGCGTGGAACACGCTGGTCGAGACGGTGGCGGAAGCGCTGCCTGCGGCCGGCAAGAACCGCTACAGCGCGTTGGCGGCATCCGGCAGGTTGCAACAACTGGCCGAGGTGGAAGCAAGCGAGGTGTCGCGCACGCCCACTGGCATTGCCGAGTTCGACCGCGTGCTGGGTGGCGGACTGGTGGAAGGCGGCGTGGTGCTGATCGGCGGCGATCCCGGCATCGGCAAATCCACCCTGTTGTTGCAGGCTTTGGCACACCTCTCAACAAGCAGCAAAGTTCTCTACGTTAGCGGCGAAGAATCGGCGCAGCAGATCGCGTTGCGCGCCAAACGCCTGGCACTGGATGCGCGCGAAGTGCATCTGCTTCCGGAGATTCAACTGGAAAAGATTCAGGCCACCATTACCCACGAGAAACCGGATGTGGTGGTGATCGACTCCATCCAGACCGTGTATTCAGAACAGCTCACTTCCGCCCCCGGTTCGGTGGCGCAGGTGCGCGAATGCGCGGCGCA
>DISA01000006.1 GCA_002421915.1 Gallionellaceae bacterium UBA6222
GACGTTGGTGGCGGGGATTGCGGCATCGACCGATGCAAGGAATGTAGCTACCGCTACGAATTCGGTGGTGATGGAGACGGAGAATAACTATCTTCTGCAGGAACCAGTTGCTGTGCCACAGAAATCTGAGGCACAGCGTTATGCTGATGCTAAAGCTGCTTGCGGGCCAGAGAACGCGGCGGCTTGTGCAGAGAAAAAAACGCTGGAGAAACTTTCATCTGAGCGAGATAGTTTTGTGATGAAGGTATGTAAAGACAACGATCCTGGTTGTCGTACAGAGCTATACACTGCATTGGATAACGGTGCATCGATCAAACATGCCAAGGGCGGCAGCTTGATCGTGACCTCTCCAGAATATCCGTCACTGGTAAACAGTGATCCTCAGGGCGATGTGATTGCAAATAGCATGGACAACAGGTTGGCGGGAAATTTGAGTCAGTCGTTGCCTGCATTAGCGATAGTTGCCGGACCTGAACTTGTAGCGGCTGCGGGCGCAGGAAAAGCAGCTACGGGTACATTACTGGGGATGGGGTTTGATGCAGCAGGTCAAGTATGGCAGGGTGATAGCTATAGGCCTTTGCAAACGGTTGTTGCTGGCATAACCGGAGGTGTGGCATACCCAATGGCGGGCGGTTCGTTGCTAGGCAATGCGATTGCTGGTGGCGCAGCCAATGCGACAAATGCTGCAGTGACTAACGCAATTTACGACAGGAATGATAGCGTTCTATGGGCGGCAGGTCTGGGAGTAACCTTTGGCGCTTCAGGTAAGTATTTTGGAAGTTGGGGCCAGGATCTTGCCTCAAGCCGTTTACCTACAAGTGTTGGGGCAACATATATTGACTCAAGCGTGCCGCTATTCCAGCAGACCATTAATCTTGGTATCAAAAACCCAAATCCAGAAAGAATTGGAACTGGGTTAGGGAATGCGATTGGTGCTATACCATCATTCATTTCGCTACCTCAAGGAAACTCAAAATGAGCAATAAATATATGGAACTTCTCTTAACACTTATTTTTTCAGCCATAGCACTAGTTGTAGTTAGTCAAATGGATAAAGGAAAGAAAAAGGATGATCCGAAAAATCTTTTTATGGGGAAAGGCCAACTGTTTGATTTGGATTCAGTTAAAGGCAGACTGAATGGAATTTTTTTTGGAATGGTTGTATGCCTTATCGGCTGGAATATTGACGATATTGGGCGTTGGATATGGTATCAATTTGGAAATGAATTACTTGTCTCTCAACAAAAAGAAGCTTGGCATCAGACAGTAGCTATGGTGATGGGTTTGGGAATAATCACAATAAATATTGTGCAATTGGCATTTCTGATTCGAACACGACGCAGAGAATGCCGGGCTCAGGTCTTGCAATCCAGCAATAGCAGTATTTCAAAAAATAAGGAATCCCCCACGACTTTCAAAGATGACGGCCCCCCTGACTAAATCGCCGCCCCGTTACTTACTCGCGTTCTGTCTCATCTTTGCGCAGGCCGCTGCCCCGTCCAAACGTCCAACGCACCAATCATGGCCGATCTCGATACTGGTTTTTTTCGTTAAACGGCTCCCAAGGTTCGGGGTCAGGTCTTGCAATCCAGCACAATAGGTTTCTCCAACAACTAGATGACGACAGCTTGGACTAAATCGCCGCCGCGTTACCTGCTCGCGTTCTGCCTCAGACGGGGAATAACTACCTTCAACATGCGGAGAATGATGAACGTCTCAAGGCTGCAAGCGATTGTGCCGCAGGTAAGCAAGAGGGGTGTGCGAAGAGAGATCAGTTGGAGGCGCTCGATCAAGCCAGGGATGCGGAATTGAAGAGTGTTTGCCAGCAGAATCCTGATAGTGCCGAGTGTGATAGCTCTTCAAAAGAGATGCGAGTCGCCTTGGCGACCTATTTCCCTGAGCAAAATTCGCCAAAAACAATTCTGGCAGAAACGCCTTTGCCGGGACTGGGCGAATACTCTTCAAAAAGCGAATTGCAAAGCTACGTGGATTTATTAGCGATATCGAACCAGGACCAACCGGATGGCACAACGCCAAGACTGCCGACCGAATACAACTCCGATCCCTATGGCGTGATGGATGCAGAGAATCCGAATACCTATATGGTCGTGAAGGTCGGCAATCAATGGGGTGTCGTTGGTCGCAGCGATGGCGTGAAGACCGGTAATGCAGCGGTGAATGGCATACTGAATGAAGCTGGTTATGCGCCGGGATTGATGGGGGTGCATGTGAATTATGAGAAGGCTGATGCAAGTCTCTACACGCTGTATTACAACCCGACCAGCAATAACATTCTGATTGATGGTCTGGAGACTTTTAGGGATAAGCTAGGCTTCTTTGGCCTTACAACGCCTGTGACTAAACAGTTCTCGCAGGTATTGGAAGGGGTGCAGCAAAGCGGTAAATCCGTGAACTGGGTAGCGCACAGCCAGGGCGGAGCGATTTTCTCGGAGGCGGTGAGAGTCAGCGGACAGGATTTGTCGAATAGCAGTGTGGTGTTTCATAGCGGTGCGAACAATGCCATTGTTACGGATTACTACCTGAAGCAGGCGAATATGAACCAGCAGGAGAATCTTACTAAGGAAACCTATAGAAATTCGCCTTATGATTTTGTTCCGAACGTCATCGGTCTTAACGGTAATCCGTTGGAGATGTTTGTTTCAACAATCTCTATCCCTGCCTTGTTTGCGGATCCGTTGACCAGTCCGCATACGTTGCCTCCTGGCTGGAAACCTGCGACAGTCAATTCACAAGGGGGGCTGCCATGAAGTATTTGATAATTTTTATTTTAGGTATATCGCTTGGATTCCAGAGTGTGGGTCGTGCGAGAGAGCTTAACCCATGGGAGGTGGAATTTGTTCAGATTGGGATACCCGACACCTATTCTGTTCCTATTGATGACATGCAATTATTTTTTGAAATGCCGGACATGGCTGGGTATGAAGCAAAGATTGCAAAAGTAGTTAGCACGCGCAATGAAGCAAGTAATAAGTATTTGAAGATTAGCTACGGCCATTTCACGAAGCCGGTATTCCTATTAGGCAAGGGATTTTATTGGCTAGGCATTCCGTTGTTTGGTAGTTATGGAGGGATGGGTATTACCGCCCAAATCCACATAATGTCCAGCGTGGCGACACGCGCTGCTTTTGTTGCGGATACATTCAAAGGTGACTTCAGTAAACCCGCCGAACTACAAGCCTATCTGGAGCGCAATCGGGGGACTCCTGAACACTCGACCCCCGTCGAGGAAGTGATTATCAATGGGCGAAAGTGGTATCGCTATTGGTGGAATAGCTTTGGTTATCCAGATGACTTGCGGGGAGTCTATGTTACCGGCCTAGCGCCTGATCGTTTTCTGGAAGTATATGTTCGGCAGTATCCCGTTCCTTTTGTTGAAAGTCGTTATCCGACTTATCCCACGGAAGACCGGATGCCGCGCTGGTTGAAAGAGACGCACAAGTTCAAGGAACAAGTGATTCATTCACTACGGATCAGTCACGAGGCGGGTGCGGTTGCGCGAGATTTGTATGAGGTAGAGGTGGCTGCAGAGAATGAAGAAGTGCAGACCGTTCCAAAATGACACGCTTGCTACGCCAGCATCGTCTAATCTTTTGCATATATGTGCTGACCATCTCGCAGTTGGTGTACGGCAACATAGCCGAAAACACCTACAGCAGCAGCAACAGTGTCGGCGTAGGCTTAGCACTTGGCGGACAAAACAACGGCTTCAGCCTCAACATCGCCGCCAGCCGCGCCCGAGGCAATGCCGACGGCAACGACGTGGGCTACACCAACACCCACGTAACGGCAGGCAAGCAACTCAACCTCAAGAGCGGCGGCGACACCAACATGCAAGGTGCAGTCGCCGAAGGCAACACCATCAACGCCGACATCGGCGGCGACCTCAACATCGCCAGCCTGCAAGACACCAGCACCTACCAGAGCGAACAAAAGAGCGCAGGCTTCAGCGCCAGCATCCCCATCGGCCCCGGCACAGGCAGCCTCAGCGTCAACGCCAGCAAAACCAAAGTCAACGGCAACTACGCCGCCGTCGCCGAACAATCCGGCCTCAAAGCCGGAAACGGCGGCTACCGCATAGACGTTGCAGGTGACACCACCCTCACCGGAGCCGTCATCGCCGCCAGCGACCAAGCCATTGCCGCAGGCAAGACCGACCTCCAATATGGCGGCACACTCACACAAACTGATATTGAGAACCACGCCGACTACAGCGCTGAATCAACAGGCTTCAGCGTCGGCGTAGGTGACAAACCCAGCGCATCAGGCGGCACCGGCCAAGACAGCGGCCATCAGCAAAGCACCACCAAAAGCGGCATCGCCGTCTCCACCGGCATCACCGACGCCCCCCTCAAAAACAACTTCGACGCAGACAAAGTCACCGCTGATGTCAACGCACAGGTCGCCATCACGCAGAGCTTTAGCCAGCAGGCACCGAAGGCGGTGGCGGACTTTGCAGATAGCCAAACCAAGACTTATCGCGACGCAGCAGACTACCAAGCACTTACAGAGAAGCAACAGAATGGCAGTCTCTCGCCATCCGAAACGGAACGTCTTAACAAACTGGCACAACAAGGCCTTACCCCTGACATTGCGGTAGCCACACTCAGCGACCCTGAACTCCAAAACAGCTACGACAATTGGAAAGAAGGCGGTGCATATCGCGTGGCTCTGCACACCGTCAGTGGTGCACTAAGCGGCGGCACGAATGGTGCAGCAGGCGCAGTCACCACCGCCAGTGCAGCCCCCCTGATGGACGAACTGCAAACCACAGTACAACAAACACTCGTTGCCCAAGGCCTCAGCCCGGACAAAGCCAAGACCATCTCCCAAGGCATCGCCGAGGCGACCTCAGCGGGCATGGGTGCTGCGGTCGGGGGGACCCAAGGTGCGATGACAGGTTTGACAGTGGATACGAATAACCGGCAGTTGCATCCAAAAGAAATCGACTGGATCAAAGCCAATGCCAAGAAATATGCGGACCAACGTGGCAACGGAATGACCGAAGACGAAGCCAAAGCCGAGCTTGCGCAGCAAGCACTGAGTAATCTGGATGCCGGATGGCAAGTGTTGCTGGGGACCCCCGATAATACCGACGCACAGAAATTCCTGAGCACGGCACAAGGCAACTTCACCAATGACGCAGGGGGGCAGCAAGCGCTGTTCACCAAAAAAGATACCGCCGACTTCATGAACGGCCTGGTCAATTTGCATGCCGTCAGCGCCGATCAGAACAACATCGACTTTTACCGACAAAACGTACAAACCGGAAAACAGAACGATGTTGCGACCGGCATGACCAATCTGGCGGTCAATCAAGCGAAGCAACTACCGAGCGCAGTCTGGGATGGCGTAACGACCTTGCTCACCAATCCGGTGGACACCGCTAAAGCCATCGTGAACGGCACCATCGACGGTACGGTAGGTGCGGGCACTTCGCTGGGCGGTGGCGCTGCTGCCATACTGGACGACAACACCAAGAACCTGATCAACAACCTGTACGGCGAAGACAATGCCAACAAGCTGGTTGGCACGCTGGCAGTGCTGCCTGCCACGGCGATGGTGGGCGGTGCGTTGGTGGGTGCGCCTGTGGCGGTGAAGGGGGCGGGGAAGGCGGGGGATGCTGTCGGAGATAAGCTGGACAATGCCCTGACAACGACAGGGCAAAAAGGCCTGCTCGACAATGCCGGAGCAATCGATCCCAAGACAGGCAAGCCCATACTCAATTTGAGCGAACTGGCTAAGCAGCCCAACTACAAAACCGACCTCAAGGAAGCCACGGGCGAACTCTTCGGTAATGCCACGGTAAGAGAAATCTTGCCGGAAGGTAAATATCTGGGCGGAAGCACGGGTATGGGAATGCTGCCTCACTTATGCAGCCTGTATCCGCTACTGGGCGTAGCATCATGTTTGAAGGTGGCATTGCTAATGGGGGCTTGCCTTGCCCTGTTGCGCCGATACCGCCCACTATCAGTACTTTTCCATTGGGGAGCAGAGTGGCAGTGTGCCCACGACGAGCAATGTTCAAACTGCCCGTGTCTTTCCATTTAGATGTGACGGGGTCGAATATTTCGGCACTGGCGAGGCGGGTTACGCCTTCCCCGATGCCGCCTGTGACTAGCACTTTCCCATCAGGGAGCAGTGTGGCGCTGTGGCTATGCCGCGCCTGATTGAGTGAACCCGTGGCGGCAAACTTGTTGCTAGCAGCATCGAATAACTCTGTACTGGCGATACTGCCAGTATCGTTCGCACCACCCGCAATCAGTAGCTTTCCATTCGATAGCAAAGTGGCAGAGTGGTTGCGGCGCGCATTCGAGATGTCTGTGCTGGCGACAGAAACGCCCTTGGATGGAACGCCGCAGATGATTTGGATGTTGCTGACAATTGAATTCGACACAATCCCTTTGCCATAGGTCTGTGTGCAGGGTTGTCAGCAAATTAGTTAGATACAAGGCTCCGTTCGGGGTGTCATATGAACTTTGACCGATTGCGCATGCATAGAGTCTTACCTGCTGCGGGATATCTGTTTGGAATAGGTTCAGGCCAGGACACCATCACTGAGAACGATGCCACGGCGGGGAACGCCGACACCATCCGCTTGAAGGCGGGTGTATTGCCTTCTGACGTGAAGTTGAGCCGCGACAACAACGCACTGATTCTGTCGATCAACGGCACGACGGACAACCTCACGATATTTATCTATCAACTCATTGATGGTGGTCCGCTCTGCAATCGAGCGGTCGAAGAACAGTCCGCGCTCGATTGCGATTTCGGTTTCCTTTGCCCAGCGATCAGCATCTGCGCGCGTGCTGAAAGTTCTAGATTGCGCAGGCTGGCCTTTTTTCCGGACTTGCGCTTCCCACTGAAGATCGCCACGCTTTCTGATTGATGCCATCATTTCTCCTTGATCTCGCTGTGGCAAAATTGTGGCAATAAGTGCATTAATTGTCAACAAACCCCTGTAACAATGACTTTGCAAACCGCCTTGTAAGCGGTAGGTCGACAGTTCGAGTCCGTCAAGCGGCACCAAAATAAGAAAGGCCCGCAATCAATGCGGGCCTTTTTATTTCCCCCTTTGTTCTGTCAAGCCGTGCCGAACTTGGTGTCCACCATCACGCCGATCTGTTTCAGGAATGGCGTGGGCAGCGTGCCACCGGCGCAGACGATAACGCCATCGTTCTGAATTTCTGCTTCCTCGTTGCCAAATTTGATAATTGCTGTGTCCTTGTTGATCTGTTTGACGCCGGATTTGAGATAGATCTTGAGCTTGCCGGCATCGGACATCGCCTTCAGCTTGTCGCGGTTTTTTGGTTTGGCACCACCGAATGCGGCACCGAAATCCTCGCCACGGGCGAGCAGAGAGACCGTGGTGCCGGATTCTGTGGCGACAGCCATCGCCGCCTCAACTGCGCTGTCACCGCCACCGACTACGATGACATGCATGTCGCGGTACTGCTCCGGGTCGATCAGGCGATACACCACTTTGGGCAATTCTTCACCGGGCACGCCGAGTTTGCGCGGAGTACCGCGGCGGCCGATGGCGAGCAGCACGGTACGGGTCTTGTATTCGCCCCTGCCGGACTTGACGATGAAGCCGTTGTCAGTGGGGATGATGTTTTCCATGCGCTCGTTGAAGTTGATATGAATCCCGGTTTTTTCGATGATATCCAGCCAGAACTTCAGCAGCCTTTCCTTGCTCACTTCCTTGAAATGCATCTCGCCGATGACGGGTAGCTTGACCGGTGCGGTCATTACGACCTTGTTGCGCGGATACTGGAATACGGCACCACCGAGCGATTCCTCCTGTTCGAGGGTGACATAGCGCAATTTGTGGTGAAGGGCACCCAGCGTGGCACCCATCCCGGCGGGGCCGGCACCGACGATGACCACATCGTAGTCGTTGGTGCTGCCCTTGAGCTTGGCGATTGAGTCCATTGCCTGCGCGCCCTGGCTGGCTGACTTGCGGATCAAGCCCATACCGCCCAGTTCGCCCGCAATAAAAATGCCTTTAACGTTGGTCTCGAAGGTCGGTGCAACTTGCGGGATGTCCATGCCGCGCTTTTCGGTACCGAACACCAATGTGATGGCACCATGCGGGCAGGAGGCGGCGCATGCGCCGTGACCGATGCAGTGAGTCGGGTTGATCAGCACGGCTTTGCCTTTGATCATCCCCAGCGCCTGCTCCGGGCAAGCCTTGATGCAACTGCCCGAGCCGAGACAACGCACCGGATCGATCACCGGGTGCAGCGAAGTCGGCTCGGTCAGTCCCTGGGCAACGGCTTCTTTCATTTGTACGGTTGAGTTTTTCTCCGCCTTTTTCCTGCGCCCCATGTAGAAAAGCATGATGACGGCCAGCGGCACGAGATAGACAGCGAAATCGAGGATATTCATAGTGATCGTTGACGGGTTGAGGGTTTGTCGTTCGGTTCAGACTGCGTCCTGCCTATTTAGGTTCTGTCCGTAAGGAACTTAATTTGGTGCCAAAGGTCGGAGCGCGGGACATTCTATGTCGGGGGTGTCCATTTGGACAAATGGTAGGCTAATGCCGGATAAAAGGTAGTCTGAAAAAACTAAAGTACGGTTAGAATCCCGCGCCCAATCGAATAGCCAATACATGCGAACCCAAAAACAATCCGAACACCTGCACTGGATGATTTTTATCAGTGTTGTTGGGCTCATCACCTTTGCGGGTTATTTCGTGGTCTATCCGCAGACGCTGTACAAACCGGGCGAAGAGCTGTTTGATTTCGGCTACAACCTCGGCCTCATTGGCGGCCTGATGATGGTCTTGCTCCTGCTGTACCCCCTGCGCAAACGTTTGCCGATCCTGGAAAAAATCGGTTTCCTCGCTTTCTGGTTCAAGTGGCACATGTTGCTGGGGATTCTGGGGCCGTTGTTCATCATCTTTCACTCCACCTATCACGTCTATATTCCGTTCATCCACCCCACCGGTTCGATTAATGCCGCAGTTGCGATGTATTGCATGATTCTG
Source organism: Gallionellaceae bacterium UBA6222 (assembly GCA_002421915.1). Classification (GTDB taxonomy): domain Bacteria; phylum Pseudomonadota; class Gammaproteobacteria; order Burkholderiales; family Gallionellaceae; genus Sideroxyarcus. The sequence goes on from DISA01000006.1 coordinate 9,011, forward strand.
GTCTCGACCAGCGGCACCTTTGGCCGATTTTTCTATACCAAGATCCACCACGGCTTGTATGGCCGGCAGGCGACGATGAACGAGATGCAGGCCGAGATGGCGGAGACCGGGGACGTCAAGTCGATGTTTGAATTTGCCCCCGGGGTTGAGCGGGCGCTGGAAGAGTTCCGTGACCGGGCGGATGGATACGCCAAGGAATCCGGCTATGGCTTCATCCATTTTTTCAAGGTGGGAATTGAAACTTCCAGTCTTGCGCGCCGGTTGCCGCGCGAACTGCATGCTGTGATGCAGGAAAAGGCGCGGGCAGAAGGTTTTTCTGCCGAACAAAAAGCGCGCATGGAACAGATGTTCATCGAATACAGGGAAAAGATTGTCAACTACCTGAAAGCGATCCGCGATACGGCGCAATTCCACACCTATGAGCGCCTGTTCTCCTGGTGGCACATCTTCCACATCCCGCTGGTTTTCATGATGGTGTTCAGTGCCATATACCACGTCTATGCGGTCCACGCGTACTGAACGATTTGACATGACGCTACTTCGCACACTCGGCCTGATCTGTTTACTGTTCGCCCTGCCGCTGCAGGCTCAGGCCAATAAATTGCTGATGCCCGGAGACGTCATTAAGGGGCACGTCAAGGAAGAGGAAAAGTGCGAACTGTGCCACAAGAAATTCGACAAAAAAGCGCAGTCACAATTGTGCATGGACTGTCACAAGGATGTGGGCAAGGATGTCGCGGAAAAGAAGGGGCATCACGGTCGTATCGATCTTGAAAAAGAATGCAGGGAATGCCACGACGAGCACAAAGGACGCGATTTCAAAGCGGCCGAATTCGACCACAAGAAATTTGATCACAAGCTGACCGATTTCGAACTCAAGGGCGGGCATACCGTGAGTGACAAGGTCAAGTGCGACAGCTGCCACAAGCCGGAAAAGAAGTTCCGCGAAGCGCCCGGCTACTGCAACGATTGCCACAAGAAGGATGACAAGCACAAGGGCGGATTGGGCACGGACTGCGCGAAGTGTCACGTCGACAAGGACTGGAAGACCACCCAGTTCGACCACGACAAGACCAAGTTCAAGTTGCTCGGCAAGCACATCGACGTGAAATGCGTCAAGTGCCATATTGACAACAAGTTCAAGGATACGCCGAAGGCGTGTGTCTCCTGCCACAAGAAGGACGACGACAAGGCGCACAAGGGCAAGCTGGGAGAGAAGTGCGAAAGCTGCCACGGCGAAAAAGACTGGAAGACGACCAAGTTTGACCACGACAAGACCAAATTCCCCTTGCTGGGCAAGCACGAGGAAGTGAAGTGCGACAAATGTCATATCGACAAAAAGTACAAGGACACGCCGAAACTATGCAATTCCTGCCACAAGAAGGATGACGACAAGGCGCACAAGGGCAAGTTCGGGCCAAAGTGCGAGAGCTGCCACAACGAAAAAGACTGGAAGCAGATCACCTTCGATCACGATAAAACCACCAAATTCCCGCTATTGGGTAAACACCGTCCGCCCCTGAAATGCACCGACTGCCACAAGGGTGACCTGTACAAAGACAAGTTGCAGGTAACCTGTATCTCGTGTCACAAGAAAGCCGATGACAAGGCGCACAAGGGAAAATTCGGGCCGAAGTGCGAGAGTTGCCACGTCGAGGACGACTGGAAGAAGATAAAATTCGACCACGACAAGCAGACCAAGTACCCCTTGCTGGGCAAGCACAAGAAAACCAAGTGCACCGACTGCCACAAGGGTGACCTGTACAAGGACAAGCTGAAACAGGATTGTCTCTCTTGCCATGAGAAAGACGACAAGCACAAAGGCCAGGAAGGCAAAAAGTGCGAGACATGTCACGTCGAGGACGATTGGAAGAAGACCGACAAGTTCAACCACAACCGCATGTCCACCTTCCCCCTGCTGGGACGCCATGCGCTGGTGGCCTGCAAGAAATGTCACCTGGCTCCGACTTTCAAGGATGCCAAGTCGGACTGCTGGTCATGCCATGAGAAGGATGACGAGAAAGTGCACAAGCGCAGGCTGGGGACCGAGTGCCAGCTTTGCCACTCCACCCGTTCGTGGGGGGCATGGGATTTCGATCACAACAAGACCAGGTTCAAGCTGGACGGTGCGCACAAGAAGACCGCCAACAAGTGCTATGCCTGCCACAGCAAGCCGATGGACAAGAAGGTGCTGACTTCCTCCACCTGCGGCAGCTGCCATGCGCGTGAGGACGTGCACAACGGCAATTTTGGCGATCGTTGCGAACGCTGCCACGAGGGTGACGACTGGAAGACGGTGAAGATGGGTGCGACGGCGCGGTAGTGTGTTTGTGGATTGGACCGCAGTCATGACACGGTGCGGCGAGGTTTTTGTGGGTCGGACTTCAGTCCGGCAGGTCGGGTTCAAACCCGATCCACAGGAAGCGGCGAAGGTTTTGTGGGTCGGGTTTTAACCCGACAGCGTAACTTTATGATGGGCGGAGCAATCAGTTTGCAGTGCAATTTTTAAGGAGGTGTGTCATGCAAAAAACAGGACGAATCATCGCTGGGCTGTTCGCTTTCATGCTGGCGCTGTGGTCAGTGCAAACGAGTGCGGCAACCGAGGTGATTGGACGCGATTTCAAACACATGACCACCGGCTTTCCGCTGACGGGCGGGCACGCGGCGGCGGCCTGTGAAACCTGCCACGTCGGCGGTGTGTTCAAAGGTACACCGCGCGCCTGCGATGGCTGTCATGCGCTGGGCAAGCGCGTTGTCGCCACGCCAAAGCCGAACAGCCACATCGTGACGGATGCTCCCTGTGAGAGTTGCCACTTCAACAGTGCAACCTGGCTGGGCGCGCGATATAACCACGGTTCTGCCGTACCGGGACAGTGCCGCAACTGCCATAACGGGCGCATCGCTGACGGCAAGGCGGCCAGTCATGGTTCCGGCAAGAAGGCTACCGACTCCTGTGACAGCTGCCACCGTACGTTCGCCTGGATGCCAGCCAGCTGGAACCACAATCTGAGTCCGGGGGTTTGTTCTACTTGTCATACCAATGCGGCCACTGTGAGCAGCGCCAATCTGAAACCGGCCGGCCATGCCGCACCGGCTTTGAAGGGTACAGAGGTGTGCGACGCCTGTCATAACTACACTGCCTGGTACCCGAACCGCTTCAAGCACAACATAGCAGGCACATGTTCGAGCTGTCACCTGAATGCGGCCAAGGCAGCCGGTCAGCCCGCGAGCCATAACACATTCACACCATGGCCCATGGAGTGCAACGAGTGCCACACAACCACCACGGCTTGGCTGCCCGCTTTGGGCGCCAAGCCGGCGAATCATATTCCCTACAATGCCGGCACGACTTGTGCCAGCTGTCATGTGGGCGGCTCTGTGCTGCGTGGCGCTTCCATGCATGCGTATGTTTCCACCTATGCCTGCACGACCTGTCACCTGAAGAACAATGCCTATGCGGGTTGGGGGCAGGACACGAAGTCGATTGGACACGAGGGTTGGAGCACGGGCGACTGTTCCCAGTCCGGATGTCACCAACCGGTCGGCAACAAGGGCATTACCTATATCGAGTGGGATTGACGAGTGAATCATTGGGCCGCGCAGCCTTGGGCTTGCGCGGCCTTATATTACGGGAAAATAAAATAAATTCAGTAGCGGAGGATGACTTCAATGTTTAAGCGATTATTGTTTGCAGCAGGGCTTTTGGTTGGTGTCAATGCAGGCATCGTTATTGCCCAACCGCTGGATGAAGTGACGGTGGAATACCAGACCGGCGGTATCGTCGCCACCATCCACATGACCGCACCGGTACGCTATTTGCGCCATTTCCCGGTGAACGGCGGCAAGACGCTGGAAATTTTCTATGAGCGCGTGCAAGGTGTGGCCGTCGATGAGGTGTGGAAAGACAACGAGATACGGCAGTCACCGCCGTCCGGACTGTTCCCTGCTTTTACCGTGACCACGCGCGACCAGCAGACCCAACCCAGACTGGTGATCCAATTCGCGCGCGAGGCGCAATACAGCGTCGCGCCCGGACCTGACCAGCGCAGCTTCCTGCTGACCATCAAGCCGGATCGGGTTGCTGCAGAACCGATCGCCTTGCCGTTATTGCCTACAGTTATGCCGCTGCCTGCCACACCGCCCGCCGATGCCAATCTGGCAGAAAACAACCGGCAGGGTTTCGCCATGATGACCGAGGCGCGTACGGCACTGGAGGCCAGAAAGAATGATGAAGCCATTACGGTACTGAACAAGCTGCTGATGTTGCCGCCCAACGATTACACCGAAGTCGCGCAGGAGTGGATCGGTGTTGCGCGCGAGCGTGCCGGGCAGTTCGACAAGGCCAAAACCGAATACGACCTCTACCTGAACATGTACCCGCAGGGAGGGGGTGTGCCGCGTGTGATGCAACGTCTGGCCGGGCTGGGAGGCAAGGAAAGCGGGCCGGGAATCGTGGAGGTGACGGACAAGAAACAAGCTGCACGCTGGTCCACTTTCGGCGGCATCACTTCCCGCTATTATTTTGGCAAGAGCAAGATCGATTCGACGACCACCTTTAATAACGCGGCGGATACACAGTCGATCTCGCTGACCGATCAATCCATGCTGATCACCACCGAGGACGCAACGGCCCGCTACGTGACCGACGACTATGACGGACGCATCGTGTTCCGCGGGTCAAGCACCAAAAACTTTATCGCCGATCAGTCCAGCCAGAACCGGGTGAGCGCACTGTATGGCGAACTCAAGGGGCGCACCCAGGATTATCTGGTGCGGCTGGGACGGCAGTCGGCCACCGGCGGCGGTGTGGGCGGACGCTTCGACGGCGTGAGCGGTGGCTACGGCGATGCACAGGATCTGCGCGTCAATGGGGTGGCGGGTGCGCTGGTCGATTATTCGAGCGGAACCAAGCCAGTCTTTTACGGTGCCAGTGCGGACAGCGGCGATTATTCGGCCTATCTGATCAATCAGACGGTCGAAAGCGTGCTCGATCGGCGCGCGGTGGGTGCGGAATGGCGCTATTTCCAGGACAAGCGCTCCGCTTATGCGCTGATCGACTACGACACAAACTTCAATGCCCTGAATGCGGCGCAACTGACGGGCACGCTGGGTCTGACCGGAATGTCGCTCAACATGATGCTCGATCACCGCAAGACGCCTTCGTTGAGCATTCGTACCGCACTGAACGGCGCCAATACTTCTTCGATTGGCGATCTGCAGCAGGTGCTTTCTGCCAGCGCCCTGCGCGACTTGGCGCTGGCACGGACGGCAACTAGCAACATGGGGCAGGTCGGCGTGACCATGCCACTGAATAAAAAATTCCAAGTAGGCGGTGATCTGCGGCTGTCCAATACCAGCGGCATGGAGGCTAGCGGAACACTGAATTCTCCCGAAGGCTTCGTGGCGGCGATTCCCAGTCGCGGCACGGAAAAAATCGTGAGCGGGCAAGTGATTGGCAGCGGTTTGTACAAGGAGGGTGATATCTGGTCATTGAGCGGCAGCGTGGGGACCAGCGGAACGGTCAACAGCACCTCGTTGTATTTCTACAATCACACCACGCTGGACAAGGGCTGGACACTGGACAGCTCCCTGCAGCTGTACCGGCAGACAGACCAGTTCAACGCGGTCACTACCCGCATCTCGCCGATGGTGCGCGGCGAGTATCGGATTGGCGAACAGTTGACGCTCGACTTGGACGGCGGGATTGAAAGCACCAAGAATGACGGCACCCAGGTGTCAACCAAGACCTTGCGTGTCTTTGGCTCGGCCGGTCTGCGCTGGTATTTCTAGTTCCGGCCAAGGTCCAAAGATGAGCTGAAAAAAGCTGTCGGACTAAAGCCCGACCCGCTGTGTTTGATTGCCCTGCATAGTCCTGTCTCGTCTGGTACATTCCCTCCCATCCTGTTCGGGAGGGAATCATGAAAATTCACGAGTATCAAGGCAAAGCGATCCTGCGCGAGTTCGGCGTGCCAACGCCGCGCGGTACGGCATGTTTCAGCGTTGACGAAGCGGTGGCGGCGGTGCAGCAACTGGGCGGCACGGTGTGGGTGGTGAAGGCGCAGATCCATGCCGGTGGCCGCGGCAAGGGCGGCGGTGTAAAGGTGGCCAAGTCGATTGACGAGGTGCGCCAGTTCGCGCAGCAGATACTCGGCATGCAACTGGTGACACACCAGACCGGGCCGGAAGGCCAGACGGTGCGACGCTTGCTGATCGAGGAAGGCGCTGCCATCGCCAAAGAATTCTATGTCGGGATGGTGGTGGATCGCGTGTCACAGCGCGTGGCGCTGCTTGCTTCCAGCGAAGGCGGCATGGAGATCGAAGAAGTTGCCAGGCACTCTCCCGGCAAGATCCATACTGTGCGCATCGATCCGGTTGCGGGGTTGGATGCAGGCGAGGCTGCCCGTGTAGTGCGTGCCATCGGTATCCCCGATGCGGCGAACGCCGAAGCAGTCAATGTGTTGCAGGGCTTGTATCAGGCTTTCGTGGCAAAGGATGCGATGCTGGCCGAGATCAATCCTTTGATCCTTACTGCAGATAATCGCATCGTTGCGCTGGATGCCAAGTTCAACTTCGATTCGAACGCCTTGTTCCGCCATCCCGAAATCGTCGCGTACCGCGACCTCGACGAAGAAGACCNNTTCAACTTCGATTCGAACGCCTTGTATCGTCATCCTGAGATCGTGGCGATGCGCGATCTGGATGAGGAGGACCCTGCGGAGATTGAGGCCTCCAAGTTCGACCTTTCCTACATCTCGCTCGATGGCGATATCGGTTGTCTGGTGAATGGCGCGGGGCTGGCGATGGCGA
>DISA01000083.1 GCA_002421915.1 Gallionellaceae bacterium UBA6222
TACATCGCCGGTTTTCCCGACCATCCGCATCGCGGGTTCGAGACCATCACTTATATGCTCGCCGGCCGCATGCGCCACCGCGACAGTGCGGGACACGAGGGTTTGCTCGGTGACGGCGGCGTGCAATGGATGACTGCCGGGCGCGGCGTGATTCATTCCGAGATTCCGCAACAGAAAGGCGGCGTGATGGAAGGTTTTCAGCTCTGGCTGAACCTGCCTGCCAAAGACAAGATGGTCGATCCCTGGTATCGCGATTTCAGCAGTGCCGACATCCCCGAATATGCGACCAATGAAGGCGTGACCGTGCGCGTCATTGCCGGGGGAAGTAACGGCGTGGCGGGGGCAGTCAGCCGCGCAGTGACCGAGCCAATTTATCTCGATATTCATCTGCCCGCAGGTACGTCGTTCTCCACCGCCATCCCGGCAACGCACAACGCCTTCATTTATGTCTATCGCGGCGCGGCGAATGTGGCGGGAACGGAAGTGGCGGCGCAGCGCATGGGCGTTCTGGACAACACGGCGGAGGCGGACGGGATTACTGTATCCGCGACCGAGCCGACGCGGCTGATCCTTGTCGCGGGCAAACCGCTCAACGAGCCCATCGTGCAATACGGTCCGTTTGTGATGAATACGCAGGAACAGATCCATCAGACGCTGGACGATTTCAGAAATGGCCTTCTGGCCAGAACGTAGTTTCCATCCCGTACCAACCACGCAAAAGGAGCCCGACATGAACAAGACCAGCGCAATTCTCATCGCCACCCTGCTTTCCGCCACCGCTTATGCAGCCCCTGAAACTTATATGATCGAACCGACACATACTTTGCCGCGTTTCGAATACAGCCATTTTGGCTACTCCACCCAGCTCAGCCGTTTCGATAAAACGTCCGGCACTATTGTGCTCGATCGCGCGGCGAAAAAAGGCTCGGTCGATATCGTGATTGATGCGACATCGGTCAACACCGGTTACGCCCTGTTCAACCAGCACATCCAAGCGGCAGATTATTTTGACACCGAGATGTTTCCCACTATCACCTTCAAGTCGAACCGGATGAAATTCGATGGTGACAAATTGGTGGCGGTAACGGGCGATCTGACTGTCAAGGGCGTGACAAAACCGGTGATGCTGACCGTCACCTCTTTCCATTGCATGCCGCATCCCATGGTGAAGAAAGATGCCTGCGGTGCCAATGCCACGGCGACGATCAAACGTTCCGACTTTAATATGGGCAAGAACGCGCCTTACGTCAGCGATGAAGTGAAATTGACCATTCCGGTCGAAGCGATCAAGCAATAACCCGTGAGGAATATGCAATGACTGCCATCCTTTTTACTCCGACCACACTCGGTAATCTGCAACTCAAGAATCGCGTGGTGATGGCACCGATGACGCGCTCGCGCGCCACCGGCAACGTGCCGAACATGCTAATGGAAAAATACTACAGCCTGCGCACCGCAGCCGGACTCATCATTACCGAGGGCACTTCGCCTTCGCCAAACGGTTTGGGCTATGCGCGCATTCCCGGGCTGTTTTCCGATGGGCAGGTACAGGGCTGGAAGCGTGTGACAGATGCTGTGCATGCCGGTGGCGGCAATATCTTCGTGCAACTGATGCACACCGGGCGTGTCAGCCATCCCGCCAACATGCCCGATGGAAGCCATGTGGTGGCTCCTTCCGCGCTGGCCACACCGGGCGAGATGTGGACCGACACCAGCGCTATGCAACCCCATCCCGTGCCTAGCGAGATGACTGAAGAGGATATTGCGACTGCGATCGCGGAATATGCCAATGCTTCCAAACGTGCCCTCGAAGCCGGATTCGACGGGGTCGAGCTGCATGCGGCGAACGGCTATCTGATCGACCAGTTCCTCAGTACCGCCGCCAACCAGCGCACCGACCAGTGGGGTGGCAGCGTGGAAAACCGCATCCGCTTTGCGGTCGAAGTCGCCAAGGCGGCTGCGGCACAGATTGGCGCGGAGCGCATCGGCATGCGCATCTCGCCTTACGGTGTGTTCAACGGCACCGCACCCGATGCCAAGATGGATGCGCTGTATCTGCGCCTGGTCGAGGAATTGAACGCGGTCGGTCTGGTGTATATCCACGTGGTCGATCACAGCTCGATGGGCGCGCCGGAAGTCAGCCCGGAGCTAAAGGCGAAGATTCGCGCCAACTTCAAGGGCAAATACATCCTCTCCGGCGGCTACGATGCGGTGCGGGCGAACGCCGATCTGGATGCGCAGAAGGGCGATCTGGTGGCATTCGGCCGTCCCTTTATCTCCAACCCGGACCTGGTGGCGAAGCTGCAAAGCGGTGCGGCGCTGACCCCGCCCGACATGAGCACCTTCTACACACCGGGCGAAAAAGGCTATACCGACTACTGATCGCCGGGCAATCCACGGGTCGCACCTGCCGGATGCAGATGCGGCCTTTTTTTTGTGTGCGCTTGAAACAAACTCGCAGGCAGATCGGCTGTCAAGTTGCGTGATTAGCCGTGCAGGGCTAATCTGCCGCGTATCGTGGAGACATCAAAGATTCATTTTCCAGTGCTATATTCCGTAGCCTCTTCCCAATCCCTGACTGACGCTAACCATGAACATGCAAACCACCCCTTTGTCCGCTGACGACGTCAAGCGTATCGACGCCTATTGGCGCGCGTGCAATTACCTTGCCGCCGGCATGATCTATCTGCGCGACAACCCGCTGCTCAGGGAGCCGCTCAAACCCGAGCACATCAAGAGCCGTTTGCTCGGCCATTGGGGCTCCAGTCCCGGCCTGGCCTTCACCTACATCCACATGAACCGCCTGATCAACAAATATGATCTGGATGCGATTTTCATGGCGGGGCCGGGACACGGCGCGCCGGGCGTGCTGGGGCCGGTGTATCTGGAAGGCCGCTACAGCGAGGTGTATCCGAACAAGGGCGAGAACATCGATGGCATGCGCGAGTTCTTCAAGGAGTTTTCCTTCCCCGGCGGCATCGGCAGCCACTGCACGCCGGAAACCCCGGGATCCATCCACGAAGGAGGTGAACTGGGCTACAGCGTATCGCATGCCTTCGGCGCGGCGTACGACAATCCCGATCTGATCGTGACGGTGGTGGTGGGGGACGGCGAATCCGAAACTGCACCGCTGGCAACGTCATGGCACTCCAATAAATTCCTCAACCCGATCCGTGACGGCGCGGTGTTGCCGGTGTTGCACCTGAACGGTTACAAGATCAACAACCCGACTCTGCTGTCGCGCATTTCGCACGAGGAACTGGAGAATCTGTTCAAGGGCTACGGCTGGACGCCGCACTTTGTCGAAGGTGACGATCCGCAAGCCATGCACCAGGCGATGGCCGGGACGATGGAGCAGTGCGTGTTGGATATCCGCCGCATCCAGCAGGAAGCGCGCAGCAGCGGCAAGCCGCTGCGCCCGCGCTGGCCGATGATCGTGCTGCGCTCGCCCAAGGGCTGGACCGGCCCGAAAGAAGTGGACGGCAAAAAGGTGGAAGGTTTCTGGCGTGCGCACCAGGTGCCGATCGGAGATATGAAGACGCCGGAACATTTCGCCCAGCTGGAAGCGTGGTTGAAGCGCTACAAGACTTCAGAATTGTTTGATGAGAATGGCGCGCTGTTGCCTGAATTGAAAGCACTCTCTCCAAAAGGTGAACGCCGCATGAGCGCGAATCCGCACGCCAACGGCGGTTTGTTGCGCAAGGCATTGCGCCTGCCGGACAGCAAGGACTATGCGGTGGAGGTGAAAAAACCGGGCACTACCGTGGCCGAGAACACCCGCCCGCTGGGCAAGTTCCTGCGCGACATCATGCGCGACAATATGCACAACTTCCGCGTGTTCGGCCCGGACGAGAACAGCTCGAACAAGCTGGACAACCTCTATGAGGTGAGCAAGAAAACCTGGATGGCCGAGATGTTGCCGGAAGATGCGGGTGGCGGCGAATTGTCGCCCGATGGCCGCGTGATGGAAATGCTGTCCGAGCATACATTGGAAGGTTGGCTGGAGGGTTATCTGCTCACCGGGCGGCACGGTTTTTTCTCCACCTACGAGGCGTTCGTGCACGTCATCGATTCCATGTTCAACCAGCATGCCAAGTGGCTGGCGATGTCGAAGGAAGTGCCGTGGCGCGCGCCGGTGTCGTCGCTGAATTTGCTGATTACTTCCACCGTGTGGCGCCAGGATCACAACGGCTTCACCCATCAGGATCCGGGTTTCCTCGACGTGGTGGTGAACAAGAGCCCGAACGTGACGCGCATCTATCTGCCGCCCGATGTGAACTGTCTGCTGACGGTCGCCGAGCATTGCCTGAAGAGCACCAACTACATCAACGTCATCGTCTGCGACAAGCAGAAGCATTTGCAATATCTCGACATGGATACCGCCATCAAGCACTGCACCAAAGGCATCGGCATCTGGGATTGGGCGAGCAATGACGACGGCGGTGAGCCGGATGTGGTGATGGCCAGCGCGGGCGATATCCCGACCAAGGAAGCATTGGCCGCCGTGGTGATGCTGCGCGAACATTTCCCCGCGCTGAAAGTGCGTTTCATCAACGTGGTCGATCTGTACAAACTCACGCCGTCGAGCGAGCATCCGCACGGCCTGACCGACCGCGATTTTGACAGCCTGTTCACGCTGGACAAGCCGGTGATGTTCAATTTCCACGGCTACCCCTGGCTGATCCACCGCCTCGCCTATCGCCGCGCCAACCACAAAAATTTCCATGTGCGCGGCTACAAGGAAAAAGGCAGCATCAACACGCCACTGGAACTGGCGATCCAGAACCAGATCGACCGCTTCAGCCTGGTTATCGACATCATCGACCGCTTACCCGCGTTGCATGTGGCGGGCGCACATGTGAAAGAACAGATGCTGAACAAACAGATCGAGTGCCGCAACTACGCATATGAAAACGGCGTTGATCTGCCGGAGGCGGATAACTGGTCATGGCCGTATTAAAAAACGGGAAGGGTGAAGGGACTGCTCCTTCGTCGCTCAAGGGAGAAGGGAATGAAGGTTTTTACCCTTATCCCTTCCCTCTTCTCCCTTCTCCAATAATATGAAAACCATTCTCACCATCAACAGCGGTTCCTCCTCGGTCAAGGCCAGCCTGTTCGGTGCGGACGGCACACGGCAGAATTTCTTTTACGGCCATCTGCGTGATCCGCGTGCCGGCTTCGACCGGCTGCTGCACGACCTGCACGGGCACGCGCCGGCCATTGTCGGCCATCGTTTTGTGCACGGCGGCGACATCAGCGATGCGGCGCGCGCGGTGGATGATGTCGAATTGGCAAGACTGCAGGCCATCGTGCCGCTTGCACCGCTGCACCTGCCGGGCAATCTGCTGGGCATCGAATTGTGCCGCGAACGCTTTGCCGTGCCGCAGATCGCCTGCTTCGATACCGCCTTTCATTCCACCCTGCCGGAAATCGCCAGGCGACTGCCGATTCCAACAATATATGGAATGCGCCGCTACGGTTTTCACGGCTTGAACTATGCGCATGTCGCCGGCGTGTTGCCGGCGCTTCTGGGCGACACCGCGCGCGGCAATGTGATCGTCGCGCACCTGGGCAGCGGCGCCAGCCTGTGCCTGCTGCGCGAGCTGAAATCGCGGGACACCACCATGGGCTATACCCCGGCGGGCGGCATCGTGATGGGCACGCGCAGCGGCGACCTCGACCCCGGCGTGATGCTGGAGCTCGCGCAACGGCATGATGTGAACACCCTGCGCGACATCGTTTTCCACCAGATGGGATTGCTCGCACTCTCCGGCGGAGAAAGCAGCGAGATGCGTGACCTGCTCGCCAGCAACAGCGAGGCGGCGAAATTCGCGGTGGATTATTTTTGCCGCCAGGTGAGCGGCGCGATTGGCAACTTCGCCGCCAGGGCGGGCGGTCTCGATGCGCTGGTGTTTACCGGCGGCATCGGCGAACACAGCGCCCTCATCCGTGAGAAGATATGCGCCACACTGGGGTTCATGGGAATTCGCCTCGACCACGCGGCCAATGAAAAACATGCGCCACGCGTCGAAGCTTCAGATGCAATGCCCGTCTGCATCATTCCCGCCGACGAGGAAAGCGTGATCCGCCAGTTATGTCTGCAAACATGAAATTGCTGCTGTACGGCACGGCGTGCTGCCATCTGTGCGGGCAGGCAGAGGCGCTGTTGCACGCGCTTGGCGTGAGCGCAGCGCACATCGACATTGCGGACGACGACGCACTGCTGGAACGCTATGGCACCCGCATCCCGGTCGTCAGGCGGCTCGATAACGATACCGAGATCGGCTGGCCGTTTGAACGGGAAAGCCTGCGCGATTTTCTTGCGCTTGCGCGCGAATTCAACGATTGCAAGGGGATATGATGGAGCACGATTTCTGGCATGAACGCTGGCGCACCGGCGAAACAGGCTTTCACCAGAACGAGGTCAATGCCTGGTTGTTGAAGCACTGGGATGCCCTGGCTGCGCCGGACACGAGTCTTGTGTTTGTTCCATTGTGCGGCAAGACTGCGGACATGATCTGGTTGCGCCAGCGCGGGCATCGGGTGCTCGGCGCGGAATTGAGCATGATCGCCGTGCAGTCGTTCTTTGCCGAGAATGGCGCGACGCCGCACGCGACCACGCTGGATGATTTCGAGTGTCTGGAAAATGACGGCATCCGCCTGTTGTGCGGTGATTTCTTTGCGTTGCGCGCCGGGAATCTGGCACAGGTCGGTGCCGTGTATGACCGCGCGGCACTGATCGCGCTACCCCCCGAGATGCGCAGGCAGTACGCCGCACACATGGCGCACATCCTGCCGCCGGGAACGCCGATGCTGTTGGTCGTGATGGATTATCCGCAGCACGAACGCAGTGGCCCGCCGTTTGCGGTCACACCCGACGAGGTGCGTGAACTTTACGGGAGCGTGGCCGACATCGAAGTGCTGGAATCACGCGATGTGCTTGACGAGAATCCCCGCTTCAAGCAGCAGGGGCTGACACGGATGCGGGAGCATGTGTTGCGCCTGCGATTCTGAAGCATGGCCGGCCTTTGCACTACACAATAATTTTTCTCGCGCGCAGCGTCTCGATAATCTCCGGAATGATGCCCGGATCGTCGATGGTCGAAGGCACCACATACTCCTGCCCGTTGATGATTTTGTTCATGGTCTTGCGCAGGGTCTTGCCGGAACGGGTCTTGGGCAGGCGCTTCAATATCACCGTGTCCTTGTAGCAGGTGATGGCGCCGATGGCATCGCGCACGCGGGCGACCAATTCCTTTTGCAGCACCGCTTCGTCAATGGTCACGCCGGATTTCAGCACCACCAGTCCCATCGGCACTTGCCCTTTCAGTTCATCGTCGCGCGCGATGACCGCACATTCGGCGACTGCCGGATGGCTGGCGACGACTTCCTCGATCTCGCCGGTCGACAGACGATGCCCCGCCACGTTGATGACATCGTCCACGCGCCCCATCACGAACACATACCCCTCCTCGTCGATGTAACCACCATCGCCCGTGGTGTAGTAGCCGGGCAGGAAGCTCAAGTAGCCATCACGGAAGCGGTCGTCGTCACCCCAGATCCGATTCATGCAGGAAGGCGGCAGTGGCAGCCTGATGGCGATATAGCCCTGTTCGTTGCGCGGCAGCTGCTTGCCGTTCTCGTCGAGGATGCGCACGTCGAAGCCGGGCGTGGGCAAGGTGGAGGAGCCAAACTTTACCGGTTTTAGCTCCACCCCCCACAGGTTGGCGGTGATGCCCCAGCCGGTCTCGGTCTGCCACCAGTGATCGACTACGGTCTTGCCGCTTTTTTCGGTCAGCCATTCCTGCGTCGGCGGGTCGAGACGTTCGCCCGCCGAGAAGATGACCTGCAATTTCGACAGATCGTACTGCGCCATCAGTTTCGCCTCGGGGTCCTCCTTCTTCACCGCGCGGAACGCGGTGGGCGCGGTGAAAAAGGACTTCACGCCGTATTCCGAGATGACGCGCCACAGCGCGCCCGCATCCGGCGTCATGATCGGTTTGCCTTCATACACGATGGTGGTGCAGCCGTGCAGCAGCGGGCCATAGACGATGTAGGAATGGCCAACCACCCAGCCCACGTCCGATGCCGCCCAGTACACATCGCCCGGTTCGACGTTGTAGATTGCCTTCATGCTGTATTTCAGCGCAACCGCATGGCCGCCGTTCTCGCGCACCACGCCTTTCGGTTTGCCCGTGGTGCCGGAAGTGTAGAGGATGTATAGCGGGTCGCTGCCCTTCACCGGTGTGCAACCCACCGCCTTGGCCTTGGCCAGCAGTGTCGTCCAGTCGTGATCGCGTCCCGCCGCAAGCGGCGCGTTGCATTGCGGGCGCTGGAAGATCACGCAACTTTGCGGCTTGTGTTTGGCCAGTTCGATCGCCTTGTCGAGCAGCGGTTTGTATTCGATGACGCGCTTGACCTCGATGCCGCAGGAAGCGGAGAGGATGACCTTGGGTGTCGCATCGTCGATGCGCAATGCCAGCTCGGGCGGCGCGAAACCGCCGAACACTACCGAGTGGATCGCGCCCAGCCGCGCCACTGCCAGCATCGAGATGACCGCTTCCGGAATCATCGGCATGTAAATGATGACGCGGTCGCCTTTGATCACACCGAGATCGGCCAGCATCCCGGCTGTGCGCGCCACTGCATCGGTCAATTCGGCGTAGGTGTATTTTTTCTTGGCGCCGGTGACGGGAGAGTCATAAATAATCGCAGTCTGATCGCCGCGCCCGTTCTTGACGTGATAATCCAACGCCATGTAGGCCGTATTCATCTCGCCGTCGGAGAACCAGTGGCCGATGCCATCGGCATCCTGTTGCAATATCTGCTGCGGGAATTTGAACCATTCCAGCGTCTGGGCCTGGTCGCGCCAGAAGCCCTGTGGATCTTGCATCGAACGGTCGTATTCGGTTTGGTAGCTCATTTGATTTCCCTCCAGTTGTAGGTCGGGTTTTAACCCGACACAGCATACCGGGCTGAAGCCCGACCCACATTGCATCAATTGATCACAAACATCTCCATAAATTCGTTCACTGCGGTTGATTCCAGTTTTTGCTTGTCCAGACACAGCGCCATGATCTGCTGGCAACGCGCTTCAGGGAAGCGGGTGCGCAGATTATTGAGAAACTTCTGCTCCAGCACCGGAATCCCTTCGGCACGGCGGCGGCGGTGGCCGATGGGATATTCCACTGCGACCTGCCCGGTGCTGCTGCCGTCATTGAAGAACACCTGGATCGCGTTGGCGATCGAGCGTTTGTCCGCTTCCAGATATTCGCGGCTATAACGCGGCTCTTCCACCACTTCCATCTTGTTGCGCAGTTCGTCGATGATCGGGTGGGCGGCATGGAAACTGTCTTCGTAGTTCTCGGCCACCAGATCACCGAATGCCAGAGGCACCGCCACCATGTACTGGATGCAGTGGTCGCGGTCGGCCGGATTCGCCAGCGGGCCAACTTTGGAGATGATGCGGATGGCCGACTCGTGCGTGGTGATGACGATCTTCTTGATGTCCTGCAATCTATCCTTCACTTGCGGATGCAGACGCACCGCGCACTCGCAAGCAGTCTGCGAATGGAACTCGGCGGGGAAGGAAATCTTGAACAGGATGTTTTCCATCACATAGCTGGCGTAGGGCTGATTCAGTGCAAAGCGGCGCTCCGCTTCCGGTTTCAGCTTCTGGTCCTTGTTGGTCTTGGAAAACAGCACATCGTAGAAACCCCACTGCGGCGCGGTCAGCACACCGGGAATGCCCATCTCGCCCGCCATCGTCATCAACGACAAGCGCACCGCGCGCGACGTGGCATCGCCCGCCGCCCACGACTTGCGCGAACCGGCGTTGGGCGCGTGGCGATAGGTGCGCAGCGATTGGCCATCGACGAAGGCTTGCGACACGGCGTCGATCACCTGCGCTTCAGTGCCGCCGAGCAGGCGTGTCACCACCGCAGCGCTGGCGACTTTCACCAGCACCACGTGATCCAGACCAACGCGGTTGAAACTGTTCTCCAGCGCCAGCACCCCCTGTATCTCGTGCGCCTTGATCATCGCGGTGAGCACATCGCGCAGGGGCAGCGCGGGTTTGCCCTCGGCCACGCGGCAGCGCGACAGGTAATCCGCCACGGCAAGGATGCCGCCGAGGTTGTCGGAAGGATGGCCCCATTCCGCCGCCAGCCAGGTGTCGTTGTAATCCAGCCAGCGCACCATCGCGCCGATGTCCCATGCGGCCTTCACCGGGTCGAGCTCGTGCGAAGTGCCGGGCACGCGCGCGCCGTTGCGCACCGTGGTGCCCGGCACGATGGGGCCGAGGTGCTTGGTGCACTCGGGAAAGCGCAACGCCAGCAGACCGCAGCCCAATGTGTCGATCAGGCAGTTGCGCGCGGTGTCGTAGGCTTCGTCCGACTTGATCTCGAAACTGCACACATACTTCGCAATATCCACCAGCACCTGATCGGGGGCGGGACGGTCATTCATTTCTACATTGGCGCTCATTTTGGTTTCCTTGAAGTCAAAGTCAAAAACTATTTGCCACAGAGGGCACAGAGACCACAGAGAAACCAGCATCTAAATTCAGAGCGTAGCATTGAAGGATTTAGCCTTCCCTCTCTGTGGTCTCTGTGCCCTCTGT
>DISA01000036.1:0-16640 GCA_002421915.1 Gallionellaceae bacterium UBA6222
AGCCGACGCCGAAATGGCGGTCGGCGAGGCGGCGGATCTGCTCGGGCGACAGTGCCACCGACTGGCGGATGCCGTCGATGACCACAAAATCGTTGCCGGCGCCGTGCATCTTGGTGAATTTGAGGAACATGGTGAGCTGTTGATAAACGATGCGCGGATTATACGTCGGCGCAGAGCTGGCTGTGGTCGCGGTACATGCAGCGATTCATTACCACGGTGATGCCCGCCTGTTGCGCACGCAGCGCGGCAGCTTCGTGCACCACGCCGTCCTGCAGCCACAGTTTTCCGATGCCCAGCCTGATACAGCTATCCACGATGGCGGGCACGTGTTCTGCGGCGCGGAACACATCGACGATATCCGGTAGCTCGGGCAGGCTTTCCAGGTCGGGATAGGCTTTTTCCCCCAGCACCGACTCCACCAGCGGGCGCACGGGAATGATGCGGTGGCCGAAACCTTGCAGGGCTTTTGCCACATTAAAACTGGGGCGCGCCGGATTGGGCGACAGGCCAACCACTGCGACCGTGTGCGACTCGCGCAGTAATTTGCAGATTTCTTCGGGGCTGGGATTGGTGAAGTTCATGTCAGGTTTCCGCAAGGAAGCTGCGGCTATAATAAACCAACGTCATTCAGATTGAGAGGCAAAACCGTGAGCGCAATCCATCCTTCAGAGCTTACTTTTATTATCCGCCACGCGCCGTTCGACAGCATGGAGCTGGAACATGTGATGTGGATGCTGGAACGTATGCACCTCGCTTACTACGCCCAGGGTGAAATCATCGCGTCGCCTGAACAGGGCGAAGCAACCCGCATGTGGGTGATCAAACAGGGTGTGGTGCTGGGCGAGCAGAGTGTTGCCAAGGCTTCGGATAGTGATACCTGGCTGGAGTTGATGGAAGGTGAATGTTTCCCGCTGGGGGCATTGCTTGCCAAGCGCCGGGTAGCCAGTATTTATCGCGCGGGCAGCGACACCTTCTGCTACGAATTGGCGGCAGCCGACTTTCACACCCTGCTTGGCATGAGTGCGCCATTCCGCGATTTCTGCACGCGCCGCATCGCCAATCTGCTGGAACATTCGAAGCATGTCATTCAGGCAGAGTTCAGCCATTCCAGCGCGGAGCAGCAATCGCTGGCGAGCCCGCTGTCGGCCATCATTCGCCGCGCACCGGTGACCTGCGCCCCCGACACCACCGTGCAGGCTGCACTGGAGATCATGCGTGAACAGCGCATCGGCTCGATGGTCGCCACCGACCAGCAGGGGCATCCGCTTGGTATTCTCACTTTGCACGATGTGCTGGAACGTGTCGCCATCCCGCAGATCGATACGGCACAAGCGGTCATCAACATCATGAGCACCGAATTATCCAGCCTGCCGCCGCACGCGCTGGCACACGAGGCCGCATTGCTCATGGCACGGCGCGGCTTTCGCCATGTACTGGTGGTGGAGGAGCATAAACTGATCGGGCTGCTGTCCGAGAAGGATTTGTTTGCCCTGCAGCGGGTCGGCTTGCGCCAGATCGGTTCGACCATCCGCCACGCCGACACGCCCGAGGTGCTGCAGCAGGCTGCTGCCGATATCCGGCACATGGCGCACAACATGATGGCGCAGGGCGTGGCGCCGGAACAACTGACCCAGTTCATCTCGACCTTCAATGATTTGCTCACCGCGCGCGTGGTCGAGCTCGAATGCGCGGCGGCCTGCCCATCCGGTGATCCATTGCATGAAAGTATTTGCTGGATGGCATTGGGTTCGGAAGGCCGGCTGGAGCAGACGCTGAAAACCGATCAGGACAACGCCATTATTTTCAAAGTGCCGGAGGGGATGACCGCGAATCAGGTGCGCGAAAAATTGCTGCCGCTGGCGCGGCGTATCAATGAAACGCTTGACCGCTGCGGATTCCCCCTGTGCAAGGGCGAGATCATGGCGAGCAACCCGAAATGGTGTTTGTCGCGGGAAGAATGGCAGGAGGTGTTCACAAAGTGGGTAGATAGCGGCGCTCCCGAGTCGTTGCTGCACGCCACCATCTTCTTTGATTTCCGCGCACTGTACGGGGCGGAATATCTGGTCGAGCAACTGCGCGCCTGGCTGACCGATCATGTGCGGGGCAACCAGCGTTTCCTCCACCAGATGGCCGCGAATTCCCTGCGCAACCGCCCGCCGCTGGGGATAGTGCGCGATTTCATTGTGGGGCAGGGCAATACCATCGATCTGAAGTTGAATGGCATTACGCCGTTCGTCGATGCGGCGCGCATCTTCAGTCTGGCCACCGGGGTGGGCAAGACCAACACCGTGCAGCGCCTGCGTGCCAGTGCGGCCGCGCTGCGCGTGCCCGCCACCGAGGTTGAGGCATGGATCAATGCCTTTCTGTTCATCCAGATGCTGCGTTTGCGCCATCACTACGAAGAAGCCAGTGCGCAACTGCCTGACGGCGAAACCCGGCATCTGGACAACCGCATCGATCCGGCACAGTTGAACGAACTGGATCGGCGCATCCTGAAAGAGGCCTTTCGCCAGGCGCGCAAGGTGCAGGCCAAACTCGCCCTGGATTACCAGTTATGAAGAGATTGTTGAAACGCTGGTTTGCCACGCCCGCTCGTTTGCCGCCGGCGCAGGCGGCGCGCCTTGCGGCTTGGCAGGATGCCGCGCCTGCCGTGCTATCTACCCCCTTTGCCCAGGCGCGTTATGTTGTGGTCGATGTCGAAACGACCGGGTTGAATCTGCTGACCGATACGTTGATCTCGATCGGAGCGGTGGCGGTGGTGGGTGGGAGAATTTCGCTCGCCGACAGCTTTTCCGTGGTGTTGCAGCAAGACCGGGTCAGTCGCAGGGAAAATATTCTGATTCACGGTATCTCCGGTACAGTGCAGCGGGAAGGAGCGCCCCCGGCGGACGCCTTGCTTGATTTTCTTGCCTATCTCGGCAAATCACCGCTGGTCGCCTTTCATGCCGCCCTTGACGAGGCCATGATCCGGCGCGCCATGCGCCAGTATCTCAATCTGTCGTTCAAGCATCCATGGCTTGATCTCGCCTACCTGATGCCGGCGCTGTACCCGGCTCTGGCGCGCAACCACCGGGTGCTGGATGACTGGACCGGCCGCTTCGGCATTCACAATGCCGCCCGGCATGACGCCCTTGCGGATGCGATGGTTACCGCGCAGTTGCTTCAGGTTGCGTTGGTGCAGGCGCGACTCAAACATGTCCCCGATTTCTCCGCTTTGCGCGACTTGGAAAAAAGTGCAGCACCGGGTTTTCCCGCGTAAGTTGGCTGTAAGTTTGCTGACGTAGTCTCGCCGCCAGTTGTAACGGGTGGTCGGTCTGATTGTCCGGCCGCCGGTCTTTTCCGGCAGAGGCCAAGACCAGCCCGTGCGACCTGATGACGGTACCGGTATCAAGGGGGGAAGGGAAGACAAGACTACCTGTCTGCCGTTGGATCATCACTGGTCTGTCACCCTTCACATGACGCACAAATGACTCAAGAGGAGAATGCGAATGACAACAATGGATATCGCAGAACGGGAAAAGCACTGGGCGAAAACACGCAGGCTGATGATCATTCATCTGATCATCTGGTTCATATTTTCGTTCGGCGTCCACGCTTTTGTGGGCACGCTGAATCACATCAACTTTTTCGGTTGGCCCCTGGGCTACTACTTCGCCGCCCAAGGATCGCTCGCCGTCTTTGTCATCCAGCTGTTTATGTTTGTTAAGCAGCAGGACAATATTGATCGCGAATTCGGCGTCGCCGAAGACTAAAAGGGGAGATAAATATGAGCTTTTTCAACTTAAAGGGCGGCTTCATTGAAAACCTCCCGAAGATATATGCCATGTACACCGGGGCGTTCCTGCTGTTCTTCGCGCTCATGGCGATTCTGGAACAATACGGGGTTAAGGCAGACACCATCGGCATTTTGTTTGTGGCATTTACCATTGTCATCTACGCCGGGATCGGTGTGTTGTCCCGTACCACGCAGCTCAGCGCCTATTATCTCGCCGGCCGGCAGGTTCCGCCGGTATTTAACGGGATGGCCACGGCGGCCGACTGGATGTCGGGTGCTTCCTTCGTGGCTATGGCGGGCGGTGTGTTCATGTCCGGTTATCCCTACCTCGCCTTCGTGGTTGGTTGGACCGGCGGTTATGTGCTGGTCGCGACGCTGATGGCTCCGTACCTGCGCAAGTTTGGCTGCTATACCGTGCCAGACTTCATCGGTACCCGCTACGGTGGCAACTTCGCGCGTATCCTTGCCGTGATTGTGCTGTTCGTCGCCTCCTTCACCTATGTAACGGCACAGATCGATGCGACCGGGACCATCGCGGCGCGTGCCTTCCAAATCCCGTTTGAGGTGGGTGTCTGGTTCGGTTTGAGCGGTATTCTGATCTGTTCCATGCTGGGCGGGATGCGTGCGGTGACCTGGACCCAGGTGGCCCAGTACATCGTGCTGATCGTCGCCTATCTGCTGCCAGTATTCTGGATGTCCATCTCCCAGGGCTTCGGACTTATCCCGCAGCTTTCCTATGGACATGCTGTGGAACGCATCATGGAGTTGGAACCGATCATCGGTGTAGGCACCCAATTGGCGCAGGAAAAGATTGCCGGCCTTTCTGTGCTGTCCGTGTTGCACGCGACACCTAAAGAGGGGGCCATGGCTGCTTGGCAGTTCATCAGTTTGGCGGCGTGCATGATGCTTGGCACCGCTTCACTGCCACACATCCTGATGCGCTACTTCACCACACCGTCGGTGCGTGATGCACGCGCATCAGTGGCCTGGTCTCTGGGCTTCATCTTCCTGCTCTATTTCACCGCCCCGGCACTGGCCACTTTCAGCAAGCTGCAACTGCTGGATCCGAATATGGCAACTTCCATCATCGGCAAACCCATTGCCGACGTGATGGCGCTGGAATGGATCCAGAAGTGGTCGTCCATCGGTATGCTCGCCGTTCGTGATGTGGCGGGTGACGGCATTCTGCATATCAACGGCTTCTTCATCCGCCCGGATATCATCGTGCTGGCGACCCCCGAAATTGCGGGTCTGCCCTACGTGATCTCCGGTCTGGTTGCTGCGGGTGGTTTGGCTGCTGCCATGTCCACTGCCGATGGCCTGTTGCTGGCCATCGCCAATGCCTTGTCCCACGATCTGTACTACAAGATCATCAACCCGAAAGCGGAAACCAGGACGCGTCTGATCGTTGCACGCGTATTGCTGCTGGTGATTGGTGCCGGTGCCGCAATAGTGGCGAGTATGAAGCTCACCAGCATCCTGGGTGCGGTGGCATGGGCATTCTGCTTTGCCATGTCCGGGCTGTTCGTCCCGCTGGTGCTGGGGGTATGGTGGAAACGCGCCAACCGCCCCGGCGCCATCGCCGGCATGGCAGTGGGTCTGGGTGTGGGTTCGTGGTATCTGTACATGGTGTACAACAAACTGATGTTGCCGTGGATCGGTCTCGATCACCTGCGCTTTGGTATCGTTGGTACCGTGGCCAGCCTGATTGCCATGGTAGCGGTAACCTGGATGACCAAGGAGCCGGATATGGAAATCCAGCGGATGGTTGATGAAATCCGTATTCCGAAGGGTGAGTCAATTCTCAGCGACACTCACTGATCGGATAGTCTGGTAATGTGCCGGGGCGGGGTTACCCGCCCCGGCATTTTTTTACCTAACACAAAACATGGAGAAGGATTGATGATTTCTGGAATCCCAATATGGGTCGTCGTGATCGACTACGTGCTCGGCGTGGTGATGTGGACCTTGCTCGGCCGGTTTGGCATGCGCATTTTTCTGCCCGAGGAAAGCAAGTTCTTCTTCAGCCGTTTCTTTATCCGCGTGACCGATCCATTGATCCGGCTGTTTGAGCCGGTCACCCCCGCATTCATGGTTGCGCCGCTGGTGCCGCTCTATGTGGCCTGGTTCTTTTTTATCGTCCGCTTTTATCTGATGCCGTGGCTGCTGGGCTACTCCGTGATGGGAATGTTGTCATTCCCACTGGAAAGCGAGTTGGCGAGGGGCGTTGCCCATCTGATTGGACTGATCCTGAAGTAAGGTGGTCAATAAATACAGGGTGCCTCTAAAAATTCAAAGTGTTAAGGGAATCTCTAAAAATTCGTCATTCCCGCACAGGCGGGAATCCAGTTTATTGATTTGACTGGGCTCCCGCCTGTGCGGGAGAGACGGAATATGAATTTTTAGAGGTGCCCTACATCCGGTGGGAACGAAGTTCAGGGCAGCTGGCCAAGAACGGAATCGACATCAAGTGCTTGGCGCAAATCGCGGCGCACCTCCTGCCAGCGAAATCGCACCGAGTTCAACACGATCTCCTCGTCGAGTTGCTTGAGATTGTCGACGAGGGGTGCCCACTTGTACAGGGCCGCCGGACTCTCGCTGAATGCGGCCTCGTCTTCACCCACTGTAGCCCAGGAACATTGGGTGATACGGGTACGTATCTGGTCTGAATGGGTGGTAAACCCTTCCCCCGCATCGGCCGGAATGTCGGTGTCGCGCAGAATGGTATCCACAATCCCTTGCATCAATTGGGCGACGCGTGTCTCTGCTGCGGGTTGTTGCTGTGCCAGCAAGCCGCCGGCATACACCGTCAAATCAGCCAGGCAGGCCAGCCACACGTGCCATTTTGCAATATTGAGGGCATCCACGAAGATGTCTTCATCGAACAGTTCCGGATAACGCTGACCGGCGCGTGTCCGCAGATAACCATAGAGTGAGGTCTGCGCCACGTGGCTGGCGCGTTCTTCGAGAAAGCGCCGCAAGGAAGCGGCATCATTCACAACTTCCTTGCGGCGGCCACCGACACCCATGTAATCACGAAAAGTCTGCAACCATCCTTGGGCGATTTGCAACCAGAGGGCGGGAGCTAATTTGGATTGGTCAGTCATGACGACGCGATGGCTATTCGATGGGGGAGCCGCATTGTGCACAGGCCTTGTCGCCAACGCAAGCACGCTGCAAGTCTGATGGTTAACGTTCTGCTGCCGGTCTCTAAAAACCGGGCTGGGGCTTTGTCCAGGCAGCGCGCAGCAGAGGGAAGGCCACGCATATCCGGGTGCCGACACCGCTGTTGCCTGTCTTTAGCTCCAGTTCGGCTCCATGCCGCTTGGCGATTTCGGCCACGATGGGTAGACCGAGCCCGCTGCCGCTCTCGCCGTTACCGAGGATGCGGTAGAAACGCTCGAACACACGCTCACGGTGTTCCTGCGCAATGCCCTGGCCGTTATCTTCGACACAAAGTGCCGACCGCCTGTGCAGCAGACTAACGCTGACTGTGATATGACCATTCGCGGGAGTGTAGCGGATCGCATTGTCGATCAAATTGTTAAGCAGCTCTTGCAGGCCGTTTGCGTCGCCTTCAATCATCACTGCCGTGTTTGCACCTTCAAAACCAAGGTCGATATTCTTTTCCAGTGCCACCTGTATCCAGTTGAGCACGTTTTCCTGTGCCAACTGGTTGAGATCGAGCGGGGCAAAGCGATCAAAAGGTTCTCCACCGGGTTCATTGCGCGCCAGCGCCAGCAATTGGTTGACCAAACGGGTGCCGTGACGGGTGCTGGTCAAGATGCGCTCAAGCGCATGTTGTTTTAACGCAGCCTCATCCGAGCGCAAGGCCAGTTCCGCCTGCGTCTTCATCCCGGCAAAGGGTGTGCGCAACTGGTGCGCCGCATCGGCAAGGAATCGCTTCTGTACCGCCATCACTTGCTTGAGCCGTTCCAGCAGGTCGTTCACCGCGTCGATCAATGGCCCGACCTCGGCCGGGGCCTGGCTACCGTCGAGGCGCGACAGGTCGTCGCGCTGGCGTTGCAGCGCGTCGCGCCGCAACCGTTCCAGCGGGCGCAAGCCCTGCTTGACCCCGTACCAGACCACGCCCAGCGCGATCAGGGTCAGCAGCAATTGCGGGATGACGATGTTGGCCAGAATGCCGCGGATCAGTGCCTGCCTTTGTTCGGTGGTTTCCGAAACGTGCAATTGCAGCACGCCATTGCGCGAGGGGAAAGTCAGGCTCACCATGCGCGTCTTTTTGCCGTCGCGCTCACTGTTGCTGAACAGCGGGCCGCTGCGTTCGCGCCGGTATGTAATCGGTCGCAGGGTGTTGCCGCTGCCGGCCAGTTTGCGCCCCTGGCTATCGGTGACGGTATATTGCACACGATCCGGCAGGCCGGGTTCGGAACCGTCCGGAAGTGCCGGGACGACGTCGAGCTGCTCCTCGCCGCTCCCCAGTTTGAGCTGGGCGGCAATCTCGTGCGCGCGTTGCAGCAAAACCAGATCGTAGGGTTGGTTGGCATAGTTGATGGTGGCGAAATAACCGACGACGGTACTGACAATCCACAGCAGATAGAGCGAGATCAGCAAGCGCTGCATGAGATAGCTGCGCAGGGAGCGGACCGGGGATTCCTGGGCGTGTGGCGGATTCATACGGTGCCGGGTGGGGTGAGTGGACTAGCCCGAAACCGGTTTCAGTTTGTCAATGACGTAACCCAGTCCGCGAATGGTGCGGATGGTCACTCCCGCCGGCTCGATCTTTTTGCGCAGGCGATGGATATAAACTTCAATTGCGTTACTGCTGGCTTCTTCGGCATAGCTGTAGATTCGCTCCAGCATTTGCTCTTTGCTTACCACCCAGCCGGTGCGCAACATCAGTGCTTCGAGTACACTCAATTCGCGTGTGGTCAGTTCGAGTGATTCGCCGTTGATTGTCGTGCGCCGGGCGACGCTGTCGAATACCAGTGTGCCGCAGGTATAAACCGGGTTGACCCCGCATTGGCCGCGCCGGATCAGGGCGCGCACACGCGCCTCCAACTCCGGCAGGCTGAACGGCTTGATCATGTAATCGTCTGCCCCCAAGTCGAGTCCGTGCACTCTATCCTCCTCTGCATCGCGCGCAGTGAGGATAATGACCGGCACCTGGCGGTTGTTTTCGCGCAGACTTCGTAGCACACTGAAACCGTCCACGCGCGGCAGGCCGAGATCAAGGATCACCAGGTCGAACGGCTGCTCGCCGCTGAGGATCAGGCGCGCGGCATGACCGTCCTTGACACAGTCAACCGCATAGCCGGACTGGCGCATGGAGTGGCACAATCCGTCTGCAAGCACTTCGTCATCTTCGGCGATCAGGATGCGCATAGCGTGTGATAGTTGTTCGGGGTTGTGGGGGGAAGGATAAGTCTGCGCAGCATTCTATGGGTAACAGACCCATTTTAAAAGCCGTGTGGCGGATGCGGTGGTGAAAGCAGGATGAAAAAGGGGGAAATCGTGCAACTTGGTGTTAAGCACAAACGCTATTGGCACAGTAATTTGCGCCTGACCGGCGTGTTGTTGGCAATTTGGTTTGCGGCCACTTTTGGGGTCAGCTGGTTCGCGCGAGAACTGCAGGCATTGACCTTCATGGGATTTCCGTTACCGTTTTTCATGGCGGCACAGGGCGCATTGCTTATCTATGTGGTACTGGTGGGAATATATGCCTGGCGCATGGATAAACTGGATCGCGAATTCGGCGTGCAGGAAGATCAGTAATGGCGGATTTGACACAAACGCAGTTTGTCTCCCGGCTCAAACGTTATTATTCCCTCTATACCGGCGGTGTGATCGGTTTTGTCGTCTTGTTGTCCATCCTCGAACAGATGGGCGTACCGAACAAAGTCCTGGGCTATATTTTTCTCGGTGTAACTGTTTCTCTTTACGCCGGCATTGGCATCCTGTCGCGCACTTCCGATGTGGCCGAATATTATGTGGCGGGACGCCGGATACCCGCCCTATTCAACGGCATGGCCACGGCAGCCGACTGGATGTCGGCTGCCAGTTTCATTGGGCTGGCAGGCACGCTGTATGTGTCAGGCTACGACGGGCTGGCGTTTGTCATGGGCTGGACCGGGGGTTTTTGCCTGGTTGCCCTGTTTCTGGCGCCGTATTTGCGCAAGTTTGGCCAGTTCACAATCCCCGATTTTCTGGGGGCACGTTATGGCGGTGATGTGCCGCGCATGATCGGTGTATTCGCCGCCATTCTGTGCTCGTTCACCTACGTGATCGCGCAAATATACGGCCTGGGGCTGATCGTCAGTCGTTTCACCGGGCTGGATTTCGGCATCGGTGTATTTGTCGGATTGGGCAGCATCCTGTTCTGTTCATTCCTGGGCGGGATGCGCGCGGTGACATGGACTCAGGTTTCCCAGTACGTCATTTTGATCGTTGCCTACATGATTCCGGTGATCTGGCTGTCGGTTAAACACACCGGCAATCCGGTGCCGCAGATCACTTATGGCTATGTGTTGCAGCAGGTCACCGCACGCGAACAGGTGTTGAATGACCCGGCCACCCCGGAAGGTGCGCGCGAGGCGGAAGTCCGCGCCCTCTTCAGTGAACAACAGGCGCAGCATGAAGCCCAACTGCGCGCACTGGAGACAGGAGGTGCAGCTTATCTGGCACAGGAAAAATCCAAACTGGAGAATACAGTTGCGGTGCTCAAGACATACCCGATGGCTACACCGGAGATGCGGGCGGCGGCAGAAACACGCCTGACCGAATTTCCCAAAGACATTGCCGGCGCGCGCATGGCGTGGCAGACAGCTGCCGATACCGAGCGTGCTCGGGCAGCTCCAATATCACCGCACGCCGAATCTTTTGCTGCAGCGGATGAGGAAGGGCGTGATATTAAACGCAAGAATTTTCTGGCGCTGGTGTTGTGTCTGATGGTGGGTACGGCCGCCTTGCCACACATCCTGATGCGCTTTTATACCACCACCTCGGTGAGGGAGGCGCGGCTGTCCGTATTCTGGTCGCTGGTTTTCATCTCACTGCTCTACATCACGGCTCCGGCGCTGGCGGTACTGGCCAAATATGACGTCTATACCCTGCTGGTCGGTTCCAGTTTCTCCGAGCTGCCGAGCTGGGTCTCCGCTTGGGCGGCGGTGGATAAGACCCTGATGAGTGTGACCGACATGAACCGTGACGGCATTGTGCAACTGGCAGAGATCACACTGGGGGGTGACTTGATCGTGCTGGCAACCCCGGAGATCGCCGGACTCCCCTACGTTGTTACCGCGCTGGTGGCGGCGGGCGGACTGGCCGCCGCACTGTCCACGGCAGACGGACTGATGCTGACCATCGCTAATGCGCTGTCGCATGATGTCTATTACAAAATGATTGATCCTGCCGCGCCGACTTCGCGCCGCTTGGCGATTTCCAAGGGTTTGTTGTTGGTGGTGGCAATTTGTGCGGCCTACGTCACCTCGCTCAAGCCCGGCGATATTCTGTTCCTCGTGGGCGCGGCTTTTTCGCTGGCCGCTTCCGCCTTTTTTCCGGCGCTGGTACTGGGGATTTTCTGGAAACGCGCCAACCGAACCGGGGCGGTGATTGGCATGGTTGGCGGTTTGGCTGTGTGCATGTACTACATGTATCGCACCTATCCGTTTTTTGGCGTCAACGGCAGCCTGTGGTGGGATATTAGCCCGATTTCCGCCGGTATATTCGGCATGCCGGTTGGCTTCATTGGCGTCATTTGCGGCAGTCTATTGACGCGCGCGCCGGCGCCACAGATACAGGCGCTGGTTGATCGTGTACGCTATCCGCGTTTGGTGACAGATATCGAAGTCGAGAAAGGATGAGAGAGAGTTGTGATGAACGTATCTCCCGCGTTGTTTATGGTCATTGTGCTGAAGGCGCTGGTTGAGATCGCCGCTGTTTCCTTGCTGGCGCAGGCAATCGTCGCGGCAATGGCCGGGCAGACGCGGCAGGCGAATGTCATCTACCGCATTTTTAACACGATTACTCTGCCCGTCGTCAAATTTGCACGTAAACTCAGCCCCAAGTTGGTTGCCGATTCATATATGGGGCTTATCGCTTTTCTGTTGTTGTTCTGGTGCTGGGTGCTGTTGCTCTATGCCAAGGGCTACATCTGCCACGCGCAGCACCTAGCCTGTTTTGCCGCCGCGTAGCAGTTGGACGGCAAAGGCAAAAGCCGTTATCCTGCGCACCGCTTCAAAATGCGCTCGTAGCTCAGCTGGATAGAGTATTGGTTTCCGAAGCCAAGGGTCGTGGGTTCGACTCCCGCCGAGCGCACCAATTCAACCCGGATCCGCGGCTTTAACGCAGCGCGTCCACCGCACAGGACTCGATATGACGCGATTGATTTTTCTTGCCGTAGCCATCGCGCTTGTATATTGGCTGTTGCGTTCCTTCCGTAACAAGACAAATAGCGGGAATCCGCCACCGTCGAGCGAGGACATGGTGTCTTGCGCGCGCTGTGGAGTGCATTTGCCCAGAAGTGAATGCATCACGGAAGGTGACAACTGTTATTGCTGCGAAGCGCATCGGCGCGGTGAAACATCGCAATAACGCGCATGCGGGAAATTCCTGTTCCTGATACATCCTTATTCACGGTGCGGCGTCCATTGGTTGCGCTGCCACCGGAAAAACTGTGGCGCTCTCTCGGCATCTTCAATCTTTACCGGCTATTGCTTGGCGGCTTGCTGCTTGTGCTGTCGGCAGTTTTTGGGGCAGCCCTGTCACTGACGGCCCGAGAACAGGCGATATTCTTCTGGGTCAGTTCGATCTATACCCTGCTGGTGCTAGCATCGGTGCTGACCGTGGCTTTGCGCAGGCCGACACCCGGCTGGCAATTGGCTTTCCAGATGTGCGCCGATATCGTATGCATCAGTTTACTTGCCTATTTCGGCAGCGGTGTGCAAAGCAATCTCCCCATGTTGTTGCTGGTGTCACTGGTATTTGCCGGGTTGATCAGTCATGGGCGCATTACCTTGTTGTATGCGGCACTGGCCAGTATTACCCTGCTGCTGGAGCATGCCTACTCGGTGCTGACGCAATATGCACCGGAGGCGCAATTTTTCCAGGTCGGCATTCTGTGCACTTCCTATTTTGCCGTTGCCTGGTTGGCGCATACCTTGTCACGTTATGCTCTGGCCAGCGAAAAACTGGCCGCGTTGCGGGGGGTAGATCTGGCCAGCATGGCCGAGGCCAACCGGCTGATGATTCACGATATGCCGGATGGCATGCTGGTGGTGGATGAGCGTGGTCGGGTGCGGCAATCCAATCCCGGTGCCAGCCGTTTATTGGGTTTTGCCTTCATCCCCGGTGTGCAGGTCGGACTCAGGGAATGCTCACCTTTGCTGGAGGCGCTGTATGCGGCGTGGCGGCAGAACCCGGAATTAGGAGGGGAAATCCAATATTTGCCCCGCACCAACAATCCGGTGCGCGTGCGTTTTCTGCGTATCGGTGGCGAAAGATTCTGGGGTGCGGTAGTCGTTCTGGAAGATGTGCGCCGGGTGCAGGAGCAGGCACAGCAGGTAAAGCTGGCAGCGCTGGGGCGGCTTACCGCAAATATCGCGCACGAAGTACGCAATCCATTGTCGTCCATCAGTTATGCGACGGAATTAATGATGGAAGGTGTGCAAGAACCGGCGCAGGCGCGTCTGCTGCAGCTGATTGCGGACAATACTTTACGTCTGGATCGCATCGTGCAGGATGTGATGCAACTCAACCGCCGCGACCGGTCGCAACCGGAATTTCTCGACTTGGCGCTGCTGCTGCCTGGTTTTGTTGAGGCCTTGTGCCTGACCGAACAGGTCGTTCCCGCCGTGTTTGCATTGCAATTGCCGCAGGCGTGCTCGGTTAGCTTTGATCGGGGGCATTTCGAGCAAATATTGTGGAACCTGTGCCGTAACGCATTGCGCTATAGTCGGGGTGAGACTGGTAGTGTGCGGGTGAGTGTGGCCCGTGCGCATGACGGGGTTGCCGCGCTGGAAGT
Organism: Gallionellaceae bacterium UBA6222; assembly: GCA_002421915.1. Taxonomy (GTDB): domain Bacteria; phylum Pseudomonadota; class Gammaproteobacteria; order Burkholderiales; family Gallionellaceae; genus Sideroxyarcus. Next base: position 13,758 of record DISA01000036.1, read on the forward strand.
CGCGGATGATGGGCCTGGTGTGGCGCCTGAAGCGGTACAGAATCTGTTCGAACCGTTCTATACCACCGACAGCCGCGGCACCGGGCTGGGTTTGTATATCGTGCGCGAACTGTGCGAGGCGAATGGCGCCCATATCGAATATCGGCGCGGTGAAGGGGGTGGTGCATGCTTCCGCATTACATTCGCGGCGCAGACCAACATACAGGGAGACTTGGCGTGAGCACACCGGAGCAGAGGGTGTTGATCGTGGATGACGAGCCGGACATTCTGGAGCTGCTGGAGCTGGCGTTATTGCGCATGGGATTGCAGGTATTGCGGGCCGATGGCGTTGCTGCTGCCCTGCGCCATCTGGAGACACAGAAATTCTCCCTCTGTCTGACCGACATGCGCATGCAGAACGGCAATGGGCTGGATATCGTGCGCCATATTGCGGAGCGCAATCTGGATGTGCCGGTGGCGGTAATCACGGCGCACGGCAATCTGGAAAATGCAGTGGCAGCACTCAAGGCGGGCGCGTTCGATTACCTGTCGAAGCCTGTGTCGCTGGAGCAGTTGCGCTCATTGGTTAATTCTGCCCTGCGTCTGCCGGGTTGCCGCAGCGGTACCGATGAGGTGTTGAGCGGATTACTGGGAGAGGCACCCGCGATGTTGCAGGTACGCGAGCTGATTGCACGCGTGGCACGCAGTCAGGCTCCGGTGCATATCAGCGGTGAGTCGGGTAGCGGCAAGGAATTGGCGGCACGGCTGATCGTGACGCACAGCGCGCGCTGCGGCCAGCCATTCGTGCCGGTCAATTGCGGCGCGATTCCGGAGCAGCTGATGGAAAGTGAATTCTTCGGCTATCGCAAGGGTGCCTTCACCGGCGCCGACAAGGATAAAGAAGGGTTGTTTCAGGCCGCACACCAGGGCACCCTTTTTCTGGATGAGGTGGCCGAGCTGCCGCTGGTGATGCAAGTAAAACTGCTGCGTGCCATCCAGGAGAAGAGGGTGCGCCGGGTTGGTGCAGCCGAGGAGGAGGCGGTTGATGTGCGCATTTTGAGCGCGACGCACCGTGATCTGTCCCGGTGCGTGCAGGAGGGAAAATTCCGCCAGGACTTGTACTACCGCCTGAACGTGATCGCGTTGCGCATGCCCGCACTGCGCGAGATGCGGGAAGATGTGCCGCCGATTGCGCGTGCGCTGTTGGCGCGGATCGATAGCAGCGGCAAGATCGTGTTTTCAGATGCCGCGTTGCAGGCACTGGCGGCCTATGGCTTTCCCGGCAATGTGCGTGAACTGGAGAATATCATCGAGCGGGCAGTTGCCTTATGCGAGGATGCGGTCATCCAGCCCGCAGACTTGCAGTTGACGCCCGTAGGAATGGAGGAAATTGCCCCATCCACTGGCGGCCAATATCCGCTGACTGATTATCTGGACAGAGTCGAGCGCGAGGCAATTGTGGCAGCGTTGCACCAGACGAATTTCAACCGGACGGCAGCAGCCAAAGTACTGGGGGTAACCTTCAGGGCGTTGCGTTATCGCATGGAACGGCTTGCCATCACCGGGCAGGATATGCCGCAATGAAGCCGGATGGGGGCGGCTGGTACAGCGGTGTGCATCGTCTGCCCTCGCCCAATTTTGATGCGCGCCCGGCACACACGCCCATCTCGCTGTTGGTGATCCATAGCATTAGCCTGCCGCCGGATGAGTTTGGCGGGCACGGCATCTGCCAGCTCTTCACCAACACTCTGGATTGCAGCACACACCCCTACTACGCGCAACTGGCCGGGTTGCATGTGTCGGCCCATTTCCTGGTGCGGCGCGACGGCAGTATCTTCCAGTTTGTGGGATGCGCATACCGTGCCTGGCATGCCGGGGTTTCGCAATGGCAGGCGCGGCTGCATTGCAATGATTATTCGATCGGGATTGAGCTGGAGGGATGTGACAGCGCACCTTTCGAGTCGCGCCAGTATCTTGCACTGATCCGCCTGACGCGTCACCTCAAGCGCTACTACCCGCTGCACCAGATTGTCGGTCATGCCGACATCGCACCCGGACGCAAGACTGACCCCGGCCCACTGTTTGATTGGGAGCGTTATCTCGGACAGCTCAGGTAAGTAATTTTCAGCCCGGTTGTTGAGAGCCTGAAAAATTTGTGAAAAATCTGCAACAAATTGCACCCAATGTATTGACATGTTGCACAAATGGGATACAGTCGCAACCGCAACATGTAGTGAGTAGAGAGCAACTTTGCTACTACCTATAGTTGTTTAAACAAGGGGAGACTAGCTTGGGCAAGCTTGAAAACAAGGAAGTCAATTTATTGCCGTTGCAGGTCGTGCTTGAGGCGCAGCCGAGAAACAAGGCTATCTCTCCGATCGGAACTCGAAGTATATATTCCTCCGAACGACTCTTGCGCCAATGAGCCTGACTGATCAATTCCTGCTTGACTACATCTGACTATATGAAACTTGGCCACTGCGTGGTTGTAAAAACAGGTGTAACTCAAATCGAAATAAATTCGGGGCTTCAGTTCCCGCCAAAAAAACTTCCGGGGCAGACATACACGCCGCCGAGAGTGAGCAAACTCTTTGTTCAATTCCATATTTGCCGTTTTACCTTTATCTGGTACAGAGGGTGGCGTTATTCGCCTATGAATGATGTGAGGGCTGCTCTTGCTGCCTTCTTCACAAGAACTTCAGGCGTGCGCGGTTTGGCATGCTGAAGGTGTAGTAGAGGTTGTTCTTTATTAACTTTCATATCCTAAGGAGGTTGAAATGGTAGCAGCAAAGAAAGCCAAACCCGCAGTAAAGAAGGCAGTAGCCAAGAAACCGGCTGCTAAAAAGGCCGTTGCCAAGAAGCCAGTGGCAAAGAAGGCAGTAGCCAAGAAACCGGCTGCTAAAA
>DISA01000036.1:16701-32592 GCA_002421915.1 Gallionellaceae bacterium UBA6222
GAAACCGGCTGCTAAAAAGGCCGTTACCAAGAAGCCAGTGGCAAAGAAGGCAGTAGCCAAAAAGCCGGTGGTAAAGCCAGTAGTTGCAGCCAAACCAGCTCCAATACCGACTGCAGTTTCACCTTCGGCTCCGCCACCCATTCGTCCAGCTGCGACTTGGCCTTTCCCGACACCGGGAATCAGCAAGCCGAATTAAGTTGGCGAGAGGCTGTGAAAACAGCCCCGATCTCGTCGTAAGCAGGTAGGGGCTGATTCACATCGTCGAGCGGTAGTAGTCTGTTGGGGTGCGCCTGATAGCGGGTGAGGTTTCTTGCGCACTGAGTATCAGTGCAAAGCGGGATTCCAGATTCGTTGGGCGACCTTGTTAATGTGAAAAATCCGGATGGAATCAATCCGGAGGTTTTTTGTTCCTTGATTTTTGGTATCAGGGTCAAGTCAGATACCGCCTAACCCTTTGAGTGGTATTCTGCGTCGGGACTACTGGTTGTTTTGTATTCAGTGGTGGATGGCCGAAGAGCGGCACTCCTGTAAACGCCGATATAACTTTTCCCAGGCGGTGGCATCTTGCCGCACGAGACATCTTTTCTCAGGCAACGGGTATTGCCGGATGCGGACAGCCTTGTCGGCTACGAAAGTAGTCGTGGTCAACAGTACGCCAAAACCCTTCGATTGCGATCTTACCAGTCATGCTTTTAAGCATTTCACTTCCCTACCGGCCCGATGCCGGCGCTTACTTCGATGCCATTCGTGATTTGCCGTGGGCCGCATGGCTGGATAGTGGCGGCTGTGGACGCTATGACATACTTGTCGCGGAACCCGTTGCAACGCTAACAACCACGAATGGAAAAACCACGGTCTGTACCGGCGGGTTGAATGAAGACGCAGACGAAGACCCGTTGAATCTGATACACGAGCAACTGGGGGAGATCGAAGAGCCACTGCCGAATATTCCGTTTGCCGGAGGGGCGTTGGGGTACTGGGGTTATGACCTCGCGCGCAATTTTTACCATTGGCCTGCCATCGCAAGCGATGAGGAGCATTTACCGGAAATGGCAGTGGGCATTTATGACTGGGCGTTTGTCATTGACCACCAGCAACAGCGAGCGCAATTGGTATCCCGCCAGCGTCATGCCGAAACAGTGAACATCCTGCCACAGATCATGCAACGATTGCGTGGGGCTGCCGCCGCCATTCAATTTAGAAATGACTTTCTGGTGCAGGGCAGCATTAAAACCAATCTGGATCCTGAGCATTATCGCCGCGAATTTGAAGTGATCCAAAAGTTACTGTGCGAGGGTGATTGTTATCAGGTCAATTTGGCACAGCGCTTTGCTGCTAAAGCCACCGGCGATGCCTTCGCGGCGTACCTCGAACTGCGCCGCCTGAGTCCGGCACCCTATGCGGCATTTCTTGATTGGCCGGAATTGCAGGTGCTGTGTGTTTCACCCGAGCTGTTTTTGCAAGTACGCCATGGCATGGTCGAGACGCGACCGATCAAGGGCACGCGAGCGCGCAGTCCGGATAGCGCAGAGGATCTGCAACGGGTGCAAACGTTGAGCCGGCATACAAAAGATCTGGCGGAGAACCTGATGATTGTCGATTTGCTGCGCAACGACTTGAGCAAAGGCTGTGCGACCGGGTCGGTGCGCACACCCAAACTGTTCGAAGTGGAAAGCTTTTCCAATGTGCATCATCTGGTCAGTACAGTGGAAGGCAGGTTGCGCCAGGATCACCACGCGCTGGATTTGCTTCGGGATTGTTTTCCGGGTGGTTCGGTTACCGGGGCACCCAAGCAGCGTGCAATGGAAATTATCGAGCAGCTGGAGCCGCATCGGCGCGGGATCTACTGCGGGGCAATCGGCTATGTCGGTGACGACGGCACGATGGAAATCAATATCGCTATCCGCACCCTTGTTTATTCGCATCACGAGATTCGCGGCTGGGCGGGCGGTGGTATCGTCGCCGATTCGCAGTGTGAAGCGGAATATCAGGAAACGTGGGACAAGGCGAGCGCGATGCTTGAAGTGATGCAATATTTTGGAGGGAAGCTCGACCTGTAAGCGCGGTGCCCCCGCCCGCAAACGGCTGACTTTGACTGCGGGAGCATGATTCATCAGGCGATGAGTGTCTGGCTATCGCACAACAAATTGCGCTCCCATAAGGCGGGACGTACTACCCGGTGTTTTTTAGGCGGGTAATGCGCACGACTTCCGGAATTTTGCGCAGGTTGCGCATGATGCGCGCAAGGTGCATACGGTTGCTGACCTGAAGGGTAAAATAGGTCGCTGTATATTCACCTTCGCTACTGAAGTTGACATTCTCGATATTCGATTCGGCATCGGAAATGGCGGCGGCAACTTTTGCCAGCACCCCGCGCTGGTTGGCGAGGACCAGCTTGAGGCTGACCTCGAATAGGCGGGAAATATTTTTATCCCAGACGACATCGAGCCATTGTTCGCTACCACGCCCGTGGCGCAGTGTCGGGCAGTCATGGGTGTGCACCACCAGCCCTTGTCCGCTCTTGATCATTCCGATGATGGGATCTCCGGGAATCGGGCGGCAGCACTTGGCAAACTCGACCGCCATACCTTCTGTACCCTGAATGGTGACCACCGCGTTTCCCAGTACATCGCTGGATATGGTGTCGCCCGAGCTGGCGAGTTGCTTGGCAACCACCATATTCAGGCGACGCCCGAGGCCGATATCGGCAAAGATATCCTGCTGTGACTTGACGCCGGTTTCCTTGAGCAATTTTCCCCAATGCGCTTCATCCATATCCTGCAGATGCAGGCCCATCGTGCCGAGAGCCTGGGCAAGCAGTCGCTCACCAAGCTTGGCTGATTCGGTGAGATGCATGGTGCGCAGCGAATGGCGAATCTCGGCACGAGCTTTACTGGTGGCGACGTAGGCCAGCCAAGCCGGATTGGGGTGAACCTGCACCGCAGTGATAATCTCGACACGGTCACCGTTGCGCAGCTCCGTGCGCAGAGGCACCAACTCACTGTTGACTTTGGCGGCGACACAGCGATTGCCGATATCGGTATGAACGGAATATGCAAAATCAACCGTTGTCGCGCCGCGTGGCAACGCGAATATTTTGCCCTTGGGCGAGAAGACATAGACTTCGTCGGGGAACAGATCGATCTTGAGGTGCTCGAGGAACTCTGCCGAGTCACTACTTTGGGCCAGACTTCCGAGCAGGCTTTGCAGCCATTGGTGTGTCTTTTGTTGCAGCTCGTTGATTTGCGAGTCCGATGCCTTGTACAACCAGTGCGAAGCCACACCGCTTTCTGCCAGCTTGTTCATTTCATGGGTGCGGATCTGCACTTCGATCGGGGTGCCAAAGGGGCCGAACAGTGTGGTGTGCAACGATTGGTATCCGTTGGCTTTGGGGATCGCGATGTAGTCCTTGAATTTACCCGGAAAGGGTTTGTACAGTCCATGCAAGGCACCGAGTGCAAGGTAGCAGGATGCGACATCATCCACCAGAATACGGAAGCCGTAGATGTCGAGCACTTGGGCAAAGGCCAACGACTTTGCCTGCATCTTCTGATAAATGCCGTACAGGTGTTTCTCGCGACCCCTGACCTCAGCCTTGATTTGGTGCAATTCCAGACGCTTGCTGATCGCCTCCAGGATCTTGCTCACCACCTCACGCCGATTGCCGCGTGCCACCATGAGTGCCTTGGACAAAACACGGTAACGGTTGGGATGCAAATACTTGAAACTGAGGTCTTGCAGCTCCTGGAAAATGTTATTCAGTCCGAGCCGATTGGCGATGGGGGCATAGATGTCCATCGTTTCACGGGCAATGCGCGCACTCTTTTCTGCGGGCACAGAATCCAGCGTGCGCGCATTGTGCAGCCGGTCAGCCAGTTTGATAAGTATCACGCGCACATCGCGGGCCATGGCCAGCAACATTTTGCGAAAATTTTCGGCTTGCGCGTCTTCCTTGGTTTCAAATTTCAGCTTGTCGATCTTGCTCAAGCCTTCAACCAATTCAGCTACGGTTGAGCCGAAAGATTCGGCTATTTGCTCGAGGGTGACGGGTGTGTCTTCAACGACGTCATGCAACAGGGCGGCGATGATGGCATGCACATCCAGATGCAGCATAGTGAGGATGCGTGCAACAGAAATGGGGTGTGTAACGTATGGGGCGCCCGACTGGCGCAACTGGCCGGCGTGGGCGTTACGACTGAATTCTAGCGCCGCCCTGACCTGTGCCACATCCTCCGGCTTGAGATAGGCGGAGACTTCAAGCAGGAGCACATCCGCATCGGCTTTAGACATGGGATAACCCTCCGCGCACCTGCATCCGTAGGGAGGTGCTGCAGTTTAGGCCATGCCGCGATTGAGAATTTCCACGCCGACCTTCCCTTCGCTGATTTCGCGCAACGCGATCACGGTGGGCTTGTCCTTGCTGATTTCAACCAGATGGTTGGCGCCGTTGGCCAACTGGCGGGCACGGTAAGCTGCAGCCAGCGTCAGCTCGAAACGGTTGGGAATGTTTGCCATGCAATCTTCTACAGTGATACGCGCCATGATTTATTTCTCCGGAGTCAGGAATTGGTTGATGAGACTATGCTGGCGGACGAGCTGTTTGGCAAGACGCAAACGCGCGGTCAGGACAATGGAGTTCAGTTCCTGCACCGCCTCATCAAGATCGGCGTTGATAATAACATAATCAAACTCAGCCAGATGGGAGACATCCCCGCGCGCGGCTGCAAGACGGGTGGCGATCACCTCCGGTGCGTCCTTGCCGCGGCCCTGCAAGCGCCGGGCAAGAATTTCCAGTGAGGGGGGTAGTATGAAAATGGAAACAAGATCCGGAAACAGCCTGCGCACCTGTGCCGCTCCCTGCCAGTCGATCTCCAGCAGAATGTCACGATCCCGGGCATTTTCCTGTGCAATCCAGGTGCTGGAAGTGCCGTAAAGGTTGCCATACACTTCGGCCTTTTCCAGAAATTCACCGTGCGCGGCCATGGTCAGAAATTGCTCGCGGCTGACGAAGTGATAATCCTTGCCGTCGGTTTCACCCGCACGCGGAAGACGCGTGGTATAGGATACAGACAGGTCGATCTGTGGATTGGTTTGCAGCAGAGCGTGTACCAAGCTGGTCTTACCGGCTCCCGATGGCGCACTGATGACGAAAAGACTGCCGGACATACAGATCTCCTATTCGATGTTTTGTACTTGCTCGCGCATCTGTTCGATGAGCAGCTTGATTTCCATGGCGCAATGCGAAATTTCCGCATCTGCCGATTTTGCGCCCAGCGTGTTGGCCTCACGGTGTAATTCCTGCATCAGAAAATCGAGGCGTTTACCGATGATGCCACCACCTGCCAGTACCTGCCGGACTTCTGCCAAATGTGCGGCGAGGCGTGAAAGTTCTTCATCGATGTCAATCTTGCTGGCGTACAGGGTGATTTCCTGGCGCACACGCTCGTCGTCTGCGTTGCCCAATGCCTCAAGCAAGCGCGTGCGCAGTCTGGCTTCATAAGCTGAAATGGCGGCTGGGATCCGTGGTGCGACCGTGCTGCGCAATGTCTCGATTTGTACCACGCGTTGCTGCAGGAAAGAAGCAAGTTTGTCACCTTCACGCCCGCGTGCGGCAGCGAATTCCTGCAAAACCTGCTGCAACAAAGCGTGGAGGGCGGTGTTTAATGTATCGCCACCGACACTTGGGCTTTCCAGCACACCGTTCCAGCGCAGCACATCAATCACCGAAAGCTCGCCTGCGCCGGGCAAGATTTCATGAATTTGTGTATTCCAGGCAGACAGTTGGTGCACCAGTCCCGGATTGAGCCGGGCCGGATGCTGTGCATTCTGGCGCAGGGTAAAGTTGACCCGACACTCCACTTTGCCGCGACCGATTTGCGCACTGATCGCCTCGCGCAGCGCGGTCTCATGACCTCGCAGTTCATCCGGCAGGCGCAGTTGCAGATCGAGATAGCGATGGTTGACCGAGCGCAGCTCCAGCGTGAGTGAGCCGCCATCAAGTTCGGCCGCTGCTGCGGCAAAGCCGGTCATGCTATAGATCATGGGCACTCCGGGTGGGTGGAAAAAATACGGGCTGAAGCGCACGCATTATATTACGATTGCGCAATCATGCTCGGATGTACGGTTAGGCATGCCACTCAATCCTGCAGGAAAGATAGATGAAGTTTGTCATTCACCAAGCCAATCATATTGGTGGTCGCAGATACAACCAAGACCGTGCCGGCTATGCCTATACCAACGAAGCGTTGCTGCTGTTGCTGGCTGACGGTATGGGCGGTCATTTGTATGGCGAGGTTGCGGCCGATATGGCGGTCTATACGTTCATGCGCGCCTTCAGCCGGCTGGAGGCTGGACTGGCGCAAGAGCCGGAAGTGTTTCTTCGGGCCACCATGCGCGCCGCGCACGACGCTATTATTGAATACGCACTTGAGCAGAAACTGGGCGGCAATCCGGGAACAACCTGTGTGGCGGCATTGGTGCAGAACGGCAAAGTGTGGGTTGCCCATGCGGGTGATTCGCGCTTTTATCTGTTGCGCAACAACATGGTGGCCCTGGTCAGCCACGATCATTCGGTGGTGCAGCAATGGGCGGACTGGGGGATCATCAGTCTGGAAGAAATGAAAACGCATCCCGATCGCAACAAGATCACCAACTGTCTGGGGGGCGTGGAAGATATGTTCTATACCGAAGTCTCTCCCTGTACTGACGTGCAGGACGGCGATACCTTGCTGCTGTGCAGCGATGGTTTCTGGAGCCCGCTCGAGGAAGTAGATTTGATGAAGGTGCAAGCTGCACCGTCATTGCCAAATATCCTGGATCAACTGGTCGATACCGCCGTTCTGCGCGAGGCGGGGCGCGCCGATAACACAACCGTTGTTGCCGCGCGCTTGGGCGCTGCCGAGCAAGATCACCCAACCGAAATACCAGTTTGTGTGCCTCTGGCTATAGCAGCGTAAGCGACGCGTTATAATCGCGCCCCTTTCCGCACCCTTCCGAGGTTTTATCATGCGTCCCAGCCAGCGCCAGCCAGACCAGCTTCGTTCAATCCGCATTACCCGTCACTACACCAAACACGCCGAAGGATCGGTGCTGATCGAGTGCGGCGACACCAAGGTCATCTGTACCGCCAGCGTTGAAGAGCGCGTGCCGCCACATAAAAAGGGCAGCGGTGAGGGTTGGGTCACGGCCGAATACGGCATGCTGCCGCGTTCCACCGGCAGCCGGATGGGGCGCGAAGCAGCCAAAGGGAAGCAATCCGGACGTACGCAGGAAATCCAGCGCCTGATCGGGCGGTCCCTGCGCGCAGGCGTTGACCGTGTGGCCCTGGGCGAGCGGCAGATCGTGGTCGATTGCGACGTGATTCAAGCCGACGGCGGCACGCGCTGCGCCTCGATCACCGGGGGCTGGGTCGCGCTGCGTCTGGCGATGAACAAGCTGATGAAAGCCGGGATCTGCACCTCGGACCCGCTGCCCGATCATGTCGCCGCCCTCAGCTGCGGGATCTATGCCGGTCAGCCGGTCTGCGATCTGGATTATGCCGAGGACAGCGAAGCCGGAACTGACGGCAATTTCATCATGACCGGCTCTGGCAAGCTGATCGAGGTGCAGATGTCCGCCGAGGGCGCCACCTTCAGCCGTGCGCAGATGAACGAGCTGATGGATCTGGCCGAAGCCGGCGTGGCCGAGCTGGTAGCCGCGCAAAAGGCCGCCGTGGCATGAGAAAATTCACCGAAAAGCGCCTGCTGGTCGCGACGCACAACAAGGGCAAACTGGCCGAAATCGCCGCATTGCTGGCGCCTTTCGGGATCGAATGTGTCGGCGCGGCCGAGATGAACCTGCCCGAACCCGCCGAAACAGAGACGAGTTTCGTCGGAAACGCCCGGATCAAGGCCCATGCCGCCGCCAAGGCCACCGGCCTGCCCGCCCTGTCGGACGACAGCGGGATCGAGGTCGATTGTCTGGGTGGCGCGCCGGGCGTTTATACCGCCGACTGGGCCGAAACCCCCACCGGGCGCGATTTCACCATGGCGATGACCAAGACCTGGGAGGCCTGCGACAAGATCGCGGCGCCCGAACCCCGCAGCGCCCGCTTCCGCTCGACCCTGGTGCTGGCCTGGCCGGATGGGCACGACGAAGTGTTCGAAGGCAAGGTCGAGGGACATCTTGTCTGGCCGATGCGCGGCGCACTGGGCCATGGCTACGACCCGATGTTCCAGCCCGAAGGATACGACATCACCTTTGCCGAAATGGACCCCGCGAAGAAAAATGAAATCAGCCACCGCGCGGATGCATTCCGCAAGCTGGTCACCTGTTTCGAGGTTTGATGATGAGCGATCGGAAAAACATTTCGGGCGGATCGCCCTACGAGCCCAAGCTGGGCTATTCGCGCGCCGTGGTGCAAGGCGATTGGTGTTTCGTCGCCGGCACGACCGGCGCCGATCCGGTCAGCAAGGCCTTCCCTGACAGTGTTCTGGATCAGGCGCGCAACACACTCGCCACGATCAAGGCCGTGCTGGAAGGTGCGGGCTTCGGAATGGAGCATGTCGTGCGGGCGAATTACATCATCACCGACGCCGCCTATATGGAACAGATCATCCCCGCCCTGTCGGAAACCTTCGGCGAGATCCGCCCGGCGGCCACGATGATCATTGCCGGTCTGGTAAACCCCGCGATGAAGATCGAAATCGAAGTCACGGCCTTCAAGGGATGACCGAAGACTGGCGCAACGGTGGGTTCGGGCTGTATCTGCACTGGCCATTCTGCGCCTCGAAGTGCCCCTATTGCGATTTCAACAGCCATGTGGCCGCGGAAATCGACCAAAACCGCTGGAACAGAGCCTATCTGGCCGAGATCGAGCGTGTCGGTGCTGAGACCAAAGACCGGGTTTTGAATTCGGTCTTTTTCGGTGGGGGCACGCCCTCGCTGATGGACCCCGCCCTTGTGGCGGCCATTCTGGACAAGGTGCGGACGACCTGGCGCCTTGCCAATGACATCGAAATTACCCTGGAGGCGAACCCGTCGAGCATCGAATCCGGGCGGTTCAGAGCCTATTCCGAGGCTGGGGTGAACCGGGTTTCGATGGGCATGCAGGCGCTGAATGATGCCGATCTGCGGCGGCTCGGGCGGCTGCATTCGGTGGCCGAAGGGCGGCGCGCCTTTGACATTGCGCGCTCGGTTTTCGATCGGGTCAGCTTTGACCTGATCTATGCGCGGCAGGATCAGCCGCTCGACGCCTGGCGCGCGGAACTGACCGAAGCGCTGTCGATGGCGATTGACCATCTGTCGCTGTATCAGCTGACAATCGAGGACGGCACAGCCTTTGGCGCGCGTCACGCCGCAGGAAAGTTGCGCGGCCTTCCCGAAGACGAGGCGGCCGCCGATATGTACCTGTTAACGCAGGAAATTTGTGATGCGCATGGGATGCCCGCCTACGAGGTTTCGAACCATGCGCGGGCCGGTGCCGAAAGCCGGCACAACCTGATTTACTGGCGCTATGGCGATTACGCCGGGATCGGCCCCGGTGCCCACGGCCGGCTAACGCTGAACGGCGCTCGTCAGGCAACCGATACGCCCAAAGCCCCGAACGCCTGGTTGGAAGCCGTCGAATCCCTGGGAACCGGCGAGTTGCCGCGTGCGGCCCTGCCCCGCGATGAACAAGCGATAGAATATCTGCTGTTCGGCCTGCGCCTTGCAGAAGGCATTTCTGCAGACCGCTATCGCGCGCTTTGGGGGCAAGATCTGCCGCAGGATCGCCTGGAGTATCTGTCGGATCTAGGCATGATTCAGGTGGATCAGGGTCGAATTTCAGCAACAAAGGCCGGCATGCCAGTGCTGAACGCCATTCTGCGAGAGCTGATGCCATAATGAAAACGCCGGGGTTGATCCCCGGCGTTTGTTTTAGCGCATCGCGCTCAGCAATTGGCAAATTTCGTCAAGCTGATCCAGGCTTGTATAGGTAATGGTCAGCGCCCCACCCCCAAGATCCTTGTGGTCGATACTGACCTTCATCCCGATCGTGGCGCTCAAGTCGGCTTCAAGCGCGCGTGTATCGGCGTCCTTTTCCGAAATCCGCGGCTGACGTTCGCGGGCGGGTTTGGCGTCGGGTTTCTTGGCCAAACGCTCCACTTCGCGCACAGACAGCCCCTTGGCCACGGCTTCGCGGGCAAGCTTGACCGGATTTTCAGCGGTTATCATCGCACGCGCATGACCTGCGGTAAGCTGCCCATCCCGCAGCATCCCCTGCACTTCTTCGGGCAAATGCAGCAAACGCAGCAGATTGGCGATGTGACTGCGGCTTTTCGACAGCGCCTCGGCAACCTTTTCTTGGGTGTGGCCAAAGCGATCCATCAGCTGCCGATAGCTGAGCGCTTCCTCCAGGGGATTGAGGTTTTCGCGCTGAATATTCTCGATGATCGCGACTTCCAGCACCTCGGTGTCGCTGAATTCACGCACGATGACCGGCAGTTGATGCAGTTGCGCCATTTGCGCGGCCCGCCAGCGACGTTCGCCCGCCACGATTTCATAGAAATCGGGCTTGGTCGGATGTTTACGCACGATCAGCGGCTGGATTACGCCCTTTTCCCGGATCGACGCAGCCAGATCTTCCAACGCCTCGGGGGTGAAGTCCCGACGCGGCTGATTCGGGTTCGGTTCGATTTTTTCAACCGGTATCATCGAATCTGCACGGCGCGGCGCGGCTTCGGCCTCGCCCGCGGTGATGTTCACATCGGCCATCAGCGCGGAAAGACCGCGTCCAAGCCCGCGCCGTTCGATTTTTTTCTCGCTCATCGCTTATCCTTTTCCGACCGCAACACCGTGCCGCGCCAGCAATTCCAACGCCAGCGCCCGATAGGCTTCGGAGCCGCGCGAATTGCTATCATAGCTGAGAACCGGCATCGCGTAAGAGGGCGCCTCGGATACCCGCACATTGCGTGGAATCATTGTGCGGAACACGATTTCGCCCAGCGTCCCGCGCGCGTCGGCCTCGACCTGCTGTGACAAGTTATTGCGCACATCATACATTGTAAGCACAACACCTTCGATCCGCAGCGTCGGATTTGCACTTTGACGAACTTCGCGGATCGTCAGCATCAGCTGCGACAATCCTTCAAGCGCGAAGAATTCGGCCTGCAGCGGCACCAAAACGGCCTGCGCCGCAACCATCGCGTTGACCGTGAGCAGGCTGAGCGAGGGCGGGCAATCGATCAGAACATAATCGAGCGCGTAAGCGTCGATATCGGGCTGGCGCAGCGCGTCATGCAGAAGAAAGCTGCGCTTTTCCGTCGAGACCAGCTCCATATCCGCCGAGGACAGGTCGGTTGTCGCCGGGCACAGCCACAGCCCCTGAATTGCCGTCGGAACGATGATGGCGCCCAGCGGCGCATCTTCGATCAGCAGATCGTAGGTGCTGAGCTTCCGATCTTCAGGCTCGATGCCAAGCCCGGTGGAGGCATTCCCCTGCGGGTCCAGGTCGACCAGCAGGACACGCCGCCCCCGTTCAACCAGGGCAGCGGCCAGATTGATCGCGGTTGTCGTCTTGCCAACCCCACCCTTTTGGTTGGCAATCGCAATGATCTTGGGGGCAGCGGGACGCGTGGGGTCAGACACGGGACACTCCTGAGATTTCAAGCACGGTTGCCTCGGAATCGGTGACGCTGGCATGACAAGCCACATCAAAAGACCAGGATTTTTGCGCTTCCGAAAGCTCTTCGCGCCATTTTGCCCCTTTCGGGAACAAGGCCGTCCCGCCGGGCTTCAAATGACGCTCTGCGAACTCCAGCAGCTTTGACAGGGGCGCAAGGGCACGCGCGCTCAGGATATCGGCGCCAAGGGGCGGGATCGCCTCGATCCGCTGGGACAGAACGCGCGTATGCAGGCCAAGCTCGCGGCTGACCGTCATAAGAAACGCGGCTTTTCGCTGGTCACTTTCTACCAATGCCACACCCAGAGACGACCGCTTTTCGGCCGCCAGAATCGCCACGACAAGCCCGGGGAATCCGCCACCTGCCCCCAGGTCCGCCCAGATTTTAGCATCTGGCACCTTCGCCAGATCAAAGATCTGCGCGGAATCACGAAAATGACGCCCCCATACGTCCGTCAGCGTTTGAGGCGACACCAGATTGATGGCCGGATTCCATTTCCGCAAGAGCGCCTCATAGCGATGAAGGCGCTCTATTGTTTCACGTGAAACATTGAAATCCTCGGCGAAGCTCGCCTCATTCGCGCCCGTCACGCTGAACGCGCCTTGTTCATCTGCCGCAAACGCATCAACAGCAGGGTCAACGCGGCCGGAGTCACACCATCCACACGCCCGGCTTGAGCCAGGGTTTCCGGGCGGGCGCGCGTCAGCTTGATCTTCAATTCGGTGGAAAGGCCGGAAAGCGCCGAATAATCGAAGTCTTCCGGGATTTCCCAATGCTCATCGCGACGCATTGCGGCAACGTCCATATCTTGGCGCTGCATGTAGTTTTGATAAAGCGCATCCTTGCCGAGCTGCGCGGCAATTTCGGGCGCCACGACGGCAAGCTCTGGCAGTGCCGCGGTAAGCGCATCAAAGGTAATGTCCGGAAAAGACAGCAGTTCCAGCGCGGTGCGGCGGCTGCCATCCTGATTGACCTTGAGGCCATGCGCCAGTGCCTGCTTTGGCGTCAGCGTCAGCGACCCCATCAATTCGCGACCCGCTGACAGCTTTTCCATTTTTTCCCCGAACACCGCACGACGATGATCCGAAACACAGCCCAAGTCGATGCCAATCCCGGTCAACCGCTGGTCTGCATTATCGGCACGCAGCGACAGCCGGAACTCTGCCCGCGAGGTAAACATGCGGTACGGCTCCGAAACCCCGCGCGTAATCAGATCGTCGATCATCACCCCGATGTAGCTGTTTGTCCGGCTGAAGATCATCGGCTCGCGCCCCTGCGCCGACAGCGCCGCGTTCAGCCCCGCCGCCAACCCCTGTGCGGCGGCCTCTTCATAACCGGTTGTGCCGTTGATTTGTCCCGCAAGATATAGCCCAGGCTGCGCCCGAAGTTCCAATGTTGCCCGCAGCGCGCGCGGATCGACGAAATCATATTCGATCGCATAGCCGGGCTGAAGGATGCGCACCTCTTCAAGGCCACGGATCGACCGGACATAGGCATCCTGAACATCCACCGGAAGCGATGTGGAAATCCCGTTCGGATAGACCGTGTCGTCATCCAGGCCTTCCGGCTCCAGGAAAACCTGATGAGAGGACTTGTCCGAGAAGCGAACGATTTTGTCCTCGATCGACGGGCAATAGCGCGGCCCCACGCCTTCTATATGCCCGCCATACATGGCCGAACGACCAAGGTTTTCCCGGATCAGATCGTGCGTCCGCTCATTGGTATGGGTAATGCCGCAGGAAATCTGCCGGGCAAAAACCGAGTCATGCAGGAAAGAAAACAGCTCGGGCTCATCGTCGCCCGGCTGAAATTCCAGAATGTCCCAGTTGATCGTCTTGCCATCCAGGCGGGGCGGCGTTCCGGTTTTCAGACGCCCCAGCGGCAGGTCCATGGCTTGCAGGCGCTCGGCCAGGGCAACAGAGGGCTGATCCCCCATCCGACCCCCCGGCCGCTTTTGATCGCCGATATGGATCAGGCCGCGCAGGAAGGTCCCCGCAGTCAGAACAACCGCATGCGCCGAAATTTCAGAGCCGTCGGCCAGAACCACACCCGATACCCGGCCCTCCTGCGTCATCAGGTCAGAAACTTCCGCCTCGATCACATCCAGATTCGGCTGGGCGGCCACAAACTCGGCCATCGCCAGTCGATAAAGCTTGCGGTCTGCCTGGGTACGCGGCCCCTGAACCGCCGGGCCCTTGCGGCGATTCAAAAGCCGAAACTGGATGCCCGACCGGTCCGCCGCACGGCCCATCACCCCGTCGAACGCGTCAATCTCGCGAACCAGATGACCCTTGCCCAGCCCACCAATCGCCGGGTTGCAGGACATCACACCAATTGCATCGGCACGCAGGGTCACCAGCGCAGTACGCGCACCCATCCGGGCCGCCGCATGTGCAGCCTCGGTGCCGGCATGACCGCCGCCAACAACGATGACGTCAAAATGTTTCACGTGAAACACTCCCTACTTCCCGATGCAGAAACTCGCAAAAATCTCGCCAAGCAGATGCTCGACATCCACCCGGCCCAACAGAGATTCCAGCGCGCGTGCCGCTTGTCGCAGCGATTCCGCAGCCAGTTCCGCCCTGTCAGACCCGGCCAATACCTCATTTTGCGCCGATTCCAAAGCCTCAAACGCACGCAACAGCGCTTCACGATGCCGTTCCCGCGACATCACACCTGCGCCATTGGCCCGGGCCAGCAGGCGCTCGGTCAGGGTCGCAACCAGTTGATCGACCCCCTCTCCGGTCTTGCCCGAAATGCTCAGCCCCTCGACCGGGCGCAGGTCGGCCTTGCCATGCACCACCAGATCGCCCTCCAGCGGCGCGATCAACGGCAATTCCTCGCCATCCAGCAAAAACAGCCGCAGATCGGCAGCCTTCGCACGCTGCAAGGCCCGTTCAACGCCGATTGCCTCGACAACATCGCTGGTTTCGCGCAGCCCGGCAGTGTCAAGCAAGGTCACGGCAAGACCGCCCATATCCATTCGCACCTCGATCACATCCCGGGTCGTCCCCGCGATTTCCGAGGTGATCGCCGCCTCGCGCCCGGCCAGCATGTTCAAAAGCGTTGATTTTCCAGCATTCGGGCGCCCGACAATGGCCACCTCAAAACCTTCGCGAATGCGCTCTGCGGCCGTCAGTTTGCCCAGCTCCGCTCGAATATCGGCCTGGACAGCCCCGATCAGTTCGATGACCTCGCCGCTGACGTCAACGGGAACCTCTTCGTCGGCAAAGTCGATCGTGGCTTCGATCAGCGCCGCAGCCCGCACCAGTTTCGCCCGCCACTGCTCGACCACCTGCCCCACCGCGCCGGACAGAACCCGCAGCGCCTGTTTGCGTTGCGCTTCGGTTTCCGCCTCGATCAGATCGGACAACCCCTCGACCTGCGCCAGATCGAGCCGCCCGCTTTCCAAGGCGCGCCGAGTGAACTCTCCTGCCTCGGCCAGGCGCAAACCGGGCAAATCCCCCAGGGCACGCAACACTGCAGAAACCGTCGCCACCGCACCGTGGATATGCAGCTCTGCCACCGCTTCGCCGGTAAAGCTCGCGCCTGCCTCAAAGCACAGCACCACCGCCTCATCCAGATCGTCACTGCCAAGCCGCAGCTTGCGCAACCCGGCCATCCGTGGCTTCGGCAAGGCCCCGGCCAGTTCGGCCGCCGCCTCCCAGGCGCGCGGCCCGGAAATACGAATAACGGCCACCCCCGCTTTGCCGCGGGCGGTGGCCAACGCAAAAATCGTATCCATCGCAACCCCTTTGGGAACGATAAGCGGGATTTACCCGTTCATCGAATCGAAGAATTCCGCGTTCGTCTTGGTTTGTTTCAGCTTCGAAATCAGGAACTCGATCGCATCGGTGGTGCCCATCGGGTTCAGGATGCGGCGCAGCAGATAGGTCTTTTGCAGGTCCTTCTGTTCGACCAGCAGATCCTCTTTCCGGGTGCCGGATTTCAGGATATCCATCGCCGGGAACACGCGCTTGTCGGCGACTTTCCGATCCAGAACGATCTCGCTGTTGCCGGTGCCTTTGAATTCTTCAAAGATCACCTCATCCATGCGCGATCCGGTGTCGATCAGCGCGGTCGCAATGATCGTCAGCGAACCGCCCTCTTCGATATTCCGCGCCGCACCGAAGAAGCGCTTCGGACGTTGCAGCGCGTTGGCATCCACACCACCGGTCAGAACCTTGCCCGACGACGGCACAACCGTGTTGAACGCGCGGCCCAGACGGGTGATCGAGTCGAGCAGGAT
>DISA01000016.1 GCA_002421915.1 Gallionellaceae bacterium UBA6222
CGCAGGCGGGCGGCACGCAACCGGAACATCTGGCGGCGGCGCTGGCTTCTGTCCGCGGTTGGGTTGGCGGAAAACTGCCGGAATAAGTTGGGCTTAACAAAAACAGTTGAGCCGCGAATGGACACGGATATTCACAAATGAACGTCCGACAACATGAACTCTCTGGGAGAATGTACCGACTCCGGCACAGTTTCTCCAAAGTTTTTCCGGTGTTAACCTGCGGCTGAATATTATTTTCAGATTGAAGTATTTTCGAGATTGGGGATAAGGCGATGCTGAAACAGTCCGGTGATACGGTCTTGCTGGTAGAGGATGAAGAGCCCGCGATCCTGTTGGTGCAGCAGGCAGTGGCCAGTTGTCCCGGCAATCTGTATCTGGCGGTTGTACCGGACAGCGTTTCGGCGCTCGACTGGTTGTCTGCGGAAACTGCGCACGGCCATCCACTGCCGCGCCTGATTTTGATCGATTTAAAACTGCCCAAGCTGATTGGTCTGGCTGTATTGCGCACCCTGCGTATGGATCAGCGCCTGCTGCATGTCCCCATCGTTGTCTACTCCCAAAGTCACGAGCCTTCAGATGTGGTGCTGGCTTATCAGGTTGGCGCGAATAGCTTTGTGCAAAAGCCACAGACGCTGACTGAATTCAACCAGCTGATGCGGGAGTTGCTGGCGCTGGGTTGGTTGGGTGAGCCCGGTTTCAGCAAGTCTCTGTCGCAGCGCATCAATACATAATGACGCCGTTACGCGCACTATTTGTCACCACGCGGGAAGTCGATAGAAAGCGGGTGATGGATGCTTTTGCCCGGCATGGGTATCAGCTGGAGACGCGTCATGCGAAGGACCGGCAAACACTGGAAGCTTGTTTGGGCAAGTTGCCCAGGGTGATATTTATCTCACCTGCCGCAAAATTTTCCGTGGCAGACACGATTGCCATCTTGCGCGCGCACGAGGCGGATGTTCCGTGCATTGTTTTGCTGAATGAAGCAAATCAAATGACACTGGCCGAAGCTATGCGCACGGGCGCACAGGATTGCGTGTTGCTGGACGACAGTCAGCGTCTGGTCCCCACGGTTGAGCGCGAATTGGTGGCGGCTGCGCTGCGCCACAACATGCGTGAACAGATTGTCACCGACCATCTGCTGCAGGAAATCGACCAGTATATTTTGCGCAAATATGATCTGCAGCACGTGGTCAAACGCATCTGCCAGCGCATGGTCGAACTGTTCGGTTTCAAACTGGTTTGGCTGGGGATGAAAGTTGCGGATGGTGCAGTCGAAATCGTTGAGTCTGCCGGTCGGGCAGAATACCTGTCGGGCATTCAGGTGCGCTGGGATGATACGCCGCAGGGCAAGGGGCCGGCAGGGATCGCGCTGCGCGAAAATCACCCGGTTGTATTGAGCGCTGATTCACCCGAGTTCGCCCCGTGGCGTAAGCGCGCTGCCAGGTACGGAATGCGGCGTATCCTGGCCTTGCCGCTTTGTATGGATACCGATGTGATCGGTGTGCTGGTGATGTACGCCGCACAGGACGAGGCATTTGATTCTTTTATGGTGGATCGACTCTCGGCGTTTGCTGCACGGGTCACCGTGGCGATACTGGAGGCACGGGATCGGCAGGAATTGCGTCTGATGGATGTGGCTATGCGGAATGCATCGAATGCGATGTTCATTACCGATTGCCAGGGGCGGATACTCTGGATGAATGAAGCGCTGACCCGCATCAGCGGCTATCCGCGTGAAGAGATACTCGGGCTTACGCCGCACATTTTTTGTTCCGGCCGGCACGATGCTTCTTTTTGGCAGGAAATGTGGTCGAGGATTGCGGGTGGGCAGGACTGGCGTGGGGATGTGGTCAATCGCAACAAGTCGGGTGCGCTGTACACGGTCACTCAAAGTGTCTCGCCGCTGTTCGATGAGAAGGGCGATTTAAGAAATTTTCTGGCGGTACAGCAGGATATTTCCGAAAAACGACGGCTTGAGGAGGAAGTTCACTATCTCGCCTATCACGATGTGCTGACCGGCCTGCCGAATCGCACCCTGTTTCAGGATCGGCTGCAACAGGAGATTATTCATGCCAAGCGCAACAAGGGTGAATTCGCGGTGCTGTTCATCGATCTCGATGGATTCAAGACGGTGAACGATACGCGCGGCCATGCGGCCGGCGATACGTTGCTGCAGATTATCGCCCAGCGCCTGCGCAGCTGTGTGCGTGAGGGAGATACCGTGGCCCGCCTGGGTGGTGATGAGTTCACAATTTTGCTGCGCGGAACGGGGCATGGCGAAGGTCTGCGCCGCGTATTGCGCAAGATTATCAAAGTGGTGGCACAGCCCTGTGAGTTGGGAGAATTTGCGGAGAAAGTGACTGCCAGTATCGGCATTAGCCTCTATCCGCAAGATGCCACCGATGTGGAGACGCTGCTGATCCACGCGGACGAGGCGATGTATCAGGCAAAACAGGGTGGCAAGAATCGCTGGATGATCTATGGGCAGGGGGATGTGACGCCGGATTGATTCAGCGTGCCCAATTCGTGCTTGGCCGGGGCGGGGATGTGCCGCGCAACCTCTTTGGGTGTCAGCTTGAGCATGCAGTCGAAGTGCCCGAGCGGGCATTCGCGCTTGAAGCAGGGGCTGCACGGCAAATCAAGTTTCAACACCTGTGCCCGTTCCGACAGTGGTGGAGTGAACTGCGGACTGCTCGAGCCAAAGATCGCCAGCAATGGCCGATTCAGCGCGGCGGCGATATGCATCAATCCGGAATCGTTGCTCACCACCAAGTCGGCGCACGCCATCAGCGCAATGGCTTCGGCGAGATCGGTGTTGCCGCAGAGGTTGATCACTTGCTGGTTGCCAAGTGCAACGATCTTGTCGGCAACATCTTTATCCTTGGGCGACCCGATCAGCCAGACGGCATAGCCTTGTGCATGCAGCCGCTGTGACAGTTCGGCGTAATAGTGCGGCGGCCAGCGTTTGGCCGACCCGTATTCCGCGCCCGGACAAAAGACGACGATTGGTTTATTCGGCGCCAGACCGAATTTGGCCAGCACGGCAGCGCGCTGTTCCGCTTGTACCTGCAACCGTGGAGCCGGGAGCGGACGCTCAAGCTCCATGCCATTTGCGGCGGCCAGTGCGGCAAATCTTTCTACCATCAATGGCAGTTTGTCTTTATTCAGGTGGCGCGCATCGTTGAGCAGACCAAACCGCCATTCACCGATAAAACCGGTGCGCAGGGGAATATTTGCGAAGTAGGGGACCAGTGCTGATTTCCACGAATTGGGCAGCACGACCGCCTGCCCGTATTGAGCTTCCCGCAATTGCATACCAAGTCTGCGCCGCGCGGAAAAAGAGGAAGCACCGTGGCTGAAAGGGTTGGGGATAACCTTGTGTATCTCCGGCATCTGGCGCAGTAACTTCTCGGTCCAGGGCGGTGCGAAGACATCGATCTGCACACCGGGATGGCGCCGGACCAGGCGCTGCAACATGGGTTGCATCAGCACGCAATCACCCACCCAACTCGGTGCAACGACCAGAATTTTATGAATATTATTCAAGGCGTGATTATTGGATAGGGGTTAAATCCGTGGCAGGCGGTTCGGAAGCGGGGTGTACGGGACAACAAGCGAATCACGCAGCAGAATTTCAATGATGCCCGTGCGGCAGTTCACCTTTGAATTTGTAGACCGTGCTGCAGTAAGGGCAGGTCGCTTCTCCCAGCTTTTCGACCGGGATGGCGACACGCGGATGAGCGCTCCACAAACTGACCGCCGGGGTCGGACAGAATAAAGGCAAGGCCGCTGCAGTCACTTCGATATAACTTTGGGTAAGCGTGGTTTCGGCCATGTTTTCTCCTGAAGGTCTTGTCATACGTGCGCCAGCCAATCGGCGTACTTGGTGTTCTTGCCGGCAACGATATCGAAGAATGCTTGTTGCAAACGGGTGGTGATCGGGCCGCGGCTACCGGTTCCGATGATACGGGTATCCAGCTCGCGGATCGGTGTCACCTCGGCTGCGGTGCCGGTAAAGAAGGCTTCTTCAGCGCAATACACTTCGTCGCGGGTGATGC
>DISA01000053.1 GCA_002421915.1 Gallionellaceae bacterium UBA6222
CCGTGGATGGCGATGAACGGCCTGCAAAACCTGGCCGAAGTGCTGCAAAGCGGGAAGAACGAAATTCATGTCGATCCGGCCATCATCCCGCGCGCGGTGCAGCCGATTAAACGCATGCTGGATTTCGCCAAACAGATCAATTTGTCCGCACGCGGCATCGGCAACGCCTGACGGCCCATGCTGAAAGTTGCCACCTACAATATCCACAAGGGTTTCTCGCCGCTCAACCGGCGCGTGGTGCTGCACGAACTACGCGGGCGGTTGCATGAGCTTAACGCGGACATCGTGTTTTTGCAGGAGGTACAGGGCGAACATGCGCATCACGCGCAACAGCATGCCGATTACCCCGATATGCCGCAGCACGAATTTCTGGCCGATCCGTTCTGGCTGCATCATGCCTACGGCATGAACTCGGTGTACGAGACGGGCCACCATGGCAATGCTATCCTCAGCCGTTTCCCCATCGTCCTCACGCATAACCGCGATGTGTCTGCCCACCGCTTTGAACAACGCGGCCTGCTGCATTGCGAGATCGATATTGAGGGACGCCGCGTGCACTGCCTGTGCACCCATTTTGGCTTGTTCGCGCGCGGCCGTCGTGCGCAGTTGCAGGCGCTGATTGCGTATGCGCAGGCGGAGATACCTGCCACTTCACCTTTGTTGATCGCCGGTGACTTTAACGACTGGCGCGGCCAGTTGAGCGCGGGGCTGACCGCTGCGCTGGGTGTGGAGGATGTGTTCTGCCTGCAGCACGGCAAGCCGGCGCGCAGTTTCCCGGCGGCCATGCCGCTGCTTAAACTGGACCGCATTTACATGCGCGGCTTCGATCTGGTGCAGTGCCAGGTGCGCGGCGGGCGGAACATGTCCGATCATGCTGCGCTGCTGGCGCAGTTGAGGAAACGATGAAAGACACCTTCCGCGTAGGCGGGCAGCAACTCACCCTGTTGCAGAACGGTGCACGTTTCTTTCCGCAACTGTGCGCCGATATTGATGCCGCGCAGCATTCGGTGCATCTGGAAACCTATATCTTCGCCGCCGACGAGACCGGACGTTTGGTCTCGCAGGCCCTGCAACGCGCTGCCGCGCGCCACTTGACGGTGCGCCTGCTGCTGGATGGATTTGGTTCGGCGAGTTTGCCGCAGAGGTGGATAGACGATATGCGCCAGGCCGGGGTCGAAGTGCTGTGGTTCCGCCGCGAGCGCAAATTCTTCCGTCTGCGCCGCTATCGCCTGCGCCGCCTGCACCGCAAGCTGGCGGTGATCGACGGTGAAATCGCCTATGTTGGCGGCATCAATATCATCAACGATATCCCGGACGGGGAGGATATCGAGATACCGCGCCTCGATTTTGCGGTCAGGGTGCATGGCCGTTTGGCGCGGGAAGTGCAGGATGCGATGCAGGAACTCTGGTTCAGCATCCGCTGGGCAATGCTAAAGAAGCGCATCAGCCACTGGCGCGCCAACATGCGCTCTCCGCGGAAGATACCCGGGGATACGCCAGTGGCTTTGCTTTTTCGCGACAACCTGCGCCATCGGCATGACATCGAGTATGCCTACATGGATGCCATCCGGGGGGCGAGGCGGGAGATCGTGCTGGCGCACGCCTATTTCCTCCCGGGCTTTGCCATGCGCCGCGAGTTGCAACAGGCCGTGCTGCGCGGTGTGCGCGTGGTGCTGCTGTTGCAGGGCAGGGTGGAATACCGTTTGCAGCACTACGCCACGCTGGCGCTGTATGACCAGTTGCTGCGGGCCGGAATTGAGATTTACGAATACCGTGCCAGTTATCTGCACGCCAAGGCTGCCGTGGTCGACGGGGAGTGGGCGACCATCGGTTCGTCCAACTTCGATCCGTTCAGTCTGCTGCTGGCGCGCGAGGCCAATCTCGTTGTGCGCGACGAGCCCTTTGCCCGTGACCTGCGCAAACTGTTGCTGCGTGCGGCCAAGTCCGACGCGTGGCGGGTGGAAAGGGCGCACCGCTCGCCTTTTGTTTCGCTGCTCGCGCATTTGAGCTATGGCGTCATTCGCATGCTGGTCTATCTGCTGGTCAGGCAACCCCATTAGCGATACTTTCCAGAATCCAAGCCTGACACGAAATATTACAGTCGATGCTAATATCGCAGCCTGAAAAAAGTTGAGCGCCGAGACAGGCGCCTGTTGGAATTGAGGAGCAGTATGATCAACCCGTTTGGCCTGGTGAATCAGATTTCACTGGGCCGTTTGTTTCTAATCTTGTCGCTGGTTGCGCTGACAACCGCTTTTGCCCTGATCTATGGTCTGTCCGGTCTGGCGCGTGATCGTGTGGTGCACGAACTCGCGCGCGAGAATGCGCACCAGACCTCGCAACTGGTGTTTCAGAGCCTTTATTCCGCGATGCGCAAGGGCTGGACCAAGGACGAGATCAACGATTCCATCGCGCGCCTGACCCGGCAGTTCCCCGAGCTGAAGATCAACGTCTATCGCAGTGTGGTGGTTGCCGCCCAATTCGGTGCCATGCCGCATGAGGCAGAGGTGGTGGCGGAAGACGCGTCGCTACGCGGGGCGTTGACCGGTGGCGAGGAAGCCATGCTATTCCCGGATGGAGACTCGATACGCTACCTCTATCCGGTCCATGCATCGCAGGAATGCCTTGCCTGCCATACCGGTTCGCAAGTCGGCGAGGTGCACGGCGTGATCGACATCACTTATCCGATCAATCATCTCAGGGTATTGCTGGGCAGTGCGCGGAACAACATAACCATCTACGTGCTGGCGATTTTTGCGCTGGTGTTTCTGCTGCTGTATTTCAAATTGCGCCATCTGCTGGTGTTGCCCATCGCCCAACTGGTCAATGTCATGCGCGAAATCTCGACCGACATGAACCTTTCGCGCCGGATCGAATACGGCACGCCGCTGCGCGAACTGCACCACCTCACGGATTACTTCAACGGCATGCTGCAAACCGTCCATGAGTACAACGCCAAACTGGAAGAGCTTTCGATCCGCGATCCGCTGACCGGACTGTATAACCGGCGCAAGTTCGAGGATTTTTTGCGCTATGAGATTATTCGCTCCACTCGCCACGGCCGTTCTTTCTCGCTGATCATGGTCGATCTGGACAATTTCAAATACATCAACGACACCTTCGGCCATCCGGTCGGCGATCTGGTATTGAAGGAATTGACCGTGTTATTGGCGGCCGGATTGCGCAAAGGGGACGTGCTGGCGCGTTTGGGCGGGGATGAGTTTGCTGTCCTGTTGCCGGAAACCGAGGCTGCCAACGGTATGCAGGTGGCGCATAAATTACACCAGTCACTGGGTAACAAGGAGTTTGAGTTGACGGTGGGCAAGATTCGTTGTACCGCCAGTTTCAGCCTGGTGAGTTTTCCGGATGATGGCAAAACCGAGGAGGAAATCTATTCGGCGATGGATGTGGTGCTGTACAAGGCCAAGGCGCACGGTAAAAATCAGGTGATGACCGCCGACAGCGAGGAAGACCGCAGCATGATGTCGGTATTCAAGCAGGGGGATTTTCTGCGTGCCGCCCTGCGTGAAGACCGGATCGAGGCGCATTTGCAGCCCATCGTGCAGGTGACGGATGGCAGCGTGCAGGCATTTGAAGTGCTGATCCGCATCCGCGATGGCGAAGTGACCGTGCCGGCAGGCGAGTTCATTGATGCGGTAGAAAAACTGGGGATGGCGCAGGAGCTGGATCGCGAAGTGTTCCACAAGGGGCTGGCACACTACGCCAGGGTCAACCGCAACCATCCGCAGGCGTGTTTCTTTTTCAACCTGTTTCCGCGCAGTTTCAACGACACCGCGTGGATGCGCGGTATTCCAGATATGGTGCGTGCCGCCGGTGTGCCGTGCGAGCGCATCGTGCTTGAGCTCACCGAGCGCGAGGCTTTGCCGAACATGACCCAGGTGCGTGCGGTGATCGAGGAATTGCGCGGCAGCGGCATCCGCATCGCACTGGATGATTTTGGCAGCGGCTTTTCCTCATTCCTGTGGCTGAAGTTCCTGCCGGTCGATTTCGTCAAGATCGAAGGCAGTTTTGTGCAACAGATCGTCAACGATCCGCAAGACCGCATCATGGTCGAGCACATCAACAGCATGGCGCACGAATTCGGCATCAAAACCGTTGCCGAATTCGTGGAGGACGAAGCAACGGCCGGGATGCTGGTCGAGATCGGTGTGGACTACGCGCAGGGTTACCATTTTGGACGGCCAGCCTTGCCGGAATGAAGGGCTTCGCATGGCTTATAATGCGCACCCCATGCCGACAATTTCCGTTTGATGCGCCACAACCGTTCTAGTTTTACTCCGCCACTCGGCCCGGGCGACTGGAAAGCAATCCGCAGCCTTGTCCCTTACCTGCTCGAATTCAAGTGGCGGGTGGCGGCCGTTGCGCTGCTGCTGATCGCGTCCAAGCTTGCCAACGTCAGTGTGCCGCTGCTGCTGAAGGAGATCGTCGATGCGATGAACCAGCCGCAGGCGCTGCTGGCAGTGCCGGTGATGCTGATCCTGGCTTACGGTTTTTTGCGTTTGCTGAGCAGCGCCTTTGGCGAGTTGCGCGATGCGCTGTTCGCCAAGGTCACCCAGCGCGCCATCCGCCGTGTCGCCCTGCAGGTATTCGAGCACCTGCACAGTTTGAGCCTGCGTTTTCATCTGGATCGACAGACTGGCGGCGTCTCGCGCGACATCGAGCGCGGCACGCGCGGCATCAGTTTTCTGCTCACTTTCATGCTATTCAACATCCTGCCGACGCTGCTGGAAATATTCATGGTGGCGGCCATTCTGTTCGTCAAATACGACCCGTGGTTTGCCATCATCACTTTCGTCACACTGGCGGTTTACGTCATCTTCACGCTGGTCGTTACCGAATGGCGCATGGTGTTCCGGCGCACCATGAACGAGATGGATTCCAGGGCCAACACGCGCGCCATCGACAGCCTGATCAATTATGAAACAGTGAAATATTTTGGCAACGAGCACTACGAAGTGGCGCGTTACGACGAGCAGATGCGGCAATGGGAAGTATCGGCAGTGCGTAATCAGACTTCGCTGGCGACGCTGAACGCGGGGCAGAGTGTGATCATCGCCATCGGCGTGACCCTGCTCATGCTGCTGGCGGCGGACGAAGTGGTGCGGGGCAAAATGACGGTGGGTGATCTGGTGCTGGTCAATGTGTTCATGTTGCAGCTCTATATGCCGCTGCATTTTCTCGGTTTTGTGTATCGTGAAATCAAGAACGCACTGGCGGACATGGAGCGCATGTTCAAATTGCTGAATGAAGACCGCGAGGTGGAAGACGTGCCGAATGCGGCTCCCTTGCGCGTCGAACAGGCCGCAGTTCGTTTTGAGAATGTGAGTTTTTCATATGACCCGGCACGGCAGATATTGCATGACGTGAGTTTTGAGATTCCCGCCGGCCACACCGTGGCCGTGGTGGGGGCGAGCGGGGCGGGGAAATCCACCCTGTCGCGCCTGCTGTTCCGTTTCTACGATGTGGATGACGGCGCGATCCTGATCGACGGCCAGGATATACGTCAGGTCACGCAGCAAAGCTTGCGGGCCGCCATCGGCATCGTGCCGCAGGACACCGTGCTGTTCAACGACACGATTTACTACAACATCGCCTACGGCCGCCCGGATGCCCCGCGCGATGAAGTGGTGCGCGCCGCGCAGATGGCGCACATCCATCATTTCGTTGAATCCTTGCCACAGGGCTACGACAGCATGGTGGGCGAGCGCGGATTAAAACTCTCCGGCGGGGAAAAGCAGCGTGTCGCCATCGCGCGCGCCCTCCTCAAAAGTCCCGCCCTGCTGATCTTTGACGAGGCGACTTCGGCCCTGGATTCAAAATCTGAAAAGGCCATTCAGGATGAATTGCATACCATCGCGCGGGATCGCACCACGCTGGTCATCGCCCACCGCCTGTCTACCGTGGTCGATGCCGAGCAAATTCTGGTAATGGAGCAAGGGCGTATCATCGAGCACGGCAGTCACCGCGAATTGCTGCAAAAAAATGGTACTTATGCCCAGATGTGGGCTTTGCAGCAGCAAGAACAAGGCGGGGCGCAGCAAGGATGAGTGGCGGGAGGCGTCAGATAAACGGTGGCGGCTCTATTTCGTGCGTATTTGCCCGCACTTTTCAATTAATTACGTTAAAACAAGCTGTTTTAACGATTCCTGTGTCGGCCTGTGTAGATTTTATACAACATGCAATGGTTGCCATATTTCAATATTCCGCTATCCTCCGCCCGCTTGATTCCAAACAACAGGGAAAAATGAAGATGCGGCATGGATTGATCACGATGTTGCTGGCGTTGTTGGCGTGCGTTGCCCAGGCGTCCGAGGCCCATTTTTCCTATGGCAAACTCCCCAAGCTCGGCTCGGCCATCGCGCTGATCTATGACGAGCAAACCCAACAACCGCTGTACCGCAAGAGTGAAAACGAAGTCGTCCCGATAGCCTCCATCACCAAGCTGATGACTGCCATGGTGATCCTCGACGCGCGTTTGCCGCTGGATGAGCCGATTACCATCACACGCGAGGACCGCGACCGTCTCAAGGGAACAAAATCGCGCCTGCGTGACGGAATGACCCTGAGCCGTGGCGATCTGCTGGTGCTGGCGCTGATGGCTTCGGAGAATCGTGCGGCATCGGCGCTGGCCCGGACTTTTCCGGGAGGAACTCCGGTGATGGTGGCGCTGATGAATGCCAAGGCGCGTGAGTTGGGCATGGACGATTCCAGTTTTACCGGGCCGGCGGGATTGCAAAGCGAGAACGTCTCAACCGCGCGCGATCTGGTCAAAATGGTGCAGGCGGCAGAGTCCTACCCGGAAATTAAACTGGCCACGACTCAATCCGCGCATACGGTACAAGTTGGTGCGCGGCAGACGCTGCGTTTCGGCAATACCAATCCGTTGGTGCGTAGCAAAGCATGGGATATTGGCTTGAGCAAGACCGGTTATATCAGCGAGGCCGGACGCTGCCTGGTGATGAAGGTGAGATTGTCCGACCGCCCGACGGTCATTGTGCTGCTCGATTCATGGGGTACACACACCCGCGTCGGTGATGCCAACCGGATCAAAAACTGGGTGGAGGGCGGTCCGCAGCGTGCTTCGCTCCGCAGCCGCATGAGATAGGTATTGCAGGTCGGACTTCAGTCCGACACGCAAAGAGGGAGCTGCGGCTCCCTTTTTTATTTGCGCGGCGGGCGCAGTGCGATGACGATGACTGCGACCAGCACGACCAGAACGAACAATTCAATGAACATGAAGCACACCGCCAGTTTGCCGATAACGGTCATTCTACGTTGAGTTGCGTCCGGCCGCTTTCCTGTCTGCGGTACAATTCAGCGCCGCCATCCTGCGCGGTCAATATACTGCACGGAGAATTCAAGATGAAGCGCATCATCCCGTTACTGACCTTTCTGCTCATGCCCGTTTTGGCACAGGCATCCGGTGACGGTGCGCGCCTGGATCTGACCGGGCAGTGGGTGGGGGTCACCGCGCTGGCACTGTTCTTTGTGGCTTATCTGGCGGTGATGGCGGAAGAGTTTACCCACCTGCGCAAATCCAAGCCGGTGATGCTGGCGGCCGGCATCATCTGGGGATTGATCGCCTGGTATTACCAGTCGCACGAGATTCCGCATGTGGTGGAAACCGCCTTGCGCCACAACCTGGAGGAATATGCCGAGTTAATGCTGTTCCTGATCGTCGCGATGACCTACATCAACGCGCTGGATGAGCGCAATACGTTCGAGGCGCTGCGCTCCTGGCTGATCCGCAAGGGCTTCAGCTATCGAGCCCTGTTCTGGGTGACCGGGGTGATCGCCTTCTTTCTGTCCGCCATCGCCGACAACCTCACCACGGCCTTGCTGATGGGGGCAGTAGTGATGGCGGTGGGACATGGCAACCCGAAGTTCGTGGTGCTGGCGCTGATCAACGTGGTTGTCGCCGCCAACGCGGGTGGTGCTTTCTCGCCGTTCGGAGACATCACCACGCTG
This sequence comes from Gallionellaceae bacterium UBA6222, assembly GCA_002421915.1. Classification (GTDB taxonomy): domain Bacteria; phylum Pseudomonadota; class Gammaproteobacteria; order Burkholderiales; family Gallionellaceae; genus Sideroxyarcus. The sequence continues at coordinate 7,990 of DISA01000053.1, forward strand.
ATGGTGTGGCAGAAGAATATTGTGGCCAGCAACGGACCGATCGGCTTCTGGACGTTCTTCCATCTGTTCCTGCCATCATTGGTGAACTGGATGATTCCGGCCATCGTCATGCACCTGTTCTTGCCCAATGCCAAGCCGGAGGGTGGCGGCAAGATGGTCGAGATGAAGCGCGGTGCGCTGATTATCGCGGCTCTGTTTTTGTGCACCATCGCGCTGGCGGTTAGTTTCCATAGCGTGCTCGAACTGCCCCCGGTGATCGGCATGCTCACCGGCATGGCGCTGCTCAAGTTCTATGCCTTCTACCTGCGCATGACCACCAGCGGGCGCGCACAAAAAGAGGTCAGCGAGATTGGCAGCCCGGCGGCATTCGATATTTATCGTGAGGTGGCGCGCAGCGAATGGGACACCCTGTTCTTCTTTTACGGCGTGGTGATGTGCGTGGGAGGTCTCGGTTTCATCGGCTACCTCGGCATGATCTCCGCCGTGATCTACGGCGACTGGGGCGCGACCAACGCCAACATCGCGATCGGCCTGATCTCGGCGGTGGTGGATAACATTCCCGTCATGTTCGCGGTGCTGACCATGCAGCCCGACATGTCCATCGGCCAATGGTTGCTGGTCACGCTGACCGCCGGGGTCGGTGGCTCGTTGTTGTCCATCGGCTCGGCGGCGGGCGTGGCGCTGATGGGCCAGGCCCGCGGTGTCTATACCTTCTTCGCCCATCTCAAATGGACGCCGGTCATTGCCTTGGGGTATGCCGGCAGTATCGCCACCCACCTGGCCTTCAACCACACGTTGTTTTAATGGCAGCAGAGTTTCCCCGATCACGATGGGTGGCGGCATGGCGCGGATACCTGCTGGGACTACTGCTTGTTTTTAGTTCGCAACCTCTGTACGCACAAGGCAGCAGCATTCCCGGAGTAATCCTGAATGCACCGGAGGCGGTGCGTGAAATACTGAAAGCGCATTTTGTCCTGCCCGACAAGCTGTTGCTGAACGAGAATGAGCGCGCCACCTTCCTGCGCCGTGCCCGGCGCGAGATTCCGGAACTGTTGGCGACCGAGGGATTTTTCTCTGCCACCGTCAAACTGCGCCGGGTAATAAGCCCGGGCGTGCTCGAACTTGATGTGGCCACGGGCCCGCTCACGCGGGTGGCGAAGGTCGAAATCGACGTGCGCGGTGATTTGCAGCGCGAAGTGCAGCGTGTGCGGGCGGTGCACCAAACCTGGTTGCTCCCGGCCGGTAGTGCGTTCCGGTCTGCGGCTTGGGACCAAGCCAAAAGCGAGTTGCTGGCAACGGTCGCGCGCACAGATTTTGCGACAGCGCGACTCGTCACCAGTGAGGCGGAGGTGGATGTGGCGGCGGCCGGTGCGCGCCTGCATGTGGTGATCGATTCCGGCCCGCGCTACGTGTTTGGCGATTTGAAATTGAGCGGATTGGAGCGTTACGAACCGCTGTTGGTCGAGCGCCAGAGCACATTCAAACCAGGTGCCCCATACCGGCGCAGCCAACTGCTGGATTTTCAGGCGAAATTGCAGAAATTACCGCAGTTCAGTTCCATCATCGTGCAATTGGACACGGCAACGGCCGAGCCAACCGCAGACGGCAGCCTGCGGGCGCCGGTTAACGTGCAAGTGGTGGAGGCGCAGTCGCGCAAACTCGCGTTCGGTATCGGATACAGCACCAACCACGGGGTGCGCAACGAAATCAATTACCAGAGTTACAACTTTCTCAATCAGGCATGGATGCTCAAAACACAAGCCGTGGCGGAACAGAACCGGCAGGCACTGAATCTGGCGCTGGACACGCCACCGAATCCGCTGGGTTACTGGCTCGCCTGGCGCAGCGGAATGGAGAAGACGGATATACAGGGGCTGCAGACTCGGCGCGACAAATTTGGGGTAACACGCAGCCGCATCCAGTTTGATATTGAAACCGGGATCGGCCTCAACTGGCAGCAGGAACGGCGCATTCCGCTGGGGGGCATCCACGAGACTGACCAGGCGTTGGTGCTTGACTGGCACTGGTATCGGCGCGTGGTGGACAACCCGCTGGCGCCCATGGACGGAGAGGTGACTGAATTGAGGGTGGGTGGCGCGAGCCAGGCTGCCCTGTCCGACCAGAACTTCGTGCGCAGCCATGCGCGCCACCAGTCATGGATTCCGCTGGGTGCGAACGACGTGCTGTTGCTCCGTGCCGAAGGCGGCTACACCGCTTCCGCCAGTCGCCTCGGTATTCCGCAGGAATATTTGTTCCGTGTCGGCGGCACGCAGACGGTGCGCGGCTTCACCTTCCAGAGTCTGGGGTTTGAAGAAGGTGGCGCAACCGTTGGCGGGCGCGTGATGAGCACCTTGAGCACGGAATATACGCACTGGTTCGGCAATTGGGGTGCGGCATTGTTCGCCGATGCGGGCGGCGCGGCAGATACCGTGCCCACCCTGAAACTGTCCACCGGCTACGGCTTTGGAGCACGCTGGAAGAGCCCGGTCGGTCCGTTGGCACTGGATTTTGCGCGCGGCAAGGGCGAGCCCGCACCGCGCATCCACTTTGCGATTGCGGTGGCGTTCTGATGAGTATCGAATGGTCGCGTGTGCGTTTTGGTCTGCTGGCCGTGATAGCCAGTGGCGCAGTGCTGGTGAGTGGGGCGACCTGGTTGTTGGCCAGCAACGGCGGCCTGCGCTGGATGAGCGAGGTGGCACAGGTGCGCAGTGGGGGTGCACTGAAAATCAGCGGTGTGGGCGGTGCTCTCATCAATACCTTCGGCATCCGGCGTCTGGTATTGCGCGGCAATGGCTGGCGGGTGGAAATGGCGGAAGTACGCATGCACTGGCAACCGCTAAAATTATTGCGGGGCGAACTGAACATATTGAGTCTGTCGGCGCGCCAGGTTGAGGTGCTGGCTTTGCCCGGCGACGACCCGTTCGTGTTGCCTGAAACACTGCGTCTGCCGCTTGCAATCGATGTGCGGCAATTGCAGATTGATACCCTGCATCTGTCCAGTCGCGAGAATACCCCTCCCGATTTTATTGCCCGTGCGCTACACACCCGCTACCGTGCGGATCAAAACACACACCAATTGCAAGACTTGCGCGCGCGTTTTGCTGCGGGGGACGTGAGTGGTGATGCGCGCATCGCGCAGGATGCGCCCTATCCGCTGCAGGCAAATCTCGTCTTGCACGGCGCGCTGCCGCTTGCGGACAAAACGGTCGAAGTGAACGCGCTGGCGGAAGTGCGCGGTGACTTGCGACAGCTGGAGTTGAATCTCGCGGGTGCGGCAGCGGGGGCGCAGTTGAATGTGGCGCTACAACTGCTGCCGGCAGAGGCGTCGCCATTGGCACATGCCCGTATCGGTTTTGGCAACGTGGACATGCATTGGCTGGCGCCGGAGGTACCGGCAACATCCCTTTCCGGCGAAATCGATTTGCGCGGCACAAAGCAGGGCGTGCTGGAGGGTACGGCACAATTGTCCAATATGCGCGCGGCCACCCTGGATCATGGCGGCGTGCCACTGACGGGTGTCCGTGCCCGCTTGCGTCTATCGCAAAAAAAACTGCAATTAGATGAGCTTGAATTGCGTTTGCTGCGCAACGGTTTGCTGCAGGGTGAAGCTGATTGGCAAATACAGCGCCAGCAAGGCAACGCACGCTTGCAGGTGCGCGCACTCGATCCGGCCGCTCTGGACAGTCGCGCCCCCGTGCTGAATTTGCAGGGGGCGGTCACACTCGATGCGGGTGCGGCCAACCAGAAAGCACAAATCTCGCTGCGCGATGAAGTATGGCAGTTTGCAGGTGAAGTCCTCAAGCAGGGCTCACAGCTCGACTTGAGCCGGTTACGTCTGGCACGGGGAAACGCCGTGCTCACCGGCGGCGGACAACTGAAGCTGGATGGACAACACCAGTTCCGTCTGGATACCCGCCTGCAACACCTCAACCTGGCGGAGTTCTCTTCCGCACCGCCGACCGAATTGAATGCCGGTCTGGCCATCAGCGGCGAGTTATTGCCCGCACCCTCCGGCCTGCTCGATTTTGTGTTCTTCGACAGTCATTTTGGCGGTTACGCCTTTGATGGTGACGGTCGCCTGCGTGTGCTGCCGGGACTGCGTGCAATGGGCGATTTGAGTGCGTGTTTGGGCGACAACACCTTGAACTTGAATATTGCCTACGGCACAGCGGACGATTACCTGCGCCTGTTACTCGATGCACCGAATCTGGCGCAAGTCGGCAATGGTCTGGCCGGACAACTCGCCGGACAAATGGAATGGCGCGGCACTCCGGACGAGCCGCTGGCGAGCTTCTCGCTCAAGGGAGAACAACTCAAGTTGCCCTCCGGTATCAGCGTGGGCGAACTGGTGACCGGCGGCGCGTTGAACGCGCAAATAATCAGTCTGCACCTGGATGCCAGCACCGCCCGTTCCGGTGCATTGACGCTACCCCGGGTGAAATTTGATCTTGAGGGAAGTGCGGCACAACACACGCTGCACGCCCAAGCCAGTCTCGTTCGCAACCAGCAAGCGCTGGGCGACATCAATCTTGCGGCCAGCGGCGGCTGGGCGCGCGCTGAACAAACGTGGCGCTGGCTGGGTGCGCTGGATGCGTTGACCACGCACGGTGTGTTGCCCTTGCAGCTGCAAACTGCCGTGCCACTGTCGGTGGCGCCGGAGGAAATTACCTTGGGCGCAGCACGATTCGCCATTGCCGGCGGCCACATTGATCTGCAGCAAACCCGCTGGTCGCCACAAGGCTGGCACAGCGCGGGCAGCCTGAGCGGGATCGGGGTGCGCGCGGTCGAGGCTGATATGGCGATCGGTTTGGGCGGATCGCTCGACACACTGCGTTTCGGGGGTGGCTGGGATGTGAGTGCCGCTCCGGAATGGCGCGGCAACATTGATCTGCATCGTGAAAGCGGTGACTGGATTATCAATGCCGGGAGCAACCAGTATCTTGGTCTGAGCGGGGTTCGGCTCGGTTTGCGGGCAGAAGCCGGCATGGTTGAGTTGCAATTGGATGCCAATGGCGAACGCCTGGGAGAATTTTCGGCACTGGCACACATGCCTTATCGCACCGAGGACGGCATACCCGTTATCACCCCGGATGCACCGTTGCGCGGTAAATTGAAGCTGCACAGTGCTGACCTTGGCTGGCTGGGACCGATGCTGGATGGCAATCTGCAAAGCGGTGGCAGTCTGCATCTCGAAGCCGAGCTGCTGGGCACGCGTGATGTTCCGCGCCTGCTCGGGGAGGCGCGGGGGGATGCGTTGCGCATTGCCCTGCTCGATCAGGGGGTGAGCCTGGAACAGGGCGAGCTGCTGCTGCGGTTTGCGCCGGATGCCGTGCACATCGACCGCCTTGATTTCACCGCACCGTATCTCGCGCAGCCAAGGGATCCGTTGTTGAGCGAGTATCGTTTGCCCCGCAAAGCGGGCCGTTTGAGTGCGGCGGGCAGCATCCTGCTTTCGGATGAATCCGGGCAACTGGATGTCGTGGCCGAAGGGCTGCCGCTGGCACAGCGTTCTGACCGGTGGCTGATCGTCTCCGGCAAGGCGGAAGCCGCATATGCCAGCAAGACTTTGTCCGTCAGCGGCAATGTCAAGGCCGATGCGGGACTGGTCAAGCAGTTTCTCAATGACCGCCCAAACTGGTCGGATGATGTGCGGTTGGTGGGGCAGGAGCCTGCCGGAAAGTCCAATTTCTCGCGGGTGGTCGCTTTTAATCTCGATCTGGGGGACAACTTCTACCTCAATGCAATGGGGCTCGAATCACGTCTGGGCGGCAGGCTTGCGGTGTACGGTGCAGCGGATCAAGCGATGCAGGCAAGCGGCAGCATTGCCACCGAGGAGGGAGTTCTTGATGTCTATGGCCAGCGCCTCAATGTCGAGCGAGGCATGTTCAATTTTCAGGGGCCACTGGACGACCCGGGCCTTAACATCCTGGCCCTGCGCAAGGGTTTGAGCGTGGAAGCGGGTGTGGAAGTAAGGGGTACCGCACGCCATCCCGTCACCCGGCTGGTTTCGACACCTAATGTGCCGGATGCGGAAAAACTGTCCTGGATCGTGCTCGGGCGCGTGCCGGAAAGCGGCGGGTTTGATGCCTCACTGCTGCTGGCGGCGGCCGGCAATGCCATCGGTGGTTCATCCATCGGTCAGGTTGGGCGCACCCTTGGTGTGGATGAATTGTCACTGCATCAGAAAGAGAGCGGCGATCCGCAAAACCAGGTTGTCATCGTCGGCAAACGGCTTTCCTCGCGTGCCTACCTCAGCTATGAGCAGGGTCTTGCCGACCCCGGTGGCATCACAAAATTCACCTACACCCTCTCTCCGCGCATCACCCTCGTAACCCGCACCGGCATTGAAGACGCGATTGATCTGTTCTACTCGTTCCGTTTCTATTGAATCGGGATTAACTTTGAGGTGCCGGATTGAGGGTGCAGTTTGCAGGCCGGACTTTAGTCCGACATGTCGGGTTAACACCCGACCCGCAGGGCGTGATGGTTATCGCGGACAGGTGCGTTCCAAGCATGAGAGAACCCCTGCGGAGTAACCCGATATGAATCAACTGAAAACGGCCAAGCCATTTTTACAGGAAGGAAAAGTAATGGATGAAAAACAATACAACGTGCTGGTGCTGTGTACCGGCAATTCGGCACGCAGCATCCTCGGTGAAGTGTTGTTCAATCATTTGGGGAAAGGGAAATTCAAAGCCTACAGCGCGGGCAGTCACCCGGCCGGAAAGGTTAACCCGGGTGCGCTGGAATGGTTGCAGCGACAAGGCTATGACACACGGGGGCTACGCAGCAAAAGTTGGGACGAATTCGCCGCGCCCGGTGCGCCGGAGTTCGATTTCATCTTCACCGTCTGCGACAAAGCCGCGGGCGAGGCTTGCCCGTTGTGGCCGGGAAAACCCGCCACGGCACACTGGGGCATTCCCGATCCTGCACATATCGAAGGAGACGAGGCGCGCCGCGCGGCATTCAATAAAGCCGCCGAGCAGTTGGCGCGGCGCATCCAGTTATTCCTGTGCCTCCCCATCGACAAGATGGACAAGCTGATCCTGAAAGAAAAACTGGCCGAGATCGGGCGCTTGCAGGACTGAATCATGAGCATTTTCGAGCGTTACCTCACCCTCTGGGTCTTTCTTTGCATCATCATCGGTGTCGTGCTTGGACAAACAATTCCCGCCCCGTTCCAATGGCTGGGAAAGTTGGAAATCGCCCGGGTCAATATCCCGGTCGGCCTGCTGATCTGGGTGATGATCATTCCCATGTTGCTGCGCATCGACTTCGGTGCCCTGCACGAGGTGCGCAAGCACTGGCGCGGTATCGGCGTCACCCTGTTTGTCAATTGGGCGGTCAAACCGTTCTCGATGGCACTGCTCGGCTGGATCTTCATCCGCCACCTGTTTGCCTCCCATCTGCCGGCGGAACAACTCGACAGCTACATCGCCGGACTCATCCTGCTGGCCGCCGCACCCTGCACCGCGATGGTGTTCGTGTGGAGCCGTCTGGTGAATGGCGAGCCGATGTTTACCCTGAGCCAGGTTGCGCTAAACGATGCCATCATGGTGTTCGCCTTCGCGCCGCTGGTGGCGCTGCTGCTCGGCCTGTCGGCCATTGTTGTGCCATGGGACACGCTACTTACCTCGGTTTTGCTCTACATCGTGCTACCCGTCATCGTCGCGCAGCTATGGCGCAAATGGCTGCTGGCACGCGGTGAAGCTGCCCTGCAACACACCTTGGCCGCACTGGGCCCTCTCTCCATCTCCGCCTTGTTGCTCACGCTGATATTGCTGTTTGCCTTCCAGGGTAAAGCTATCGTCGAACAGCCGCTCATTATCGCCATGCTCGCCGTGCCCATCACCATTCAGGTGTATTTCAATTCGGCGCTGGCCTACTGGCTGAATAAACGTGCCGGCGAGGCCCATTGCGTGGCCGGACCCTCGGCACTGATCGGTGCCAGCAACTTCTTTGAACTTGCCGTCGCCGCAGCCATCAGTCTGTTCGGCTTCGAATCCGGTGCAGCCCTCGCCACCGTGGTCGGTGTGCTGATCGAAGTGCCGGTGATGTTGAGCGTGGTGTATATCGTAAGACGGAGCAGGGACTGGTATCAGGCGGCCCCGGCAAGATGATTCGTTCCGCCCCGGATAAGCTGCATTCAGCCCGTAAGCGGTTTCGGTAAGACGCTCTACCGTTCACGCGCATTCCATCCCGGATTTGGATTTGAGGGCTGCTATCATTCAGCCCCATCATCAACCGAAATGCCGTGACCGGGCATACATCATCCATGGCAACAAAAAAGATCGGACGTTTCAGCATCGTCCGCGAGTTGGGAAAAGGTGCCCAAGGCGCTGTCTATCTGGCGCAGGATACACAACTCGAACGCAAGGTGGCGATCAAGACACTGCGCCAGGGAGCGGCGCAACAGACACACAAATTGCTGCACGAGGCCCGCATCGTCAGCAATCTGCAACATGCCAACATCGTTCCCTTGTACGACGCGGGAGAGCAGCAGGGCGAACCCTATCTCGTGTATGCCTATGTCGAGGGAGGCACGCTGGCAAGAATGCTGAAGGATGGTCCACTGCCGCCGGTAAAATCGGCGGAAATCGCTTGCCAATTGCTGGATGCGCTTGATTATGCCCACCAGCAGGGAGTGATGCATCTGGATATCAAGCCTGCCAACATCATGCTGGGCCAGCGCGGTCTGCCCATGCTCATGGATTTCGGCATTGCCAGACTGATCCATGAACAGGAGCGTGAAGGGGCAGAGGTCAGCGGCTCTCCGCAATACATGTCGCCAGAGCGCATTTCAAATGGCCGGGTGGATGCCAGTTCCGATCTGTATTCGGTCGGCATGGTACTGTACGAGATGGTCACAGGGGTGGCTGCCTACAGCGGGGATAACATATTCGAGGTGATGAATCGCGTGGCACACGAAACGGTCGTTAAACCCTCCGTCCACGCTCCCGCCTTGCACGAAAAACTGGAGGAGGTCATCCTCAAGTCGTGCGCGAAGCGCAAGGAGGATCGCTATCCCGATGCCGCGACCATGCGCAAGGCACTGAGGCAGTACCTGGGCGAGGGAGGCGAGGCCGCGTCCGGTGATGCGCACAGCACACTGGAATTCCTGCTGCGAAGGATGCGCAGCAAAAGCGACTTTCCGGCGCTGTCCGGCATCATTTCCGAGATAAACAACATCGTAGCATCGGACACCGAGAGCGCCGGCAATCTGGCGCGGGTGATCCTGCGCGACTTTGCGCTGACCAATAAATTGCTGCGACTGGTGAACACCGTCTCCTACGGACAGTTTGGCGGCAATATCAATACCATCTCAAAAGCCGTCGTGATCATGGGCTTCGAGACGGTGCGCAACATCGCGATGTCGCTCATCATGCTCGAATTCATGCAAAACCGTTCCATGGCACAGCAACTCAAGGACGAAGTGGTGGGCGCATTCTTCGCCGGCGTGGTGGCATCGGAGCTGGTTGCCGGGCGCCCCGCCCGTGACGTGGAAGAAGTGATGATCTGTTCGATGTTTCACAACCTCGGGCGGATGCTGGTGATCTATTACTTCTTCGAGGAGCAACAGGAAATCACACGGCTCGTCGAACAGGGTCTGGACGAGGAGCAGGCAGCTGTCAGGGTGCTGGGCCTGACCTATAACGAACTGGGCATCGGTGTGGCGCGTAACTGGAATTTTCCCAAGCGTTTGCTGATTGGTATGGGGAAATTGCCCCAGACGGAAAAAGTCAGAAAACCGCGCAGTGAGGAAGACGACCTGAAGGCGACGGTAAACCTGGCCAATGAACTGTGCGCGATCGCGGCATCCACCTCGCCTGGGGAAAAATCGCAGGCATTGAACCGCTTGCGCAACCGGTATGCCGAGGTGACAGATATATCCGAACGCAAACTCGGCGAAGCGATTGACGGCGGCTTGAAAGAACTGTCCAGCCGCTCCATGACGCTGGAGATCAACACCGCGCGCAGCCCGTTGATCGGCAATATCCGCAAATGGAGCGGCCATACGGTTGAGGAGCCGGCGGAGGTCCGGGCAGAACAAAACGGTCTGGATGGTGTGCACGGGATCGAATCGGCACTGGGTGACACCGCAAAGGCCGGCACGGCGGGTCATGTGCCCGACCCAGAGGCCATACTGGGTGCAGGCATTCAGGATGTCACCAACACCCTGGTGGAGGAGTTCAACCTCAACGATTTGTTGCTGATGGTTCTGGAAACGATCTATCGCGGCCTCGGTTTCAAACGTGCGTTGATCTGCATTCGCGACAACAGATCGAATGTCATGGCCGCCCGCATCGGCTTTGGCGACGACGTGAGCAGGGTGATTCCACGCTTCCGCTTCAACCTCGCGTTCGAGCCGGACGTGTTCCACCTTGCCATAGACAAGGGTGCCGACATCATCATCGAGAACGTGCAGGCACCAGCCATGGCCGGCAAGATACCCGCCTGGTATCGCGGATTGGTGGATGCGCAGAGTTTTGTTTTGCTGCCGGTGGTCGTCAACAAAAAAGCGATCGGCCTGTTCTATGCGGATATGCAGCAGGCAGACAGCCTGAAACTGACCGAGAAGCAACTGTCATTGTTACGCACCCTGCGCAATCAGGCAGTGCTGGCGATCAAGCAGAAGATGTAGCTTGGACGTTGCTGTGGATTTCAGACGGGTTCGCAATGTTAGGAAGTCTGCGCGGATTTCTTGCCAAACCGCGCGGAGGCGCGGGCGCTACGCCATTGTCAATAGGGCATGCAAACGTTGACACGTCAATATGGGATGGTTTTTTGAGCTGCAGGAGCTGGCAGCGTTGTGGTCGGAGGTGCGGATGCTGCGCATGGCATTGTCGGCGCGTGAGGCTCATCCGGTGAGCCTACGCCTGGTTAAATCTTGATGGTTTGCGGCGGCCGGTAGATACCGGAGGCTGTCAGTTGCCTGGCTATCCTATCTGCCTTGATGTAGGCCATCGTGGCGATGATGTCGATGGAGACAACCAGCAGCCATTGGGGGCGGTTTATCGGTACACTTCGCGGCGGTTGCCAACCCGCACCATCCATACGATCAATTCTCTGTCCCTGATCTCACAGATAAGCCGGTAGTCTCCGATCCGGTAGCGCCATTCCTTGTCGTTTCCCTTGAGTGCTTTCCCGCTGAATCGTGGGTTGATGGATGATTCGATCCTTGCTACCAGAACGGCTACCCGTTTTTGAATGGGCTTGTCCAGTTTGCGGAAAGCCTTTTCAGCTTCCGGCGACATTACGACCCTATAGGCCAAGTTCTTTCCTCAACTCGGAAAACGGGGTCATCTTGCCGCCCTTCTTTTTGGCTTCGGCAATCGCCCGACTATCTGCCATGTCTTCCAGATATTCCAGCAGGGCATTTTTTACGATGCTGGCGCGGGTGGTTTTGAAGTCTTTGGCGGCGTTGGATAGTGCGCGGTCTATGTCTTTGGTGATGCGCACAGCCGCTGGTTCTGCCTTGCGCGTTGCTGTTGTTGTCATGGTGTGTCCTCCAAGGCGTTTTGATGCTTTTGATGGTACACCAAACAAGGATTGCATGAAATTCATATGAGGCAGCGATTACCTGCAGGTGGTCGAGTGGTGCAGTTCTTTAGCATGTTTTAACTTTAGTGAAGGTGATTAAGTCCGTCACACCTGCAAAAGTCGGTGTCCAGTCCATTGAAGAGGGGTAAGCAGGTAATCTGCGAAGCGGCTGCTCGCAAAACACTGGATTCCGGCCTTCGCCGGAATAACGAAAGAGGACTTAATCAGAATTTCCACAGCTTTGGGGAGTCATTACATAAAGTGTGTTGAGTGTCTGGTGCATTATGCATTACACTTCGTAACACAAATTATGTTTCATAAAGGTGCACATCATGTCCACGCTCAATCTGCGTTTGACCGACCAAATTGACCGGCAACTTTCCCAAGAAGCCCATCGGGAAAATCGGACGCGCTCGGAAGTGGCGCGCGATGCGCTTGCCTGGTATCTCACTGAAATGGAAAAAAGCCGCTTTATGAACCAGCTCGTGGAAGAAGCGCGTGAGGCATATTCAAACGAGGACATCCGCCGGGAAGCGCTGGAAATCGCCGAAGAATTTATTCCGGCGGAAAACGAAGCACTGGATGCCGCAGAAGGCCGCAAGATCGGAAAGTCGAAGCCCGGTAGCCAGAGCGAAAAATGGTGGAAATGATGCGGCGCGGCGAAATCTGGGTTGCCAACCTTAATCCTCCGCGCGGTCGAGAGGTCGGCAAAATCCGCCCCGTGCTGATACTTCAGGACAATGCACTTACTGCAATCGGTACACCCATGATCGTCGTTCTTCCCATGACCACCCAGGTTTACCCCGCTTTCAAGCAATGGAGGATAACCATCACAGCCCGCAGCCGTTTGCTGAAAGACTGCCAGGTGATTGTGGATCAACCACGAACGCTCGACCGCTCCCGCTTCGGAGAAGGCCCGCTCGCCACATTGAGCGGGGAGGAGATGGTCGCTGTAGAGCGTGCCTTTCTTGGGATATGCGGAATGGCTCATCACGCTATTCGTCCACATTGAATAACTCCGCCAACTTTGTTTTTGAATCCGCCGTTCCTGTTAGAACAGCGGGCTGGCAAATATCATTCAGCGAGCATTCCTTGCAGCGGTGCGGCACTCGCCACCGTGGTCGGTGTGCTGATCGAAGATGTTGGACGTGGTGCATATCGTGAAGCGCAGTCAGGATTGGTACGAGGCAGACGTGCAACGTTAGAAAAGCAGTGCACTTCTCTTGCTAAACTGCGCGGAGCGCGACCCTGATAAGTCACCCCCTCGTGGGGTGGCTCATCAGGGTCTTGTTCCGGTTCATCCCCACGCGAGTGGGGAACAC
>DISA01000045.1:0-20937 GCA_002421915.1 Gallionellaceae bacterium UBA6222
ATGTTCTATTACGACATGGGCGACCATCACGTGGTCGGGTCCTCGCCGGAGATTCTGGTGCGACTGGAAAACGATGTTGTCACGGTGAGACCCATCGCCGGCACCCGCCATCGCGGCAAGACGCCGCAACAGGATGCCGACCTCGCGGAAGAATTGCTGGCCGATCCAAAGGAACTGGCCGAGCACCTGATGCTCATCGACCTGGGCCGCAACGACATCGGGCGCGTCGCGGAACACGGCACAGTGCAACTTACCGAAAAGATGGTGATCGAGCGTTATTCGCACGTGATGCACATNNTGCACATCGTCTCCAATGTCGAGGCAAAACTGAAACCGGGCTTGAGCGCGATGGATGTGCTCAAGGCCACCTTCCCCGCCGGTACGGTGAGCGGCGCGGCGAAAGTGCGCGCGATGGAGATCATCGACGAACTCGAACCCTCCAAGCGCGGCATTTACGCCGGTGCGGTCGGTTACCTCGGATTCAACGGCGACATGGACGTCGCCATTGCCCTGCGCACCGCCGTGATAAAAGACAACATACTGTACGTGCAGGCGGGTGCGGGTATCGTCGCCGATTCCAACCCCGACAGCGAATGGACAGAAACGCAGAACAAGGCACGCGCCGTGCTGCGCGCGGCGGAGATGGTGCTGGACGGGCTGGATGCCCCGGCCCATCGTTAAGGAGAAACGAATATGTTATTGATGATCGACAACTACGATTCCTTCACCTACAACCTGGTGCAGTACTTCGCCGAGCTCGGCGCGGATGTGGTGGTGAAGCGCAACGACGAGATCACGGTCGAAGAGATTGCGCAGATGAATCCGCAGCACCTCGTCGTCTCCCCCGGCCCGTGCACACCGAACGAGGCGGGCATCTCGGTCGCCGCAATCAGGCATTTCGCCGGCAAAATCCCGCTGCTCGGTGTGTGCCTCGGCCACCAGAGTATCGGCCAGGCTTTCGGCGGCAGGATCATCCACGCCAAGACGCTGATGCACGGCAAGACCTCGCTGATTCACCACCACGGCAGCAGCGTGTTCACCGGCCTGCCGAATCCTTTCACCGCCACCCGCTACCATTCGCTGGTGATCGAGCGCGAGTCGCTGCCGGATTGTCTGGAGATCACGGCGTGGACCGACGACGGCGAGATCATGGGCGTGCGCCACAAGACGCTGGCGGTGCACGGCGTGCAGTTCCATCCCGAGTCCATCCTCACCGAACACGGCCACGGCATGCTGAAGAATTTTCTGGAGGGCAAACCATGATCACCCCGCAACAGGCTTTGATCCGCCTGATCGATCAGCGCGAGATTTTTTACGACGAGATGTTGTCGCTGATGCGCCAGATCATGCGCGGCGAAGTCACGCCGACGATGATCGCGGCGATCCTGGTCGGCCTGCGCGTGAAGAAGGAAACCATCGGCGAGGTCTCCGCCGCCGCCTTTGTCATGCGCGAGTTCGCCAGCAAAGTGCCGGTCACGCAGCGTGACCATCTGGTCGATACCTGCGGCACCGGCGGCGATGCGGCGCACACCTTCAACATCTCCACCGCCAGCGCCTTTGTCGCGGCAGCGGCCGGGGCGCGCGTGGCCAAGCATGGCGGACGCTCGGTGTCCTCCACCTGCGGCTCGGCGGATGTGCTGGAAGCGCTCGGGGTGAACCTCAACCTGACGCCGGAGCAGGTGGGGCAAAGCATCGATGCAATCGGCATCGGTTTCATGTTCGCACCCAACTTCCACGGCGCGATGAAATACGCCGCGCCGGTGCGGCGCGAGCTCGGCGTGCGCACCATCTTCAACATCCTCGGGCCGCTAACCAACCCGGCCGGTGCGGACAATCAGGTGCTTGGCGTGTTCCATCCCGACCTGGTCGGCATCCAGGCGCGTGTGTTGCAACGCCTCGGCAGCCGTCATGTGCTGGTGGTGAACGGCAGCGACGGTCTGGACGAGATCACCTTGAGCGGCCCGACCTTCGTCGCCGAACTCAAGGACGGGCAGGTGAACGAATACACCGTCACCCCGGAAGATTTCGGCTTGCGCAGCACCCCGCTTGATGCCGTTCGCGTCACCGATACCGCCGGCGCCAAAGCCATACTGCTCGGCGTGCTGGAGAACCGGAATGGTGCCGCGCGCGACATCGTGCTGCTCAATGCGGGCGCCGCCATCTATGCGGCCGGATTGAGCGACACCCTGGCCGGCGGTGTGACGCACGCCGCCTCGACGCTCTCCTCCGGTGCGGCACTGGCCAAGCTGGAGCAGCTGAAACAGTTCAGCAACCGCTGATCGCACGCCTGTGGTTTCTATCCGGCATCAATTCCCGCCGCTCATCGGAGACGACAGTGTCGACATCCGGCACTGGCTGGCTGCGCTATCCGATGTATTTGCACCGGCCGAGACCGGGCTGATTCACCGGGCGTGCGAATTCGCCGCGCCGCTGTATCAGGGCAAGACTGATCTCACCGACACCCCGCTGTTGCAGCACGCGCTCGGCTCGGCCTCCATTCTCATCAGCCTTAACATGGATCACGAGACCATCACTGCCGCCGTGCTGCATGCCGTGCCGGATTGGCTGGATAACTGGAAGCGGGTGCTGACCGAACGCTTCGGGACCAACGTGGCAATGTTGGTGGATGGCATCGCCAGGATGGAACAGGTGCAACAGTTCAGCGAGATGCGTGGCGATGGCAACAAGGAAGAAGCCGCACAGCAGACGGAAAGTCTTCGCAAGATGCTGCTGGTGATGGTCGAGGATATCCGTGTGGTGCTGATCAAACTGGCCGAACGCACGCAGACATTGCGCAATCTCTCACGCGCCCACGCGGCGCAGCAACAGCAAATCGCGCATGAAACGCAGACTCTGTTTGCGCCGCTGGCGAACCGGCTGGGTATCTGGCAGATCAAGTGGGAACTGGAAGACCTGTCAATGCGTTATCTGCAACCGGCACTCTACAAGCAGATCGCCGCCCATCTGGACGAGCGCCGCGTCGATCGCGAACGCTACATCGCCGACCGCATCCTGCAACTGGAACAGGCATTGGCAAGCGCCGGGATCAAAGCCGAAGTGAGTGGTCGCCCCAAACACATCTACAGCATCATCAACAAGATGAAGCGCAAGCATCTGGATTTCGACGAACTCTACGACGTGCGTGCATTGCGCGTGCTCGTCGAAAATGTAGAGGCGTGTTATGCCGCGCTGTCCATCGTGCATGAGCTATGGCTGCCGATTCAGAAAGAATTCGACGACTACATCGCTCGCCCCAAAGCCAACGGCTACCGCTCGCTGCACACCGCCGTGCTCGGCCCGCGCCGCCTGCCGATGGAAGTGCAGATCCGCACGCAACAAATGCACCACGATTCCGAACTGGGTGTCGCCGCGCACTGGCGTTACAAGGAAAGCCTTAAATCAGAGAGCGCGCTGGATCAAAAAGTCGCATGGTTACGCCAGGTGCTGGCCTGGAAAACGGAACTGGCCGACAGCGGCGAATTGCAGGAACCGTTGCGCAATGAATTGTTGCAGGACCGCGTGTATGTGCTGACCCCGCAAGGCAAGGTGATCGACCTGCCGCAGGGCGCCACGCCGGTGGACTTTGCCTATGTGCTGCACACCGACCTTGGCCACCGCACGCGCGGCGCCAAGGTCGATGGCAACATCGTGCCGCTCAAACACAAATTGCAAACGGGGCAGTGCGTGGAGATTCTCACCGTCAAGCAGGGCGGTCCCAGCCGCGACTGGATCAACCCGCAGCTCGGCTATCTGCAAAGCGCGCGCGCCCGCGCCAAGGTGCGCCACTGGTTCACCGAACAGAACCTCGATGACAGCCTCGCGCAGGGGCGCGCCCTGCTCGAGCGCGAGTTGCATCGCATCGGCGTGAACGATGTCAATCAGGAGAAGCTGGCACAGAAACTGCGCTACAACAAACCGGACGACCTGCTCGCCGCCCTCGGCCGCGGCGACATCACCCCGCGCCGCGTCAGCCTTGCAATCACCCCGGACACCCCCGCACCGCGCAAGGTCCCCGCCGGCCAGCAACCCGCGCATACGCCGCAAGTCCTCATCGAGGGCGTGAACAACCTCACCTACAAACTCGCGCTGTGCTGCCATCCGCAGACCACCGACGCCATCGTCGCCTACGTCACCCGCGACCGCGGCATCAGCATCCACCGCCGCGATTGCGCGTTCATGCAGCGCGTGCCGGAGGAAAGAGAAGACCGTTTGCTGGATGCGCGGTGGTCGGTGTAGGCGTCATCCCGGCTGTTAAACTGGCAGAGATACTGGAGCCCTCCGATGACCAAACTCAAACTGCACTGGCAGATCCTCCTCGCACTTTTACTCGCCGCCCTCGCCGGTTCGCTGACAGGCACCGAGGCGACACTGTTCGGTGTGCGCTATTACGCGGTTTTCGATTTCATCGGCACGCTGTTCCTCAACGCGCTGAAGATGCTGATCGTGCCGCTGGTGGTGTCGTCCATCATCGTGGGTATCGCGGGCATCGGTTCCGGCGGCGCATTCGGGCGGCTGGGCTTGAAGACGCTGACCTATTACGCGGCGACCAGCCTGTTTGCCATCCTGGTCGGCCTGACCATCGTGAACATGACTGCACCCGGCATCATCGACGGCCAGCCCGCCAAGGAACACCTGGGGATGGAACAAGTGAGCGACGCAGTGGTCGCCAGCGTGGAAGGCAAAGGGGCGGGGGATCTGGTCGGTATCTTCCTGCGTATGGTGCCGACCAACATCGTGTCGGCGGCGGCGGACGGGCAGATGCTGGGCTTGATCTTCTTCAGTCTGTTATTCGGTTTCTTCATGACCAAGATCGAAGAACCCTACGCTGAAAGTCAGTACAAGTTATGGAGCGGGCTGTTCCAGGTGATGATGCAGATCACCGACTGGGTGATGAAGTTCGCGCCCATCGGCGTGTTCGGTCTGGTGGCGAAGGTGGTGGCGAGCACCGGCTTCGCGGCCATCGTGCCGCTGGCCTGGTTCTTCTTCAGTGTGCTGGCCGGTCTGGCTGTGCATTCCCTGCTGGTGTTGCCTGCCCTGCTGTATTTCGTGGGGCGGGTGAATCCCATGCGCCATTACCGCGCCATGGCTCCCGCCCTGCTCACCGCGTTCTCCACCAGTTCCTCCGCCGCCACCCTGCCGCTCACCATGGAATGCGTGGAGAAGAACGCTGGCGTGTCCAACCGCACCAGCAGCTTCGTGCTGCCGCTGGGCGCAACGGTGAACATGGATGGCACGGCGCTGTATGAATGCGTGGCGGTGATGTTCATCGCGCAGGCTTACGGTATCGAGCTGGGTTTCGTGCAGCAATTCACCATCGTGCTGCTGGCGCTGGTCACCTCCATGGGCGTGGCGGCCATCCCCTCCGCCAGCCTGGTCGCCATCGCCATCATCCTCGGCGCTATCGGCCTGCCGCTGGAAGCCATCGGCCTGATCCTGGCGGTGGATCGCGTGCTGGATATGTGCCGCACTTCGGTGAATGTGTTCAGTGATTCCTGCGGCGCGGTTATCATCGCGCGGCTGGATGGTGAAGAGAGCGTGTTAAAGGCTTAAGGAAACACTGATTAAGTTGTCGCTCCCGCGCAGGCGGAGCCCAGTCAATTCAATAAACTGGATTCCCGCCTGCGCGGGAATGACAAAATCAGACTTGGTCAGCGTCGAAGCGACAGTGTTTTTCAAGCCGTGCTCACAGCTTGGCTTGCCGCCGCATAACCGTCAGCCCGACGATTCCATCGCGGGCAGATATTCACCGCGTTGGGCAGCGCCGTTCAATCTCGCGCGTTTCAGCAAAGCCTGTTGTGCGGCGGCGACATTCTCCGCCTTGCCCTGCCAGGCTTGGAGCACCGTCTGCTGCAGGGCGCGCCCGTAAGAAAACGAGAGCAGCCAGGGTGAGTCGGGGAAACCGGCATTCATCGCGTTGAGGTTGGCTGTCGCTTCTTCCGGGCTCAAGCCGCCGGAGAGGAAGTTGATGCTCGGCACAGCCATCGGCACGGTGCGCCGGAATACGCGCAGGGTCGCTGCCGCGATCTCTTCGGCGCCGGCTCTGACCGGATGCTTTTTGCCCGGCAGGATCATGTTGGGTTTGAGAATGATATGTTCCAGCACGACGTGATGGCGATGCAGGGCATGAAAAATTTCCTTGTGCACCGCTTCGGTCACCTCGGCGCAGCGGGCCAGACTGTGGTCGCCATCGATCAACACTTCCGGCTCGACGATGGGCACCACGCCCTGCTCCTGGCACACCGCCGCATACCGCGCCAGCATCTCGGCGTTGGCGGCGACCCCCAGCGCCGAAGGATTGCGCTCGCCGATCTCGTACACCTCGCGCCATTTGGCGAAACGCGCTCCCTGATTCTTATACTGGTGCAGGCGCTCCGCCAACCCGTCCAGGCCATAGGTGATGGAATCTCCCGGTGCCAAAGCCAGCGGTCCTTTGCCTTTGTCCACCTTGACCCCGGGCACGATACCCCGCCGTGCCAGTACTTGCGGCAGCGGCGTACCGTCATCGGCGGCTTGCGCGAGCGTGTCCTCGAATTCGATCACGCCACTGATGTATTGCTCGATGCCGGGCGCGGTAAACAGCAATGCGCGGTAAACACGACAGTTCTCCGCGCCGGCTTCCACGCTGATCGCGGCAAAGCGCTTGGCGATGGTGGGTTGGCTCTCGTCCGCGGCGAGGATGCCTTTGCCCCGTTGCACCATCTGCCCGATGGTGGCTTGTAGTTCGTCTGCAATGGTCATGGTTCATCTCCTATTGAACTTTACGTAACTCTTGACGGCGTCCCGTTGTAACGCAGGCCGTGTTTAAACCCAAGCCACAATGCGGGAGGAATTCAACCGTTGGTTCGCATCATACTCGCCGCGCCACGGCAGAAATACTTTGCATGAGCCACACCGTGCCATATTGCACCGCGAACGGAAGTCAGCCGGATATAATCGGTCAAATCCGGTCTTTCCCAAAAAAGGCGCGAAAATGGGAGCGCTGAAAAAGCACTATCACTCAATGACCAAATTCGAAGCAATGTGAGATGGCGAAAAAATTTCCCCTTCACCCAAAACACCCGGAGCGCATTTGCTGGGGCTGCGATAAATACTGCCATGTTGACTCCATGAGTTGCGGCAACGGTTCAGACCGCACGCAGCATCCGGTCGAGTTGTTCGGGGACGACTGGTTCGAATTCGGCAATGCGGAAGTCGATCCGCCAAAGAAGTCAGGGAGGCCATCCTGATTCACCCAACGGTTAATAAATCCCTGCCCACCACAACCGCAGGCGCAGCCCGAGCCCCGTGGTGTAACCGACTTCGATGAAACGGATATGTCCTGTGCGGTCGATGATAAAACTGGCAGGCACGGCATGCACGCCCCATTGCTGCGAAATCCATCCCTCCTCGTCGTTCAGCACCGGAAAAGCGATCCCCTGTGCCTGCATGTAGGCCGCCACTTCTTCCGGTTTGCCGCTTTGCATGGCGATGGTAATGACGTTTTGGTGATCCCGCGCAATGGCGGCGATGCTACCCTGCTCGGCGCGGCAGATACCGCACCAGGTCGCCCAGAAGTGCACCAGTAGCGGCCGCTGCAAATGCTCCGGCAAATCATAGAATTCACCCACCAGTGTAATGCCGCGCAGCGTGGGCGCAGCACCGCTGACCATGTCGCGCTGTTGCCAGGCGCGGACACCCGCAACGACCGCGATGATCAGAAGCAGGTTGATGGCGATGGCGCGCCATTTTGTGCGGCGTGGTTTGGCACGGTTCTCCGGCTCGGGCTGCGTGCTCATCCGGCAGACAACAGCATTTCCAGTTTGCGCCACGCCTGTGCGTTGGCTCTGCTGTCCGGCGCTTGCGCGGTGGTAAAGCGCACCGACCATGCGCGCTCTTCTGAGGAGAGGGGTTGTTGCAAGGTCTGCAATTTTTCCAGCACCGCCACATCGGCTTCCGATGCGTCGTGTCGGCGTTGTTCGATGCGTTGGCGCAACGCGGGGTCCGGGGCATGCAGGCTGGCGATGGCGAAGGGTACGGACAAGTTGTGCGCGAGCCGGCGGAATTGCTCGCGCTCGGCGCGATTAAGAAAGGCGGCATCGACGATCACCACGTGTCCGGCCTGCAATATCTCCCGCGCCAATTCGTGCAGGCGCGCGTAGGTTCTTTCTGTCGCCGCTGCACCATAGATGTCGCCGCGACTGCGTTCGCCTGCCTGCAAACCATGCAGGCGTTTGCGCTCGACATCGGAACGGAGGCGGATGGCGCCCATCTGCTCGACAAGGTATTGCGCAAACGTGGTCTTGCCCGAACCGGGCAGACCGTGGGTGATGATCAGCACGGGATGACTTTCATGCAAACAGTGCTGCGCCAGCGCCAGATAACTGCGGCAGGCGCGCAATGCATCGGCTCCGGCGCGCACGGCTATCCCCGGCTGGGCGGAACGAATGGCACTGACCTTGGCGCGCACCGCCGCGCGATAGGCAAGATAGAAACGCAGCACGGCGATGCCCGCGTAATCGCCGGTTGTTTCCAGATAGCCGTTGAGGAAGCGCCACGCGTAGTCCGGCCGCCCGCGATGCAGCAAGTCCATCATGGTAAAGGCGACTTCGCTCATCACGTCGATCCAGCGCAGGGCGGGATTGAATTCGATGCCGTCAAAAGGTATCGGCTGGTCGCCGATGAGGGCAATATTGCCCAGATGCAGATCACCGTGGCATTCGCGCACAAAACCCCGCGCGCGGCGTGAAGCGAACAGAGTTGCGCGGGCCGCGAATTCGTCTTCGGTTGCCCGCTGTGATGATGCAAGCAATACCCGGCCTGCATCGTCCCGCAACAGGGTGCGCATCTGCCCGAAATTCTGCAATGTGGCAGCGCGGATCGTTGCCGCTGTCCCGTATCGTGCATCCGCCACTCCCGGCAATGCAGCGTGGAAGCCTGCAACGGCGGCAGACAGCCGGTCGATGTGGCGCGGCAATAACTCACCCCGCACCAAACTGCGATCCAGCAGCGCATGGGCCGGAAAACGGCGCATCTTCACCGCGTATTCAATAGCCGGTTGCGCGCCTATCTGCGGCGCATCCGTACTGCCGCCGATGGCCACCACTTCCAGATAAAGTGCCGACGCGGTGCGCCGGTTGAGCCTGATTTCCTCGGCACAATAGTGCTTGCGCGCGGCCAATCTGGTGTAGTTCAGAAAACCAAGATCAACCGCTTTCTTGATTTTGTAGGCAAATTTTCCCGCCAGCAATATCCAGGAGATGTGGGTCTCGATCACGCGCACACTTTTCACGGTGTGCGGGTAGCACTGCTTATCGCGAAGGCCGCGGATGAGGCAAAGTTGATCGTCGTTGTCGTTCATCACGACCCCTATTGCTGGCCATCTGTTTCTTGTGGGTCGGGTTTTAACCCGGCAGACCAATACAGCCACTCTCGAATCTGTCGGGTTAAAACCCGACCCACAACGGCCCATGAACGGTTCGCCCTCACTCGAAATCTCCCCACGCGCTCTTGCGCGGGGTGCGCTTGCCTTCCACCATGCGCGCGATCTCGCGCCGGTCGCGCTTGGTCGGTCGCCCCTTGAGATCGGACTGCGGCAACAGCTTGTTCTGCTCGGCCTGTACCGCGCGCCGCTGTTTGCTTGCGTCGGTCTCGCGATACAGTTTTTGCGCCACCGGTGCCGGACCGCGTTTGCCCGATAAGCCGAGCACTTCGACCTCGTGCTGGTACGGCCCGAGGCGGATGACGATGAGATCACCCGCGCCAACGGTCTTCGCCTGTTTGACGCGCGCGCCGTCCATCGTAACCTTGCCGCTTTCGACCGCGTCGGCCGCGATGCTGCGCGTCTTGAAGAAGCGCGCGGCCCACAGCCATTTGTCGATACGCAGTTTTTCGGCGGGTTCGTTCATTAATTTCTGCTTGAAAGAAAAAAGATATGCCTGTGCGCTGAAGTTGCCGCCTGCGCGGAACCAACCGCATGCGGCGGTATCCGACACTGCGGATTGTGTGGGAGGCGGGCAGGCGCGTCAAACATCGGCAGGACGACTTGCACCATTCCGCACCCATACTCTATAGAATCGCACCCAGGACCGTTCGTATCGAACGGCAGGCAGAAAGGCCGAAGTTGAACATCCCGTTCCGTATCCTGACGTTGCTCGTCCCGCTGGCCGGTTGCGCCGTTGGGCCGGACTATGTGAGGCAGGACCCCGCCGCCCCGGCCAACTGGAGCGATTCATCCGGCATGCGCGTCTCGCAGCAGCGGGAAGATATTTCGCACTGGTGGCAACGGCTGCAAGATCCCCTGCTGAACGATCTTATTGAAACCGCGCTGCGCAACAGCCCTGATCTGCGCGGTGCCCGCGCCAAACTGCTTGAGTCGCGCGCGCGCCTCAACCTGTCCGACGCCGACTTCATGCCCGGACTGAACGGCGCACTGGCTGCCAGCCGCAGCAAGACAGGCAATGCTTCGCCCGCCGATCAGTTTAGCGCCGGCTTCGACGCAAGCTGGGAATTGGATCTGTTCGGCGGACTGCGCCGCGCCAACGAGGCGGCCGCAGCAGATGCCGGTGCAACACTGGCAAACCTGTATGGCACCCAAGTCTCGCTCGCCGCCGAAGTGGCGCTGAACTATGTACAACTGCGCAGCCTGCAGGAGCGTCTCGCCATCGCCCGCAGCAATCTGGCGGCCCAGCGCGAGACCTTGCAGATCACCGAGTGGCGCGCCGAGGCCGGGCTGGTGACCTCGATGGAGGTGGAGCAGGCGAAGGGTAACTTGCAACAAACACTGGCCGGCATTCCCGCGCTTGCCACCAGCCTGACCCGTGCCGAGAATCGTCTGGCCGTGTTGCTGGGGCAGTTCCCCGCTACCCTGCACGCACAATTGAATACGCCAGCCGTTTTGCCGCCGCTGCCGGACGAGGTCGCACTCAACATTCCCGCCGATACCTTGCGCCAGCGCCCCGATGTGCAGGCGGCTGAGAGAAGGCTGGCAGCGGAGACCGCGCGTATCGGTCAGGCAACGGCGGCACGTTATCCGTCTTTCTCACTGGGCGGCAGTCTTGGTTGGCGCGCCACCACCGTCGGCGCACTCGGTGACAGCAGTTCATTGGCGCGTTCTGTGTCGGCCAGTCTCGCGCAGACGATTTTTGACGGCGGACGTTTGCGCAGCCGCGTCGATGCACAGAATGCGGTGCAGCAACAGGCACTCATCGCGTATGAAAAAACGGTACTGCTCGCGCTGGAGGAGGTGGAGAACGCACTGGCCGGCTATGCCAACGGCCACGAACGCCGGGCCGCCCTGCAGGAAGCGGTGGCATCCGCGCGCAGTGCCGCGCTCATCGCCCGACAACGCTATGCAAGCGGCCTAATCGATTTCCGCAGCGTGCTCGACACCGACCGCACCCTGCTTTCCAGCGAGGACAACCTGGCCGGTGCCGAGCTGGATGAACGCTCCGCATTGATCAGTTTGTACAAGGCGATGGGCGGCGGCTGGAACGAGGGCGCCGCCACCGCGCGCGTCATGCAAACAAAAACCGATGAAAGTTCACGACCATGAATGACACCTCCCAATCGAGCCAAGATTTGCTGCTCTCCCTCACCCGTTCGCCGCAGAGTGGCAAACGCAGGATTGTGCTGTTGCTCGCCGCGACTGCCATCGCGCTGTTGCTGGCGGGGTGGCTGCTGTTCCCTGTATCGAATGATGCGAAGAATGCCGGCTATGTCACCGAGGCGGTTGCCAGGGGCGACTTGGCAGTAAAAGTTTCGGCCACCGGCAACCTGTATCCGACCAATCAGGTGGACGTCGGCAGCGAGTTGTCCGGCATCGTCGAGGCCGTGCTGGTGGATGAGAACGACCGGGTCAAGCACGGGCAGATTCTGGCGCGGCTCGACCCGTCCAAGCTGAACGACCAGGTGCTCAAGTCGCAGGCCGCGGTACTGGCGGCCGAGGCGCAGGTGGCACAGATGCAGGCCACGGTAAAGGAATCCCGTGCCGCGCTGGGCCGTCTGCGGCGGGTCGCCGAGCTGAGCGGCGGCAAGGTGCCGTCGCCGAGCGAATTGGAAAGTGCGGAGGCGGCAGCGGTGCGCGCTGAAGCCAACGAAGCCAACGCACGTGCCGCTGCGGCACAGGCTTCCGCTACCCTGCGCTCGGACCAGACCAACCTGTCCAAAGCCTCGATCCGCTCCCCCATTGACGGCATCGTGCTCACGCGCAAGATCGAGCCGGGACAGACGGTCGCGGCTTCGTTGCAGGCCCCGGTGCTATTCACCCTGGCCGAGGATCTGGCACGCATGCAGCTGCAGGTGGCCGTGGATGAAGCCGATGTGAGCCAAGTCAAACCCGGGCAGACCGCCTACTTCACAGTTGATGCCTGGCCGGGGCGGCAATATCCGGCCGAGATCGAGCGGGTCGGCTTCGGCGCGCAGACCACCGACGGTGTGGTGACCTACAAGACCATCCTGAAGGTATCGAACAGCGACTTGAGCCTGCGCCCCGGCATGACCGCCACGGCGGAGATCTCGACCGCAAAATTGAACGATGTGTTGCTGGTGCCGAATGCCGCATTGCGCTTCAAGCCGATACAGGCGAACAAACCGGCCGCCTCCGGCGGCTTCGCCGCCAGTCTGATGCCGCGCGCTCCGTCACAACCCAAGCAAGCCAAGGACAGCGCCACCGGCACGACACGGACCGTCTGGATTCTGCAGGACAACCAGCCGATGCCGGTCGGAATCACCATCGGCTTGTCCGACGGGCGTTACGCGCAAGTGGTGGGCGGCGACCTGAAGCCGGGCATGGCCGTGATAAGCGGAATGCAGAAGTCCGAAAAATGAAAGCGGAATCACCTCACGCCGGGACAGATGCGCTGATCACCCTGGCCGGCATCACCAAGACCTACGGCCACGGACAGGCGGCGTTCCAAGCCCTGAGCGGGATTGATCTGGCCATCCGCCAGGGTGAATTCGTCGCCATCATGGGGCCCAGCGGTTCCGGCAAATCGACGGCGATGAACATTTTGGGCTGTCTCGACACGCCGACTTCCGGCGCTTATCTGTTTGAGGGCGTGCATGTCGAGCATCTCTCACGCGATCAGCGCGCACTGTTGCGGCGGCACTATCTCGGTTTCGTGTTCCAGGGATTCAACCTGCTGGCGCGCACCACGGCACAGGAGAATGTGGAGCTGCCGCTGCTCTATCGCGGTGAGACTGCCCAAGCGCGGCACGAGCTGGCGCTGGGTGCATTGCGCTCGGTCGGCCTGGAAGAATGGGCGTACCACACTTCTTCCGAATTGTCCGGCGGGCAGCAACAGCGGGTCGCCATCGCCCGCGCCATCGTGACCAACCCCAAGGTGCTGCTCGCCGACGAGCCGACCGGCAATCTGGATTCCAAACGCGGGCACGAGATCATGGAGCTGCTGGTCAACATGAACCGCGAGCACGGCATCACCATCCTGATGGTGACGCACGAACCGGACATCGCCGCCTACGCCGGGCGCATCGTGCATTTTGTGGACGGGAAAATTGCGCGCGATGCGGTGAACGGAGAAACCGCATGATGGGCTGGACCACTTTGCTGCTGGCGCTGCGCGAGATCCGGCGCAATCTGATGCGCTCCTTCCTCACTGTGCTGGGTATCGTCATCGGGGTCGCCGCGGTCGTCACCATGGTGACACTGGGCAACGGCGCAACGCAGGCGGTGTCGGACCAGATCACCAGCCTCGGCAGCAATTTGTTGCTGCTGCGTCCCGGCCAGCGCCTGGGCCCGGGCAGCAGCAGTCTGGGTGCGCCCAGCTTCAGGGCGGCGGATGCCGAGGCCATCAAGAGCCAGATCGGCTCGCTCACCGCGGTCGCGCCGGCAGTGAGCCGGACCACGCTGGTGGTGGTTGGCAGCAAGAACTGGGCAACCTCTGTCACCGGCAGCACCGAGGATTATTTTTCCGCCGGCAACTGGAAACTGGCGGAAGGCCGTATTTTCAGCCCCACCGAGGAACGCGCCGGCAAGGCGGTGTGCATCATCGGCGCCACCGTGCGCAGGGAGCTGTTCACGGAGCACAGCCCGGTGGGCGATATGATGCGTATCAGGCAATTCTCCTGTGAAGTAATCGGCGTGCTTGCGGCCAAGGGGCAGAGCGCGATGGGGAGGGATCAGGACGACACCGTGGTCATGCCGCTGCGCACGGTGCAGCGGCGACTGACCGGCAGGCTGGATGTGACCAATATCCTGATCTCGATGATGGATGATGCATCGACCACGCAAGTGATCAACCAGGTCACCGCACTGATGCGCGAACAGCGCAAACTGGCGGACAACGAAGACGACAATTTCAGTGTGCAGGACACCAAGGAGATCGCCAAGGCGCTTTCCGGCACGATCGGCACCATGACCGCGCTGCTGGGCGCGGTTGCCGCCGTCAGTCTGCTGGTTGGCGGCATCGGCATCATGAACATCATGCTGGTCTCGGTGACGGAACGCACACGCGAGATCGGCATCCGCCTCGCCATCGGGGCACAGGAAAAAGAAGTGCTGCTGCAATTCCTCACCGAGGCGGTGGTGCTGTCGGCCTTTGGCGGCCTCGTCGGCCTCCTGCTCGCGGCCGTTGCCTGTTACTTCCTCGCCTCCCTGCTGGCATTGCCGCTCATCTTCAGTCCCGGCATCAACCTGCTGGCCTTCGGCTTTTCCGCCGCCATCGGTGTGATCTTCGGTTACGTCCCGGCGCGGCGCGCGGCGCAGCTCGACCCGATCGAGGCGTTGCGCCATGAATAGGCAAGGCGGCCGGTGTCTGTTCGTTACCGGCCCCGGAAAAGACCTTCGAGATTTACATCGACTTGCCCTCCGTTGCCCACTCGGCGACTCCGTCCCGCAGGTGGATGGCCGAATAGCCCTCCTGCTTGAGCAGTGCCACAGCATCAACCGCCATCAGGCAGTAAGGACCGCGACAGTAAGCGACGATAGCCCGGTCTTTGGGCAGCTCCGCCAATCTCTTGCGCAGCTCCTCCAGCGGGATTGAGCGCGCAAACGGCAGGTGCGCATTCAGGTACTCCTCGCTGGGCCTCACATCCAGCACGACCACCTCACCCGTGCGTGCCGCCTTCATCAGGCTTTCACGGTTGTTGGCCACCAGGTCATCCGGCCGGGTGGCGATCTTGCGCAGGACCAGTTGCAAATCGACCAGGCGCTCTTCCGCCAGCGTGTGAATCTGCACCCACAGATTGGCCACTGATTTGTCCGCAAGCCGGTAGTAGATATTCTTGCCCTGTCGCTCGGTATCAACCAGATGCGCCATGCGCAACTCGCGCAAATGCGCGCTGGCCAGTTTGACGCTAATGGAAGCTTCATTTGCGAGAGCCTCAACTGTCTTTTCACCCTGGCAAAGCAATTCGATCAATTCCAGACGCTTCGGGCTGGAAAACACCTTGCCGATCCGTGCCACTTGTTCGTAGAGCAGGTCTTTGATCTTGCGCGCGTCTCTTACCATGATAGTCCCATAATCGTTTGATTGTTCATTATAGCAATGAATGATTGCCCATGATTTTATTGACATCACGCGCGGATACTGCTCTAATCATTCTAACAATCATTAGATTGTGATAAGTAAAGGAGAATGCGATGAAATACCTGATGATTCTGAACGACGCTCCGTATGGCACGGAGCGCAGCTACAACGGATTGCGGCTTGCGCGCACGCTGCTCAAGACGGGCAATGCCGAGGTCAGGATGTTCCTTATCGGTGACGCGGCCGCATGCGCCAAGGGCGGGCAGAAGGTGCCGCAGGGCTATTACAACATCGGCGACATGCTGGGCATGGTGATGCGCAGTGGCGGCGAAGTGGGCGTGTGCGGCAGCTGCATCGACGCGCGCGGCATTGCTGCCGAAGATCTGGTCGAAGGCGCATCGCGCAGCACCATGGACCAACTCACCGAGTGGACACAGTGGGCCGACAAAGTCATCGTCTTTTAGGGTGATGCGAGGCAGGCCGCGCGGCGTTGGCGCCGGTCGCAATGAGTGGCGGAATCGTTGCCGCCGGGACGCTGCGCAAGTGCCGCCCGTCCGGGCCACGTGATCACGGCGGGTCGCGCCCGGAACAACACGCCACCCGGTACGGGGCGCGCAGGCGCATAAACCGATAACCATCTGGAGCAAAAGAATATGAAGCAGATTTCCATTATTGGCGCCGGTTTTGCCGCACTGTCTGCGGCACGCAAATTGCGCGAACTCGATGCGAATGCAGAAATTACACTCATCGCCCCGAAAGCAGAGCTGATTTTTCTGCCGAGTCTGATCTGGATCCCTTCCGGCAAACGCAGGGCGGAGGATGTGCGCATTCCGCTCGACCGTTTTCTGCGCGACAACCGTATCCGCTTCTTTGCAGGCGAAGCGACCGGGCTGGAAAACAGCGGGCGCACCGTGCTGACCGGCAGTGGCAAGGTGGTGAACGAGGGGCTCATCATCGCCAGTGGCGGGCGTTTTATCAAAAAATTGCCTGGCATCGAGCATGCCATTCTGCCGTGCGAAGGTATTGCTGCCGCAGAGAAGATACGGGAGCGCGTGGCCGCACTCGGCCAGGGGAATATCGCGCTGGGGTTTGCAGGCAATCCGAATGAACCGAGCGCCATGCGCGGTGGCCCCATCTTCGAATTCCTGTTCGGGCTGGATACCCAGTTACGCCGCGAGGGGCGCCGCGACAAGATCGGCCTCACCTTTTTCAATCCCATGCCCAACCCGGGCAATCGTCTCGGCGCGCGCGCGGTACAACGCCTGATGGCCGAGATAGAACGGCGCAACATCAAGAAGCAACTCGGCCACAAGCTGGTGGGCTTCGAGGCGGACAAGGTGAAGACTGAAGGCGGCGAGTTCGCCGCCGACCTCATCATCTTCATGCCCGGCCTGACCGGCAATGCCTGGTTCGACCAGACCGGCCTGCCGCGCTCGGCGGGCGGTCTGGTCAAGGCAGATGCGCAGTGCCGTGTCGAAGGTATGCCTGCGGTCTATGTCATCGGCGATTCCGGCAGCTTCCCGGGACCGGACTGGATGCCAAAGCAGGCGCACATGGCCGATCTGCAAGGCGAAACGGCAGCGGCAAATCTCCTGACCGAACTGGATGGCGGCAAGCCGGAGCAGACCTTCAAGGTGGAGCTGCTTTGTATCGTGGATAGCCTTGATGCGGGCATTCTGGTACGGCGCACACAGGACAGCGAAATGTCCTTGCCCCCGGTCGGCCCGATGCATTTTGCCAAGGCCTTCTTCGAGGCATGGTATCTGCGCAAATTCCGCTAGTGCCGCCCGATGTGTGAGCTCTTTGGCATGTCATCCTCGCGGCCACTGAACATGGCGCGGGAACTCGGCACATTTCGCCTGCATGGCGGGGAGATGGCGGACAACCCGGACGGCTGGGGCATGGCCTGGCTGCATGGCGGTGGCTTCCATCTTTCCAAGGAACCGGTTCCGGCGCATCGGAGCAAATTGTTCGCGCGATTGTGCGACAACACGAACTCAAGCCTGATGATCGCCCATGTGCGCAAAGCGAGCTTCCCTCCCGTCATCGATATGAGCAACACCCATCCGTTCCGGCGAACATGCTGCGGCAGGGAGTGGGTATTCGCCCACAACGGTATGGTCCCGGATATCGTGGCCATCGAGTCATCCGCAAGTAATCCGGTCTGCTGTCCCACGGGCAGGACTGACTCCGAATATGCTTTCTGCCATCTGCTTGGCCGCATCGCGAAACAGTTCCACGGCCTGTCTTTCGCGGAACCGGCGAACTGGATCGACAACCTGGCGGAGGTGAGCGGACTGGTGGCTTCACTTGGGAAGTTCAACTTCCTGATGTCGGAGGGCGAACATCTGATCGCCTACGGGCATGATCGGCTGCATCATCTGGAGCGCCACGATCCGGAACGGCGAGTCGCCCAAGTTCTGGTCGCGACCGAGCCTTTGGACGGGCATGAATGGAGCACCTTCGAGCCTGGCGAGTTGCGTGTGTACCGTGCCGGCAGGATGGTGGGGCACGCGATGGCCAATACCGCGACTCCCCCCAGATCAAATCAAAACTAAGGCAAGGAACAGGAAAGATATGTTCACCGGTCGCCGTAATGTCCTGCTTCTGGCAACCAGTCAGGCACTGATGCTTTCGGTCATCGTGATGTCGATGGCTCTCGGCGCCGTTCTCGGTAGCAACCTTGCACCGGACAAAGGTTTGGCCACGCTGCCGATTGCCGCGATGGTGATCGGAACCGTCATCGCATCGATACCTGCGGCCATGCTGATGCGCCGACTGGGACGGCGCACGGGTTTTCTTACCGGCGCGACCCTCGGACTGGCAGGCAGCCTGTTGTGTGCTTTCGCCCTCCGGGAGCAGTCGTTCGGGCTGTTCGTCGCGGGGCATCTGCTCTTGGGCAGTTACCAGGGCTTCGCCAACTACTACCGCTTTGCCGCTGTTGAGGCTGTCGAGGCAAACCATACGAGCCGGGCGATCGCATGGGTTGTCGCAGGCGGCGTTGTCGCCGCATTCCTTGGTCCCCAACTGGGGCAGTGGGGACGCGACTGGGTGGCAGCCACTCCTTTTGTCGGTTCCTACCTTGCGCAGGGAGCGCTCAGCCTGGTTGCACTTGCGATACTGTCGCAGGTACAACTCAAACCTTTGGCAATAGTCCGCGCCGCTGCTCCCCGTCCGCTACTCGAAATACTCGCACAGCCCGCATTGCAGGTGTCCATTTTGGGGGCAGCCATCGGTTACGCCGTGATGATTATGGTAATGACTGCAACGCCGCTGGCCATACTGGGTTGTGGCTTGCCCGGCAACAGTATTACTCCGGTCATCCAATGGCATGTGGTTGGTATGTTCGCGCCTTCATTTTTTACCGGTTCGTTAATCAGGCGTTACGGCGCGCCACGAAT
Source organism: Gallionellaceae bacterium UBA6222 (assembly GCA_002421915.1). Lineage (GTDB taxonomy): Bacteria > Pseudomonadota > Gammaproteobacteria > Burkholderiales > Gallionellaceae > Sideroxyarcus. Next base: position 18,866 of record DISA01000045.1, read on the forward strand.
CATGCAGATCGGTTTCGCCATGTTGCTGGGGAATGTGGCAATAGCCCTTGTCGGGATCGAGTTCCTGAATTTCCTGTCGGCACTCATTCTGCTGGGGGTGGGATGGAATTTCGCCTTCATCGGCGGAACCACACTGCTCACCCGGACGTATCACCCGTCCGAACAATTGAAAGTCCAGGCGATCAACGAGTTCTCGATTTTCGGCCTGGTCGCCATAGCATCACTTTCTGCCGGATGGCTGTACGACCGTTTTGGCTGGATCACCCTGAACCTTGCCGCAGTGCCGTTGCTGATCATCGCGTTGATATTGACGATAGGCATCAAGCGCCAAGGATGACAGTCGGAGAAAACCGCATGGGCACGCCGGCGGATTAGCGTACGCAGTCGACGAAATACATCCGCTCGCCGTTGACCTTGTCCGATACCAGACCGTGGATGTCGGTCTCGAAGCCGGGGAAGCTCTTGTTGAAATTGCGCGCGAACTTGAGGTAATCGACGATGGTCTTGTTGAAACGTTCGCCCGGGATCAGCAGCGGGATGCCCGGCGGATAGGGCGTGAGCAGGACAGCGGTGATGCGGCCTTCCAGTTCGTCCACCGGCACGCGCTCGATCTCGCCGTGCGCCATCTTGGCGAAGGCGTCGGACGGTTTCATTGCGGGCTGCATGTCGGACAGATACATCTCGGTGGTCATCTTGGCCACGTTGTTCAACTTGTAGGTGTCGTGGATCTGCTGGCACAGGTCGCGCAGGCCGGTGCGCTCGTATTCCGGGCGCTTGGCGGCGAACTCGGGCAGGATGCGCCAGATCGGCGCGTTCTTGTCGTAGTCGTCCTTGAACTGTTGTAGCGCCGTGAGCAGCGTGTTCCAGCGGCCCTTGGTGATACCGATGGTGAACATGATGAAGAAAGAGTACAAGCCGCACTTCTCCACGATCACGCCGTGCTCGGACAGGTACTTGGTGACCATCGCGGCGGGGATGCCGGAATCGGCGAAATCGCCGTCCACATCCAGCCCTGGCGTGATGACGGTAGCCTTGATCGGGTCGAGCATATTGAAGCCCGCGGCCAGTTTGCCGAAGCCGTGCCAATGGTCGTCCGGATGCAGCATCCAGTCGTCGCGCTCGCCGATACCTTCTTCGGCGATGTTTTGCGGCCCCCACACTTTGAACCACCAGTCTTCCTCGTACTCTTCATCCACCTTGCGCATGGCACGGCGGAAGTCGAGCGCTTCGGCGATGGATTCTTCCACCAGCGCGGTGCCGCCAGGCGGTTCCATCATCGCCGCCGCCACATCGCACGAGGCGATGATGGAATATTGCGGTGAAGTGGAGGTGTGCATCAGATAGGCTTCGTTGAACACGTGGCTGTTCAGTTTGCGCGTCTCCGATTCGCGCACCAGGATCTGCGATGCCTGCGACAGGCCTGCCAGCAGCTTATGCGTGGACTGCGTGGCGAAGATCATCGATTCCTTGGCGCGCGGACGACCGCGGCCGATGGCGTGCATGCTCTTGTAGAAATCATGGAAGGCGGCGTGCGGCAGCCAGGCTTCATCGAAATGCAGTGTGTCGATCTTGCCGTCCAGCATCTCCTTCAGCGTCTCCACGTTGTAGATCACACCGTCGTAGGTGCTCTGCGTGATGGTGAGGATGCGCGGCTTCTTGGTCTTGTCCTTGATGAAAGGGTTGGCGTCGATCTTCTTCTGGATGCTCGCCATGTCGAACTCGGACTTGGGGATCGGCCCGATGATGCCGAAGTTGTTGCGCGTCGGCGTCAGGAACACCGGCACCGCGCCGGTCATCATGATCGAATGCAGGATGGACTTGTGGCAGTTGCGGTCGACCACCACGATGTCGTCCGGCGCGACGGTGGAGTGCCATACGATCTTGTTCGAAGTCGAGGTGCCGTTGGTGACGAAGAACAGATGGTCGGAATTGAAGATACGCGCGGCGTTGCGCTCGGAAGCCGCCACCGGGCCGGTGTGGTCCAGCAACTGGCCCAATTCATCCACCGCGTTGCACACGTCGGCGCGCAGCATGTTCTCGCCGAAGAACTGGTGGAACATCTGCCCCACCGG
>DISA01000045.1:20963-21895 GCA_002421915.1 Gallionellaceae bacterium UBA6222
GGCAGTGCCAGGAATAGGAACCGTCCTGCGCGTAATCCAGCAGGGCGCGAAAGAACGGCGGTGCCAGCGAATCGAGGTAGCTCTTCGCCTCGCGGATGATGTGGCGCGCCACGAATTCCGGCGTGTCCTCGTGCATGTGGATGAAGCCGTGCAACTCGCGCAGCACGTCGTTGGGGATGTGGCGCGAGGTGCGCGTCTCGCCGTACAGATAGATGGGGATGTCCGCATTGCGGAAACGCAGCTCGGCCACGAAGGCGCGCAGTGTCTTCAGCGCGGTCTCGGTCTCTTCCTTGCTGCCCGCGCCGAATTCCTCGTCGTCGATGGAAAGCAGGAAAGCCGAAGCGCGGCTCTGCTGTTGCGCGAACGAAGTCAGGTCGCCATAGCTGGTGACGCCCAGCACTTCCATGCCTTCTTTTTCGATGGCATCGGCCAGCGCGCGAATACCCAAACCGCTGGCGTTCTCGGAGCGGAAGTCTTCGTCGATGATGATGATGGGGAACCTGAATTTCATGGTTTAACTCCGATGGAGGCAGTGATTGGCGCGGATTGTCGCAGAACAGCGGACGGCGGTTGGTGAATTATTTTTGCCCGGGATACGGGCTGGCCAGATTGGCGACCAGCTCGGCCAGGTTCTCCTGCATGACTTTGTTCTTCTCGTGGCAGGCCACCACCTCGCCTTCGGGTGAATGCCAGGCGACTTGTTTGAACTTATCCATCAGGTCTTGGGCAAAGTCACGCCGACTTGGCCCTGATACTTGCCGCCACGGTCTTTATAGGATGTCTCGCACACTTCGTCGCTTTCGAAAAACAGCACCTGCGCCACGCCTTCGTTGGCGTAGATCTTGGCGGGCAAGGGCGTGGTGTTGGAGAATTCCAGCGTCACATAGCCTTCCCACTCCGGCTCGAACGGCGTGACGTTGACGATGATGCCG
>DISA01000020.1:0-9890 GCA_002421915.1 Gallionellaceae bacterium UBA6222
CTCTACCATTGAGCTACACCCGCAAAACCCAACACCAGCCCACTTAACCCACTAAAAGCAAACTGCAAAATACTGGTGGAGGGGGAAGGATTCGAACCTTCGTACTCTGAGAGGGCAGATTTACAGTCTGCTGCCTTTAACCGCTCGGCCACCCCTCCAAAAAGAGCGCGCGATTATCCATATAACCCCAGACTATGTCAAAGGGTTAATGCGGAATTTAAGCAATATATTTCAGGGAAGCCGCGCCCAATCGGCGCAAGGCGGATTACAGCATGCCTTTTTCTGCAAAAGAGCAGCCATTCATTCCTGCCACAATGAAATGGTCCAGCACGCGCACATCCACCAACTGCAATGCCTGCTTCAACGCATCTGTCAGCAATCGGTCGGACTGGCTGGGCTCCGCCACACCGCTCGGATGGTTGTGGGCAAAGATCACCGCCGCTGCGTTGTGATGCAAGGCGCGCTTCACCACCTCGCGCGGATATACACTGGTCTGGGTCAGGGTGCCCTGAAACAACTCTTCCGAGGCGATAACCCGGTGTTGTGCATCCAGAAACAGCGCGACGAACACTTCTTGCTGCCGGCCGGACAATAGCAGTTGCAAATACTCACGCACCGTGCGCGGGGAATTCAGCGCATCGCCAACCTTCATCTCCTCCCGCAACGCACGCCGCGCCATTTCAAGTACTGCCTGTAGTTGCACATATTTGGCCTGTCCCATACCGCGAACCTGACAGAATTCTTCTTCGCCGGTGGCAAACAGGTGTGTCAGATCACCAAAACGATCCAGCAGCTCGCGCGCCAAATCGACGGCGCTCTTGCCCGTCACTCCGGTGCGCAGGAAGATCGCCAGCAATTCCGCATCGGATAATGCCGCTGCACCACGCTGCAACAGCTTCTCCCTGGGCCGTTCGCCCGCAGGCCAATCCACAATACTCATCTCGCCTCCCGCCTGAAAACCATCGATTTGCCGCCCATTCAATGCTGCCGATCACAACTCCAGCAACACTCCATCCGCATAAACGAGCGCACAGCGCACCGCCTTGCCGGCATACACCGTTGCCATCGCTGTCCGATATTCCTCCATCTGTGCGCGGTAACGTGCCGCGTCTTCGCGCTCGCCCAGTTTGTAATCCAGCACCCACACCTCGTCGTCAAACTCCACCAGCCGGTCGATGCGTTTCAGTTCCCCCTTGGCATTGATGTAAGGCATCTCGTTGCAGGCGTTGCAATATTGCCGTGCGTCAAAGAAACGGCCAAGATGCGGGGAGGCGAAAACGTCCCGGGCTTGCTGCCAGAGGGAAGACATTTCAGCCGGAGGAATGGCGAAACGTTGCCGGAGCTCGGTTTCGTCCATCACGCCCTCGGTGAGATATTGCAACAGCGCGTGCAGCCAGATGCCGCGCTGCTGTTGCGCGGTGTTGCGGGCTGCGCGTTTTCCGGCAGGCGTGATGGCGGGCAGCGATACGCTCTGCACACTCACCGCCGCGGTTTCATCAGCCGTCGTTGCGGCGGCATGCAGCGGATTGCTCTGTTCGCCGATCACTTCAGCGATGCGCCCGTACCAGGTGGCCTGCTTCGTCTCGCGCGCCCCCTGGCTGCCGCTGACGACCAGCACCTGTTGCGCGCGCGTCATGGCGACGTAAAGCAGGTTCATCTCTTCGCGCGCCTGCTCGGCGGCATCCTGCTCAAACAAGTGCGCGCGTTTCTTGCCGCGCGAAGCTTGATCGGCGTAGAGCGAAAAGTGCAGCGGCTGCGCTTCGTGGGTCGGCCAGTCCAGCAGCACATCGCTGCCGTCGCGGTTCTTTTTCTCCGCGTTCGCATCCAGCAGCCACACGATGGGCGCTTCCAGCCCTTTCGCTTCGTGCACGGTATAGATGCGCAGCGCATCGCCCGCCGAACCCAGTTTGCCTTCGTTGGGTGCATCGTCTGCACTGTCGCGCAATTCGCGCAACTCCTGCAGGAAACGCGGCAGGCTTGGATAGCGTCCGGAATCGATCTTCAGCGCCTGCTCCATAAAGGCATGCAGATTGGCCGTCACCTTGGCGCGCATCTCGGTCGGCAATGCAGCGCTGTAGCGCGCGATTACTTCACCCTCGAAATAGATGCGGTCGAGCAAGTCGTGCACCGGCAGTTTGTCGGCAAGGGCGAGCCAGCGTTGCAGCAGTTCGACAGCGCGTTGCAGCACGGGTGATGGTTCGGTCAGCTGTTGCAGGCGTTGCCACCAGCTCGTCTTGGCACCAGCTTCAACGGCTGGAGATGGCATGGCAGTTGCCAACATCATCAGATCCGCATCACTGCACGCGAAGATCGGCGTGCGCAACACCTGCGCCAGCGCCAGATCGGCGAAGGGCGTGATGAGGAACAGCAACAGCGCCTGAATATCTTCTGTTTGCAGCGTATCGAGCAGACCGCCGCGCCGCGAGCTGATGAAAGGGATGTGTTTCGCGCGCAGGGCTTCTTCGTAGATGGCGAGGTGGGTGCGGCTGCGCACCAGCACCATGATGTCGCCGTAGCTGGCGCGGCGAACTTCTCCTGCGTCGTTCACCGACCATTCGCGAACGATGGTTTGCATCTGGTCGGCGAATTGCACGGCTTCGATGTGGCGAGCCCCCTCTTCAGTTTCTACGCGCGGTGTGGTGAGCGGGTTTCGTAGGTCGGGATTCATCCCGACTTCATCGGCATCAAGTCGGGATGAATCCCGACCTACAACGGCAGCGTCGGCGGCTTCCGCCAGCGGCAACACCAGCACATGGCCGGGCAGTTCTTTCTGGTGCGTCTGGTGTTCGATGAACTCGAAACCTTCCGGCTGCTCGCGGAACACCGCATTCACCGCATCCACCACGGCTTGCGAATTGCGGCGGGTGCTGCCCTTGAACTCCGTCGGAACACGAGCATTGAAATGTTTAACCAGATACTCCCGCGCCACGCCGAACAGGCGCGCATCGGCGCGGCGGAAACGATAGATGGACTGTTTGGGGTCGCCCACCACGAACACGGTCGGCTGCGATTCCACCGCCACCGAGGCATCAAACCAGGCGCGCATGATCTGCCATTGCAGCGGATTGGTATCCTGGAACTCGTCCAGCAACACATGGCGGTAACGGCTGTCGAGCTTGTACTGCATGGTCTCGGCGTGTTCGCTCTGTTGCAGCAAGCGGCACAGCTGCCATTCCAGATCGGAGAAATCCATCTGCTGCTTCTGCGTCTTGAGCGCCTGATAGCGTTCAAGGAAGGTGACGCCGCAATGCAGTACCGCTTCGTTCAGGCGATAGGCTTGCTGCTCGGCCAGCGTGTCGCGCACTTCCTGCACACTGGCGAACAAGGCATCGCGCGTGACCAGATAACCCTCGGCATCCTGCTTCTTGGTCGGCTTGAAACTGCGCGGCTCGTCCGCTTGGGTGAACAGCAAGGGCGATACGGCAGCGAAGCGGGCCTCGGCCGCGCTGTCCGTCCAGACCTGCTCCAGTTCGCCGGCTTTCTTCGCCTGCGTATCGGTGCCGTTACTCGCTAGTTGGCGCACGAAAGCGAAATACACTTCTTCGCTGTTGCCGCACATGCCCCAGTCGGCGACCGGATCGAAGTCCATTTCCACCGCCAGATCGTTGCGCAGATTCTCCAGTGCGAATGTCAGCCCATCCTGCTGGCCCTGCGTATAGGCCCACCACTCGGCGCGCTTGGCGAGGAAGTTGAACAGCAGCTTGCGCGTGTTGAACAAGCCTTGCGTTTCGAACAGCCATTGCATGTGCTGCGCTTGCGCGCCTTCCGGCTGCTTGCGCATCTGCTCCAGCAGCTCTTCCCATGCCTCTTCCTGCTCGGCCCCGGCACGTTCCAGCAGGCTCATGCCCTGCATCACATCCGCGTTCAGCGGTGCGCGTTGCATGACCTGCATGAACCAGCCATGGAAAGTGCTGATGGTGATGGCAGGTTGCGCCAGCAACACTTCTTTATAGAGTGCGCGCGCGCGTTGCAGCTGCTCGTCGCTCAGCTCCGCGATGCCGCGCTCGGCGAAGAACTGACGCACCAAAGCTTCATCGCCCAAAGCCAGATCGCGCAGCCACAATTGCAAACGAGCTTGCATCTCCTGCGCAGCCTTGCGCGTGAAGGTGATGGCGAGAATGGTCGAGGGCGGCGCGCCGTCCAGCAGCAGACGGATGATGCGCGACACCAGCAGCCAGGTCTTGCCGCTGCCGGCGCAGGCTTCGACCACGACGCTACGGGTGGGGTCGAGGGCGATGTGATTACTCATACCCACTCCCCCTTGCGACACACGCCGCGCATTTCACAATACGCACACACCGCATCGACACCATTCGCGGGCAACCCCGCCCCGCCGCGCAGCTCGCCCATCACCTGCTCCAGCCGCTCGGCATTCAGCTGCGCCAGCAGCGGCACATCTTCCTTGGGTGCGACCTCCCTCACTTTGCCGCTTTCGATGCTGACGAACGCCGCATCAGCCGCTTCGTGCGCATAGGCATAGCAGGCGAGCTGCACATCCTCGCCCGGCTCTTTCAATTTGTTGCGCAACAACTGGTCGCTCTGCGTCTTATAGTCCAGCACCAGCTTCTCTTCGCCGCGCACATCCAGCCGGTCGATGCGTCCGCGCAGGCGGATGCCTTCCAGCGGCCAATCGAAAGCTTGTTCTGATTCCGCATAGCGCCACCCGTCCGCCTCGCGTTCAATCTGCCATTGAAGATAGGCAGGCAAGGATTGAACCCAGCGCGCCAGCCAGGCCCGCGCTGTGAAGTCCTGCGCCAGCAGATCGGCGAACACTTCTTCGCTGATACGCTGCAAGGCAGCTTCCATCTCGGCCAGGTCGCCCTGCATCACCAGCGGATATTGCTCGTGGAAGCGTTGCAGGATGCCGTGCACGCGCTCGCCATAATCGCGCTTCTCAATGGCTTCCTGCACTTCATCCAGCTCGTTCAACTTCAAGATGTGCCGCGCATAGTATTGGTAGGGGCAGGCGACCAGCGCGTTGTAGCCGCTGATGGAGATACTGCTCGGCACACTGTCCGGCGACACCGTTGGTACGGGTTGTACCGACTGCGCCAACTCGACTTGCTGCGCTTCTTCCGCCGCCAGATAGCTATTCAACTCGCGCTCGCTCAGATCATCCCCGTGCGTTTGCTCGTGCACATCACGCAGCATCTGCAAGAACGGACTGAGCAAGCGTGCTTCGCCGTCCTGCTCCTTCTGCCAGGTGACCAGCACTTCACTGTTCATCGCCAGCAGGGCGCGCAGATCATCGTGCTGGCGCACGGCATGGAAACTGCGCGTGGGCAAATCCAGTGTCGCGCGCACCGCATCGTTGAACCAGCGTCCGCCATCTCCCGCGCTGGGCAGATGTCCGGCATCGCAGCCGAGCAACAGCACCGCATCGAAACCGCGCCAGCGCGTCGCGGCCAAGTGCGTAAAACGCACCGGGCTGTCGATGCTGCTGTCACGGAAGGTCTCGATATCCAGTTGCTGCGCCAGCCAGCGCCGCCATTCGGCGAAAGAGTAGCGGCCTGCGTCGCCCTGCAATTCCTGCTTCCAGTTGTCCAGCGCGCGCAAGAGTTGCAGACCGGCATCGTCCTGCTGCAAACCGGCATCGATACCCAGCACGTTCAGGCTTTGCTGCAAGGCTGCCAACCATTCCGTCAGCGTCTGCTTCTTGTTCTGCGCCAGCAATGATGAAGCCTGACGCAACCGCGCCAGCGGCTGATGCAGCGAAACTTCATGTTCGGTAAGCGCGACGTATCTCTCCAGCCCGGCAACCACATCTTGTTTGCGCAGCAGTTGTTCCAATTGATATACCGCGCCCTTGCGCTCGCCCGCCGCCATGTCGGCGAAGATGTATGGCGACTTGAGCAAATCGAGCAGGTCGTGATGGTAGAAATCGCTTTGCAGCGCGCTGAGCCAGCGGTCGAGCACAGTGCTCACCGACAGCGTGGCAAAGGTCCAGCCGGTCTCGTCCGCCACCAGGATCTCGGCACGTTCCAGCAACGCACGTGTGCGCCGCACCGCCACGCGGTCTTGCGCGACGATGGCGATATCGCGTTTGCCATCAGCCAGCCAGCGGCGTACCTGCATGGCAGCGGCACGGGCTTCCTGTTCAAGCGAGGTGGCGGCGAAGAACAAAGGCGCGGCTGTCTCCGCCTGCATCTCGCGCACATCGAACACCTTCACCATCGCGTGCTGTTCATATTCTTCCAGGAAGCGTTGCTCCAGTGCATCCCATTCTGAAGCGCGCAGCACATACAGCGGACGATCCGCCTGTTGCGCCAATTTGCCGAGCCGCATCTGGTAGGCGCGCGCGCCATCCAATTCATCTCCACTCTGCATGGCATGCCACAACTCGAACACGAGCCGGGCTTCCAGTTGTAGCGTCACGTTCTGTCTGGCCTGATAAGCCTGCTGCACGGCAGCGGCGAAAGCATCCGCATCATCCGGCAGTGCATGCAGCGCATGCGTCAGCTCGTCGAACAGCTTGAGCAGCTCCTGCGTCATGCTCCACAGGTCGATGTTCTTGAACAATGGTTTTTTGCACAGTTGCTGGTAAAGCAGGGCGCTGCGCTGGCTGTCGCTGGCGATGGGTGTTTCGAGTGGCATGCTTTGTGCCCACTCGTTCAGCGTCACCATGCGCGGCAACAACAGAACCCGGCATTGCGCGGCACGAATCAACGCCTGCGCCAACGGTTGTGCCGCATGGTAATTGGGCAGGATAATCGCGATACCGCGCAGGTCGGGCGCGGGATGCGCGGCGAGGATGTGCCGCGCGATTTGATCGAAATGGCGGGTTGCCGGATTCACCTTTTTAGCAGGTGCAGTTTATCTTTGATGTTGAGCCATGCGTCGGCATCGGCCGGCGCATCCTTCTTCGCCACGATGGGCTTCCACACCTTGGCGAGTTCGGCATTCAGCGCAATGTAGCGGCGCTGATCCTCCGGCAGGTCATCCTCGGCAAAAATCGCATCGGCCGGACATTCCGGCACACACAGCGAGCAGTCGATGCACTCATCNNCGGTGTATTTGCAGCGGATGCAATTTTCGGCGACGACGTAAGTCATGCCGCATTCTAACCGTTTCCGGGCAGGACGCCTTGCAACCATTGCCCATAAAGCCGCTCGGCCACATGGTGCAGCGGCGGCAGTTTCTCGTGCATCTGCACCTGCATGGTGTGGGCGGATTGCACGGCGCTGTTATGGCATTCAGCAGCGATCTCCCGCGCACCGAATTCGCACCAGTCGCGGACCATCTGTTCATTCACCTCGACATGGCATTGCAGCGCCAGATGCTTGCCCAGGACATAGGCCTGATTCGCACAGTGCGCGCTACCCAGCAGGTGCACCGCGCCCGGCGGCAGCGAGAAAGTCTCGCCGTGCCAATGAAAAGAATCGAAACGTTCGATGCCGCCAAACCACGCGCGCGCCGTGGTGTTGTCAGACACCGCCACCTCGCCCCAGCCGATTTCTTTCACTGGATTCCTGCTCACCACGCCGCCCAATGCTTTGGAAATGAGCTGTCCGCCAAGACAGTGGCCCAACAGGGGAATATCTTTTGTGTACGCGTCGCGGATGAGCGCAAACTCTTGCAAAATCCATGGCAGATCGTCGTTCACGCTCATCGGCCCGCCCATAAAGACAAGACCGGAAAATACCTCCGCAGCAGGGGGTACGGGATCGCCCGCATCAATGCGGATGAGCTGCCATGGGATGGCATGTCGGTCGAGAAATTGCGCCAGGTAGCCGGGGCCTTCGATGGTGAGGTGGCGAAAGATGGCGACGGGTTTCATTCTGGGACGCGCGGTGTTTGGATCATGCGTTCGTTATCCCCCATCCTCAATTTTTTGTTTTATCTCTTTCGATCAGCGCATAGGCCGAATGATTATGGATCGATTCGAAGTTCTCCGATTCGACGATGTATGCTTCGATGCGTTCATCCGCATTCAACGCGGCCGCCACATCACGCACCATATCTTCGACAAATTTCGGGTGATCATAGGCACGCTCGGTGACGAATTTTTCATCCGGACGCTTGAGCAAACCGTACAGTTCGCTCGATGCCTGATCTTCCGCCACGCGCACCATATCTTCGATCCACACCACACTGCGGGTGCGCACGGTAAGCGTGACGTGCGAACGCTGGTTGTGTGCACCGCGTTCGGAAATCTCTTTCGAACAGGGACACAGGCTGGTCACCGGAACCTGCACCTTCATGCTGAAACGGTATTTGCTTTCAATGATTTCGCCGATGAAAGTCACGTCATAATCGAGCAGGCTCTGCACGCCGGACACCGGTGCCGTCTTGTTGACGAAATAAGGGAAGGCCATCTCGATGTATCCGGATTTTGCCTCAAGTTTTTCCACCATTTCGCGCAGGATCCCCTCGAATGACTGAACTGAAATCTCGCGCCCGTGCTGATTCAGAATCTGCACAAAACGTGACATGTGCGTACCCTTGAAATTGTGCGGCAAGTGCACATACATGTTGAAGGTGGCAATGGTGTGCTGCACGCCGATACTCTTGTCGCTGACCTGGATCGGATGGCGAATGCTTTTGATACCCACCTTGTTGATCGCAAGGTGACGTATATCGGCGCTGCTTTGCACATCGGGAATGGGTGAAATTGAATTCATGCTGAACCTCTCGTTAAGGTAGGGTGGCAGGGATTATAGACAATTCCCGACGGAATTACTCGGGTTAATTATTCCGCGTGGCGGTGATGCTGCGTACGATGCCTGCGGCATCCAGGCCGCAATCGGCGAGCAACTGAACGGGATCACCCTGCTCGATGAAATGATCAGGCAAACCCAGATGCAGTACAGGAATGACCATCCCATGCCGCGCCAGACACTCCGCCACCGCGCTGCCCGCCCCGCCCTGCACAGTGTTTTCTTCCACCGTCACCAGCAGTTNNTTTGACGAAACGCATGTTGGCCACGCTCGTACCCAGCTGTTCGGCCGCAACCAGTGCCGGGGTCAGCATCGAACCAAAAGCGAGAATCGCAACCTGCTTGCCGCTGCGGCACAGCTCACCCTTGCCCACCTGCAGTGCCTGCATCGCCTGTTGCACCACCGCACCGGGACCGACCCCGCGCGGATAACGCACCGCCGTCGGAGTGTCCATGCGGTAAGCGGTGTACAGCATCTGGCGGCATTCGTTTTCATCGGCAGGGGCCATCACCGTCAGGTTCGGGATGCAGCGCAGATAGCTCAGATCAAAACTGCCCGCATGGGTTGCGCCATCCGCGCCGACCAAGCCGCCGCGGTCGATCGCGAGCAGCACCGGCAGATTCTGGATGGCGATGTCGTGAATCAGTTGGTCGTAGGCACGCTGCAAAAAAGTGGAATAAATCGCCACCACCGGTTTGTAGCCTTCGCACGCCAGGCCGGCAGCGAAAGTCAGCGCGTGTTGCTCGGCGATACCCACGTCGAAGTAACGTTGCGGAAACTGCTCGGCAAACCCGGACATGCCGGAACCCTCGCACATTGCCGGGGTGATGCCGACCAGTTTTTCATCCTGCGCCGCCATGTCACACAACCAGTCGCCAAACACCTGGGTATAGCTTTGGTGCGGCGCCGGCTTGGGGATGATGCCGCTGGTGCGGTCGAACTTGCCCACGCCGTGATAGAGCAGACAATCCGCTTCCGCCTTGTCGTAACCTTTGCCCTTCTGCGTGACGATGTGCAGAAACTGCGGCCCTTCCAGTTTGCGGATATTGGCCAGCGTATCGAGCAACACATCGATGTCGTGGCCATCGATGGGTCCAATATAGTTGAAACCAAATTCCTCGAACAGCGTACCCGGCATCATCATGCCTTTCAGATGCTCCTCTGTGCGCTTGGCGAATTCCAGCACCGGCGGCATACCCTTCAACACCTTCTCGCTGCCGCGCCGCATCGCC